>CAVHCL010000111.1:0-12171 GCA_963634425.1 Bacteroidaceae bacterium
CCATATTTCCTTTCAATGTGCCTTTAAAGGTCGCCGTTTGGGTGCCATCCGTTTCGTCTGTTGTGGTTAATTCCTCAGCGGAGTAGCCGGTTTTGCCCAGGGTCAGTACAGAGATGGCATCACCTTTTTGCCAATAGAACGAGGCCTTGTTGTTCCCGTTGTTGGTCATTCCCACGCGCGTGGTGTTGTCATCGCCGGCTACGGAGGCGGTGAGCGTCACTGTACGGGTCTCGCCCTGGTTCTGGTTCTGTTTCTGTGGTTCCGCGATGTCTTCCGAAGCGCAGGAGGTGGCGAGGGCTGCTGCAGCCAGTGCCACGATAGTCATGTGTTTGTTCTTCATTGTCTTGTTCCTTTCCTTGGTTTTACTCCCATCCACTTTCAAAGTTGTTCAGGTCGCCGTCTTCAATTGACGTACTGCTTAAATCGCTGCTGGCGAGCAGGCTCTCCCGGGTTCCCGTCTCCACCACTTCCATGGCCGGAGCTTCGTAGATTTTCCTTTTTTCCATTGTACTTTGTACTTTTTTTACGTTGACAAATGTTTTTTTAAATTAACGGCTGCAAAGGTACAAAATAAAAAGGGCAGTAGTCACCCCCCCCGTTAAACTTTGTTAAACGGGGGCTGTAAAGATATAAAGATGGGTTAGGGAATGTTCAAAAAAACAACTTGAGCAATTTTTGGATTGTTCGGTCTGCAGTTTTCTTTATTTTGTCTTTACGATAGTGGTCGGGGCTTTCTCCATGTTTCGGCAGTCTGTCTGTGTAACAAGCCTGGAGGCAAGCTGGAGGAAGGCTCTCCCCATTACAGTATCGGGGCAGAGGGCAGTCGGAGTGCCTTCGTCACCACTCTGACAAATGTCCTGTACAATGGGGATTTGCCCGAGGAGAGGAACTCCAAGTTGCTCAGCCAACTCTTTTACGCCTTCCTTGCCGAACAAGAAATATTTTTCTTCGGGATGCCGGACAGGAGTGAACCACGCCATGTTTTCCACGAGCCCCAAGACAGGAACGTCCACCTTGTCGTTGCGGTACATGTTTATGCCTTTGCGCACGTCGGCAAGAGCCACTTGTTGTGGGGTGCTCACGATGACGGCTCCTGTTATAGGCAGAGTCTGTACCAAGGTGAGATGTATGTCACTGGTGCCCGGGGGCGTGTCTAAGATGAAGTAGTCAAGTTGTCCCCAATCGGCATCCATGATGAGTTGCTTCAATGCGTTGCAAGCCATGCCACCGCGCCAGAGAGTGGGTTGGTCGGGGTCTACGAAGAATCCTATGCTCAGCACCTTCACACCATATTTTTCTATGGGTACGATAAGGTCTCTGCCGTTTATGCGTTCGCTGTAGGGGCGTTCTCCTTCCATTTGGAACATCTTAGGCGCGGACGGTCCCGAGATGTCGCAGTCCAAAAGTCCCACCTTCAATCCCATTTTTGCAAGTGCCACAGCAAGATTGGTCGCCACGGTGCTTTTGCCCACTCCTCCTTTTCCGCTGCTCACGGCGATGATGTTCTTCACTTCGGGCAGCAAGTCATGCAGTTCGGGACGTGGCGCCTGACGTGTCTTGTATGCGATTTCCACTTCTACGTCCTTTGACACATATGCGTGTATCGCGGCTTCGGAGGCTTTGAGCACCGACTTGATGAAAGGGTCGGTTGGTTTCTCAAATATAAGGCTGAAACTGACGTGCAGACCGCTGATGCGTATGTCGTCCTCCAACATGTTCATCTCCACAAGGTTCTTGCCTGTGCCCGGATAGCGTACCGTGGCGAGGGCGTCTTGTATGAGTTTCGGATAAAGTGTCATATATAAAAGGAGGTTTGGTTGTTTTGTGTTCAAGAGTCTTTTCCCTATTTGCTTACCTGTAACGAGGATCGTTTCCCGCGGCTGTAACTGCGGTATTCGTCAAGGGGAATTTCCACATCGGGTTCTGACAACGGCGTGCCCTGCGGAAGGGCAAAGCACAGATACTTGATGGATATCCCTCTTTCACGCCACATGTTTTCGTAGTACGTCTGGATGGAACACGCTTCAGCAAGGGTCCTGTCTGTGGCCATTCCACCATAAAGGTCCCGTGTGTGTGCCAAGGGTGTGATGTCGTTTGCTTTCAGCATCTCCTCCGTGTATGTGAAAAGGAAGTTGGAGTCTGTCTTCAGGTGTACCAGCCCTCCGTCTTTCATGAAGTGCCGGTACCTTTCAAGGAAATACGTGCTGGAAAGTCGCTTGGTGGCTTTTTTCATCTGAGGGTCGGAGAAAGTGAGCCATATCTCGCTTACTTCTCCGGGAGAGAAAAAACGGTGGATGAACTCTATATTGGTGCGCAAAAATCCCACGTTGCCCATCCCGTCCTTCACGGCTTGTTGCGCGCCTGTCCACATCCGCGCTCCTTTGATGTCCACACCGATGAAGTTTTTGTGCGGCGATGTCGCGCCCAGTCCCACGGTGTATTCTCCGCGCCCGCAGCCAAGTTCCAACACTATCGGGTTGGCGTTGCGGAAGAAGTCCGCATTCCATCTTCCTCTCAAAGGGAAGGTGTCCTGCACCGTTGCCGCAAGAGGACATTCCACCACAAGCGGATTGGCCGCCATGTCAGCGAATTTGGCAAGTTTCCCTCTCCTCATTTACTTGTTGAAATTGAACGTGGTGCCGCCGATGTTGTGTCCGTCGGCAAAGATGTCCACCCTATAAGTGCCGGCGGAGAGGGCTTCGGCAACATCCCAGTAAACAAGGACTGCCTGTTCTTCGCCTGTGTATTCTATGTCCTTGCGTATGCTGTATTCCAGCTGGCGGTTCTCGTACTCAAACGTCCCTCCCTTTGTCAGCACCTCGGCTGTGGGTGTGGTGATGCGGACATAGATACTTCGGATGCCGGTGCTTGTGGTGACATTGCGTGAGATGTTGAAACCTATTGCAAATTTCTTCACATCCTTTATCTTGCGCGCTGCCTTTCCCCTCTTGTTGCGCCCTTCGGCATACACCCCAGTCGCATCCAATTGGCTTGCAATCTCCACCTTGCTGGACAACGACTCATTCTCGCTGCTAAGGTTGGAAATGTGCTGTTGGGCTTGTCTGTTCTGCGTCTTCAGACTGGAGTTCTCTTGTGCCAGCTCCTCGTTCATACGGTTGAGCGAGTCTATCTGCAGCACATAACTGCGCAGTATGGCACGCAAGGTGGCGAGCTCTTTCTTGAGTCGCATTATCTCGGCTGCGTCGCTGCTTTTCACACGTTTCAGTTCTTCCAGCAGCTCTTCGGTGCGTTTCTGTTCCTGTTCCAGTTGAGCCACCAACGAGTCGTTGTTAATCTGCATCTTCATTTCGTTGTATTGCATGGCAAACTGTTCGTATTCGTTCTCCATTTCGCGCTTGTCCATTTCTGCAAGTTCAAGCATCTTCGCACTTTCCGCCTTCTGCTTCTGCATGGCAAACACCAGATACCCTATCACCGCCAATGTCACTAGAGCAACGGCAGCAATGGTGAAGGAGGTTTTTCTGTCCTTGATTTCCATATCTCTTGTGTGTCGTTGAATACAATAATTCGGGCGCAAAGTTACAAAATCTTTTTATACCGTGCGGTAGCGTATGGAGAAATTTTTATACCTTTGCAACCATACTGACGACACATACAACAACCTACGACACATACAACAACCTACGACATGAGATTCAGAAAACGTTGCTTGACGGCATTGGGCTTGGCATTCGTTGCCACGGGAGTGTTTGCCTACGATGTGACAAAAGTTAACGCCACCACCGCCCTTGTCACGCTGGACGACAACAGACGAATATACATAGATTTCTACGGAAACAATATCTTCCGTTTTTTCTGCGACCCCAATGACGGTCCCGTACGTTCTCCCGAAGCGTCTCCAGAGGCGGAGATACTGACCGACAGACCGCGCGGAACCATTTGCCCGCAACTTAGACTAAAGGGAGACACTATATGCTCAAAGTCCCTGAGGGTGACGGTAGACAGTTCTTCCGGCTGCCTTCGTGTATGGAACGACAGCAAGCTTGTGGTGAGTCAAACAAAACCGACAGATTTCGGACGCAAGTCCACAAGCATTACCTTATGCCAATCGCCGGACGATTGGTTCTACGGCGGTGGAGTGCAAAACGGACGGTTCAGTCACAAAGGAGAGGTGATAGACATAGTGAACACCAACAACTGGGTGGACGGAGGAGTTGCAAGCCCCACCCCCTTCTTCTGGAGTACGTCAGGTTATGCTGTGATGTGGAACACATTTGCCCCAGGGCATTACGATTTCGGGAAAAGTGCTCCGTCTGAGACGGTGATTTCCCACGATACGGACTATTTGGATATCTTCGTTATGGTGGACGACGGTGCGGTGGCGTTGCTCAACGACTTCTACCAGTTGACGGGCCACCCGGTGCTTCTTCCTAAATTCGGCTTTTACGAAGGACATCTCAATGCCTACAACCGCGACTATTGGACTCCTGCCGAGGACGGCAAGGAGGGATATATGACTTACGAGGACGGCAAACAGTACAACGAAAGTCAGAAAGACAACGGTGGCGTGCGTGAGAGTCTGAACGGCGAAAACGGCAATTACCAGTTCTCCGCCCGTGCCGCCATAGACCGCTATTTGGAAAATGACATGCCATTGGGGTGGATTCTTCCCAACGACGGTTACGGAGCAGGCTACGGACAGACGGAGACCTTAGAAGGCAATATACGCAATCTCAAGGAATTCGGCGACTATGCGCGCTCCAGAGGTGTGGAAGTGGGGCTATGGACACAGAGCGACCTTTATCCCAAGGACGGGACGGAAGCCCTGCTGCAGAGAGACATTGTGAAAGAGATTCGTGATGCTGGAGTACGAGTGTTGAAGACTGACGTGGCTTGGGTGGGGGCAGGCTATAGTTTCGGACTCAACGGAGTTGCAGATGTGGCATCCGCCATGCCTTATTATGGTTTTGAGGCACGTCCCTTTATCATCAGTTTGGACGGATGGGCAGGCACACAGCGTTATGCCGGCGTTTGGACGGGCGACCAAACTGGAGGCGAATGGGAGTACATACGTTTTCATATTCCCACTTACATAGGGAGTGGACTTTCCGGACAACCCAACATCACCAGCGACATGGATGGCATCTTCGGAGGCAAGAATGTTCCGGTGAACATAAGGGACTTCCAGTGGAAGACGTTTTCTCCCATGCAACTCAACATGGATGGGTGGGGGCGTAACCCCAAATATCCGCAGGCCTTGGGAGAACCGGCTGCGACCATCAACCGCAACTATCTGAAGTTGAAGAGTATGCTAATGCCATATACTTATTCCATAGCATGGGAGGCCGTATATGGCAAACCTATGATACGTGCCATGTTTTTGGAGGACAGCCTTAGAAACGACTATCTGATGGGCAGTTCCACCCAGTACCAGTTCTTATACGGTCCGTCGTTGTTGGTAGCGCCCATATATAAGGAGACGCGCGTGAGGGAATATGATGATGTGCGCGACGGCATCTATCTTCCCAAAGGCGAGTGGATGGATATCTTTGACGGCAAGACGTATGAGGGGGGACGTGTCATCAATGATATGGACGCGCCAATATGGAAATTGCCGGTTTTTGCCAAGAGAAGCTCCATCATTCCTCTCACCGAAGCCCACAACACTCCCCCGGAGTGCCGCAACGACCTTATAAGCCTTTTCGTGGTGCCTGGCTCTGAGGCTTGCGAGTTCTGCCTCTACGACGATGACGGCAAAACCAAGGACTATCTTACCGGCGCATTTGTGCAGAACAGTGTAAAATACTCCGTGGACAAGAAGGGGAAAGTCTCCGTAACGATAAGTCCTACAC
Source organism: Bacteroidaceae bacterium (assembly GCA_963634425.1). GTDB lineage: Bacteria > Bacteroidota > Bacteroidia > Bacteroidales > Bacteroidaceae > Physcousia. Next base: position 5,814 of record CAVHCL010000111.1, read on the forward strand.
TTGGGTGGCACGAAGGTTACGAGAAGATGAAAGAGATAAACCTCTGCATACCAGTGGACGGTATGGGTTGTAAGGTGAAAGCCACTTGCGGCGGCAAAAGGATGCCGGTTTCCGTCACGGAATGCGAGGAGACAAGTCCGTTTGCCAGCAACATGAAAAGTATGGAAAACCGCATACCCCGCATGAAGATGCTGAAGATAAGAATCAACGACAAGGTAGACGTTAAGGAGCACGACGTGGTTTTCACCATCTCAGGGCTGAAGACGGACTACTCACAACCTAAAAGCGTCACGGACGTGTCCAAGGCTGTGCCCAAAGCCAGCATGGAACCGAATGACGCATATTCCCTCACACCAGAATGGGAGGCCGTTCCCGATGCGGAGTATTACGAAGTGGAGTTCCAGGGAATGCTTTACAGCACCATTCGTCAGACTCATTATACGCTGGATGCGCTCACACCGGACACGGAGTACAACGTTAAGTTGCGCGCCGTTTATACTGACGGAACGAGCGATTGGGTAACCATGACATCCAAAACTGCCGCAGACCCATTGAAATATGCTGTGCGCGGCATTACCGCAGAGACCTCTTGCGAGAATCAGGGCGGGCAGGGTGCAGACCGCCTTTTTGACTTTGACACGTCAAGTATCTGGCATACGAAGTGGGGCAAAAAGGCTGTGCCGTTTACTATAGACATTGACCTGCACAGCGTGAACGAACTGGACAGGCTTTCCTACCTTCCGCGTCCGGATGCGGGAAACGGCACGCTCTTGGAGGGCTCGTATTCTGTTAGTGCAAACAGTGAGGACTGGCAGGAGTGCGGCACATTCCGATGGGAGAGAAACAACGAGGAGAAAACACTCATCTTCTCCGAAAATCCCAAGGCGAGACACATCCGTATCAGCGTGACAAAGGCCGTGGGAGATTTTGGCAGTGGACACCAGATGTATGTGTTCCGTGTGCCAGGGTCTGAGTGGTTCGTGCAAGGCGACATCAATATGGACGGCAAGATTGACGAGAACGACCTCACTTCATACGCCAATTACACTGGGTTGCGCCAAGGTGACGGCGACTTTGAAGGATATGTTAGCAAGGGTGATGTCAACGGCAACGGTCTGATAGATGTACAGGACATCAGCTATGTGGCTACTGCCTTGGACGGCGGCGTACGGCTTGCTGATTACACCCCGCTGGAGGGAACGGTGAACGTGACTGCGGACAAGCAACAATACAAGAGCGGCGAGGAGATTGTCTTCACCGCTTCGGGCAAGGGTTTGAAGGGAGTCAACGGCATCAGCTTCTGTATCCCATACGATGTGTCGGAGATGGAATATGTGGGTGACGAGGTGTCAGAGGCCGCTAAGGGCATGCACCACATGACACGCGACAGGCTGCACTCTTCCGGACAGAAGGCTCTGTATCCTACGTACATCAATCTGGGAGATGGAAAAAGCGTCGAAGGTGACGTGGTTCTTGCGAAAATCAGGATGAAAGCGCGTAAAGACATCACTTCTGTACCCAAAGCCAAGGACATCATTGTCACGGATAAGAAAAATAAAGCCTTAAAGTTCTGATAGCATAGTGTTTTCGCATGACATATTGACATTTTGAAAAACTTTTTATTCAATTTAGCAAAAGTAAACACAGATAACCAATTAGTTATATAAAATTTTGGAAAACTTTCCTTTTTTATGGGCTGAAAAAATCTCTAAAAGGGAAGTTTTTTTGCTTTTTGTTTTGGTGGCGTATTCACTTTTTCGTAACTTTGCCACTCCAAAAAAGAGATGGAGAAATTACCGTAATGGATAAGAAAAATCGCAAATGGTAAATCAGTAAGATATGATACAGACAGTAGTAAAAAGGGATGGGCGCATAGTGGGCTTCAACGAGCAGAAGATAGCTGCCGCCATCCGTAAGGCAATGCTATCCACCGAAGATGGAGACAATGAAGCTTTGATAGAGCAGATATCAGACCGCATCTCCATGAAAGGCAAAAGCCAGATGACCGTGGAGGAAATCCAGGACATGGTGGAGAACGAACTGATGAAGAGCTCGCGAAAGGATGTCGCCAAGTCGTATATCAAATACCGCAATGCCCGCAGCATAGCGCGCAAGGCAAAGACACGTGACATCTTCCTTGAAATCATCAACATTAAGAACAACGACGTCACGCGTGAAAACGCCAACATGAATGCAGACACGCCGGCCGGTATGATGATGAAGTTCAGCAGCGAGACCACAAAGCCTTTCGTTGACGACTATCTGCTTTCCGAGGATGCCAAGGATGCAGTTAAGAACAACTATCTTCATATCCACGACAAGGATTACTATCCCACCAAATCGCTCACCTGCGTGCAGCATCCTTTGGACAAAATACTGAAGCACGGCTTTCAGGCCGGACACGGAGAAAGCCGCCCTGCCAAGCGTATAGAAACCGCCAGCATATTGGGGTGCATCAGCATGGAGACTGTGCAGAACGAGATGCACGGAGGACAGGCGATACCCGCTTTTGATTTTTATCTGGCTCCCTTTGTGCGCGCGTCGTACATAGAGGAGGTAAAGGTGTTGGAGGACCTTTATGCCGAGGATTACAGAGAACTATACAACGCCCCGGTAGAAGATTTCCTCAACATCCCTTTGGGTGACCTCAAAGGCAAGGAACGTATCAAACAGCACGCCATCAACAAAACCGTAGGCAGGGTGCATCAGGCAATGGAAGCTTTCATACACAACATGAATACCATACACTCGCGCGGCGGCAATCAGGTGGTGTTCAGTTCCATCAATTACGGCACGGACACTTCCGCCGAGGGGCGTTGCATCATCCGTGAGCTGCTACGTTCTACGTACGAGGGTGTCGGCAATGGGGAGACGGCTATCTTCCCAATACAGATATGGAAAAAGAAAAGAGGGGTAAGTTATCTTCCCGAAGACCGCAATTACGACTTGTATAAGTACGCCTGTCTGGTGACCGCAAAGCGTTTCTTCCCCAACTTCATCAACCTTGACGCGACATTTAACTACAACGAGAAGTGGCGTGCCGACGATCCCGAACGTTTCCAATGGGAATGCGCTACCATGGGATGCCGCACACGTGTGTTTGAGAACCGTTTCGGCCCCAAGACAAGTATCGGACGGGGAAACTTGAGTTTCAGCACCATCAACATCGTACGTATGGCCATTGAGTGTATGGGCATTAAGGACCAGAAAGAGCGGATAGACGCTTTCTTCGCCAAACTGGACTATATGTTGGATGTGACGGCACGTCAGTTACACGACCGGTACGAATTCCAGAAGACGGCATTCGCCAAGCAGTTCCCGCTTCTCATGAAGGGGTTGTGGATAGGCAGCGAGAAGTTGGGACCCAATGACACTATCGCCTCCGTCATCAATCAAGGCACTTTAGGCATTGGCTTCATAGGACTGGCAGAGTGTTTGGTGGCACTGACAGGCAAGCATCACGGTGAGAGCGAGGAGTCTCAGGCACTTGGATTGCGCATTGTCACTTACATGAGGGATAGAGCCAATGAGTTCAGCGAGCGTTTACAACACAACTACAGCATATTGGCAACACCTGCGGAAGGTCTCTCTGGCAAGTTCACCAAATACGACCGCAAGAAGTTCGGAATAATTCCTGGCGTTACAGACAGGGAATACTATACCAACTCCAACCACGTACCTGTCTATTATCATTGTTCCGCTTTGCACAAGGCGCAGGTGGAGGCTCCTTACCACGACCTCACACGAGGCGGACACATCTTTTACGTGGAGATTGACGGCGATGCCACACACAATCCCGAGGCGGTAATGTCTATCGTGGATATGATGGACAAGTTCAACATCGGATACGGTTCCGTCAATCACACGCGCAACCGTTGCATGGACTGTGGATACGAGAACGCAGAGAAACACATGGACGTATGCCCTAAGTGCGGTTCGGCCAATGTAGACAGACTTCAGCGAATCACAGGCTATCTGGTGGGAACCACAGACAGATGGAACAAGGCAAAACTTGCAGAGCTCAATGACCGTGTGATACATGAGTGACCACACCATTAACGTAATCAAAGTGGTGCACGATACCACAGTAGACGGTCCGGGGTTCCGGACCTCTATCTATTGTGCCGGTTGTGCGCATGAGTGTGTGGGATGTCACAACCCGCAGTCGTGGAACTTCGGTTCGGGAGAGGCACGTACCATAGACAGCCTCTTGGAGGAAGTGATGGCCGATCCGTTTGCTGATGTCACATTCTCTGGTGGAGACCCCTTGTATCAAGCTGAAGCCTTTGCCTTATTGGCGAAGCGCATAAAAGAAGAGTCCCACAAGAACATCTGGTGTTACACGGGTTTCCGTTACGATCAACTTCTGTGCAGCGAGTCTGCACGGTGCCTCCTTTCCTATGTCGACGTGTTGGTGGACGGGCCGTTCATCCAGTCTCTACGTGATGCTGACGCTCTCTTTTGCGGCAGTACGAACCAGAGGCTTATAGATGTTCCGCAATCGTTGGCCAAAGGAGAGGCGGTTCTTTGGAAGAGAAACTGGGATTAGTAATTCCGCATTTTGAAAAGAAAACAATTATAGATATGAACAAATGTATTACACCTGTCCTGCTGCTGACAGGTTATCTCGGCAGTGGTAAGACCACATTGCTCAACCGTATTCTTTCCAATGAGAAGGGTATCCGTTTCGCAGTTATTGTGAACGACATAGGTGAGGTGAACATAGATGCCAGCCTTATTCAAAAGGGTGGGGTGGTGAACGAGCAGGACGATAGTTTGGTGGCTCTACAGAACGGATGCATATGTTGCACGTTGAAGATGGATCTCGTGCAGCAGATACAAGATATCATAGCCCAACACAAGTTTGACTATATAGTGATAGAAGCAAGCGGAATTTGTGAGCCTGCTCCCATTGCCCAGACCATCACCTCCATTCCCTCCATGGCACCCGAGGTGACCAAAGACGGGATGCCTCAGTTGGACTGCATTGTCACAGTGGTGGATGCTTTGCGTATGCAGGATGAGTTTGCCTGTGGAGACGGCCTCATGAAGAAGAATCTTGACGATGACGACTTGGAGAATTTGGTGATACAGCAGATAGAGTTCTGCAACATCGTATTGCTCAATAAAGCTGCGGAGGTGGAACCCCACGAACTGGAGCGTATAAGGCAGATAGTACGTGCCCTCCAACCCAAGGCGGAGATAGTGGACTGCAATTACGGGGACGTTCCTTTGGAAAAATTGCTGAACACGCACTTGTTTGATTTTGAGCGTGTCGCCACCTCGGCCGCATGGATTGATGCCATAGAGCACCACCACGAAGATGATGACGACGACCATCACCACCATCACCACGATGGAGACCATTGTCACGAATGTGAAGGCGAGGCGGACGAATATGGCATAAGTACATTTGTCTACTACAGAAGAGATCCCATGGACTTGGGACAGTTTGACCATTTTGTGGCCCGTCTTTGGCCTAAGAATATCATACGCGCCAAGGGCATCTGCTATTTCCGTGGAGAGGAGGATGTGTGTTATGTGTTTGAGCAGGCTGGCAAACAGGTCTCTTTGAAAAATGCAGGACAGTGGTATGCCACCATGCCGAAAGCAGAATTGGAGTCTTTCCTTCAGAGAGATGCCGGACTGAGACGCGACTGGGATGAAAAGTATGGCGACAGAATGCAGAAGATTGTTTTCATTGGACAGAAGATGGATAAGGAAGCAATAACGGCCCTGCTTGACGAGTGCCTTTGCAAATAGTTTTCAAGGGTTGTAAAGATTTGGTGCAAAACGGCGTGTACACGCCGTTTGCACCAAATTGTATGTCAAGGCAGAAGCACATAACTCTCAAGGAGTTTGCACTGTTTGTCAGGGATAATGGTGACGGAGGGCATGACGGCAGGAACAACCAGCGACTCTCCTTGATGCAGGAAAATGCCTTGCCCCTCAGGAGAGAGGAATGCGCATTGGTTGCTGAGGCACATATACACCTTAAAGGAGTCAATGTTGTCATATGTGCGTACAAACGTTTTGGTGAGTTTCAGCTCGTTGGTCGTAAAGAATGGGCATTCCACCAGACTTACTACCTTGTCCCTGTTTTCTGTATACACCACCTTGGGATTGGCTGTGATGTCTTGAAAGTTGATGGCCTCCAAAGCGAGATCTACATGGAGTTCACGTAAGTTGCCGTCCCTGTCCCGGCGCATATAGTCGTATATGCGGTATGTTACATCGCTAGTCTGTTGTATCTCGGCTATCACCATTCCGGCTCCTATTCCGTGGACACGGCCTGCCGGGATGTAGAAGCAGTCACCCTCGCTTACATCCACTTTGTTGAGGTCGTCCTCTATGCTGC
>CAVHCL010000112.1:0-26908 GCA_963634425.1 Bacteroidaceae bacterium
GTATTTGGCTTTAGAATAATTTCTTTGTGACAAATCATTGGAGTCATAAGGCTCGGGCAATTCTCCAAGAACATCTTTGCAAGTCACTGGCTTTGCCAATTTTTCATTTTGGACATTATAATTATGGGTTGGTGACGGATACGGATTGTACTCAAAAGGTATTTTTTCTTGCGTCAGAGCCTCTAATGCACGTTCATTTAAAGCAGAACGCTTGATGCCAATAAAAATAACACGTTCACGTGTTTCAGGCACGCCGTAGTTTCCTGCATGAAGGACTTGTGGGTCAAGCACGATGTAATCATTGCCGTGGGCTGACGAGAAATCTTTTTGAATTATATCCTTTACGTCGCCTAAACTAACAAGACCTTTCACGTTCTCTGCAATAAACATTTTTGGCTGAACTATGTCTATTACTTGCTTCATCCACATATACAGTTTGCCTCTTGTCTCTTCCGAAGGCTCGTTTCCCTCTCGCTTCTTACCATAGTCATCCTTGTCAGAATTGAATCCCTTGCGTTTCCCTGCGACACTAAAGTCTTGACAAGGGAATCCGCCTGTCACAACGTCCACGTTATGAGGGAAAACATCCAATCCGTTGTTATGGAGCTTTACCAAATCCACTATGCTTTGAAGATGAAATATGCTCGGATCAACATGGAATCTTGACATATAACTGAGCCATGTATTACGAGCTTCTTCTAAAATATCACAAGCGAAAATGGTGCGAAACACACTTTTTCTTAAAAGCACCCAGTTCTTGCTGACCTCGTTTTCTATCCAATTATCATTTGTAATGGATTTTCTATGACAGATAAAACCACCCTCAAGACCTAAGTCCATACCTCCACAACCCGAAAATATGGACAGAACCCGTAGCGTTCCATCTTCTATTCTGTCATTCTCGCCATTGTTATAAAACAAATCATAACTTGACTCCGACACCATGTCTGAATGTTGCTCAAAATCATTCATATTCATGCACCTTTTCTCGTCCTCGCCATGGCAATGACTAAGCAAGCTTGTCTTTGCTCATCTGACTTAACGAAAACGTTGTATTTTAACTACCTAAGGAAATAGGCATTCCTGCGACAAATGTAGAAAGAGAAAACGCCCCGACAAAGTTTTTGGCAGGATTTTTGTACGATTGACTATCCGTGCACCAGTGTGCCGATGTCCTCGCCCTCCAGCACGCGGCGCAAGTTGCCTGGCACGTCCATGTTGAAAACGTAGATGGGCAGTCCGTTCTCCATACACATGGCGGTGGCTGTGATGTCCATCACCTTCAGCCCTTTGGCTATGACCTCGCCGTAGCTGATGTCGCTGAACTTGGTGGCTGTGGGGTCTTTCTCCGGGTCGGCGGTGTACACTCCGTCCACACGCGTGCCCTTGAGCATCACGTCTGCCTCTATCTCCAGTCCGCGCAACGAGGAGCCGGTGTCTGTGGTGAAGTAAGGACAGCCGGTGCCGGCACTCATGATTACTACCTCGCCGTTCTCCAGGCACTCCACTGCCCTGCGCTTGCTGTAAAGCTCGCCTATGGGTTCCATGCGTACAGCTGTCAGCACTCTGTTCTTCTGCCCTGCGGCATCCAGTGCGCTGCTCAGTGCCAACGAGTTGATGACCGTGGCACACATACCCATCTGGTCGCCCTTCACTCTGTCGAAACCCTTGCCGGCACCGCTCAGACCGCGGAATATGTTGCCGCCGCCTATCACTATGCCCACCTGCACTCCCATGGAGGCTATCTCGCCTATCTGTGCGGCGTATTCGCCCAGCCGCTTCACGTCAATGCCGTGTCCCTGCTCTCCAGCCAGACTTTCGCCCGAGAGTTTGAGGAGAATCCTGTTGAATCTTGCCATTTTTGCTGTATTTTTTATGTTTTTGTCCTTTGTCCGTGTCCGCCGCCGTCAGTACCATTCAAGGTTGCTGCCGTAGGAACTTTGCTTCTTCCACTTGAGGGCATCCGCCAAGGTGCCGGCTTTGCAGGCGAACGTGAAGTTGTAACTGGTGTAAGGGCTGAGCACCACGCTGCACTGCATGGAGAAGCAGTGGAGGTCGCGCGAGAGGGATGCGGTGGTCATGCTCAGCTTGTGGTAGTCGAAGTCGTATCCGGAGGAGAAGTTGATGTTCCATCCCTCCGCTATGCGTATGTTGCCCGAGAAGTTGAGTGTCTGTGTGAACTTGTAGGGATAGCGCATCCGTTTCTCGCGGATGGGCGCAGAGGTGTTCTCGCGCATGGATATGCCGTAGCTGACGGTGAAGTTCCACGGCATGGAGAACTTGAGGTAGCCGTCGTCGTCCACTTCGCGCGAGCTCTCGCCCTGCGCTCCCTTCTTGGCTTTTTCCCTGTCGGGGTCCACGTTCTGCATGGTGGGGTCTGTCTCGTCGTATTCGTCATCATCGTCGGTGTCGTCGGCGGTGTTCTTGGAGGTCTTCCCTCCCCTGCCCCCGAAAAGTTTTTGGAAGGTCTGGTTGTTGAACGTGTACGAGAGGTTCTGGTTCATGCCTTGGAAGCGTCCGAAGCGTCCCTTCGACCACTCGGTGTTGTCGCTGAGGTAGACGTTGCCGGAGGAGTCCTTCTCGTAGGCATAGGTGGCGAACACGGCGTTCATGGAGAATGTGTAGCTCTTGGTGAGCTTGAGGCGGATGCGCATGGAGAGGTCGCTCCAAGGTTTGCTCTTGGCAGCCATGTTGTAGCTGAGCGAGGCTCCCAGTTCGTCCACAAGACTTATCTTGCGGTAGCCGGTGGTGTCCTTGTCGGAACGCACCTTCATCTCTATGTTGTTGGACACATCCATGGAGACGCTTCCTGTCATGTAGTTGCCAACGGTGCCGTAGGTGCTCCCCGAGAACGGCGAGTAGGTGACTGTGGAGACATTGCCGTTGGCGTCGGTGCGCACGTACGAGTCGTAGAAGCCGTAGCGCGGCTTGCTGAAGTCGGGAGCGTAACTGAAGCTGACGGTGGGTGTGAAGACGTGGCGTATGGCTTGTATCTTCTTGCCTCCGAACCACGGCAGCGGTGTGTACATACCGTAGAGTTTGGTGTTGGCGGAGATACTCATGTTGTAGTTGTACACGTTGTAGAAGCCGTACACTGTGTCGCGCGCCACGCTCTGCGTCTCGGTGTTCCACGACTGCATCACCTTGTGTGTGTACATACGGTCGGTGAAGCTGAAGCTCGGTGTGACGTTGATGTAGTTAAGCACGCTGAACGACGCACTCACCGGCACCTGATGGCGCATACCGTTGCGCCAGTCCTTGACGAGACTGCTCTTGAAAAGAAGGTTTTCCTTGGTGCTGATGCTGTTGGTGAGCGTACCTGTGTAGCTGAGAGCTATCTTCTCGTACCAACGTTCCTTGCCTGCCATCTTTTTGCGTTTGAACGGATTGAAGCGGCTGAGGGATATGTTGAGCGTGGGCAGCGTGACGGCTATGCTGCTGTCCCTCATGTTCTGCGACAGATTGAATGTTCCGCTGAGCGTGAGCCCTATGTCCTTGAACGTCTTGCTGTATGCAATGCTGCTGGTACGTGTGCTCTGTGTGTAGCTCTCGGGATTGTACATACTGGTGAGGTTGTTGCGCTCGTAGCTGCTGGTGGCGAAGTTGACACTGGCGGAGAACGTCTGCGTGGGGTTGGCCTTGGCATCCTGCCGGTGGCTCCAAGTGACTTTGAAGCTCTTGCTGACGCTGTAGTCGGGCATGTTCTTCTCCCCTTCCTTGGTGTTTTGGTAGCTGAGGTAGAGGTTGCCGCTGAAACGGTAGCGCCGCCGGTATATGCTCTGTGCCGAGAGTCCCCACGAGCCTTTGGTGTAAATCTCCCCCAATGCCTTGACATCCACTCTGTCGTTGATGGCGAAGTAGTAGCCGCCGTCGCGCAGGTAGAAGCCACGCCTCGTTTCGTCGCCGTAGGTGGGCATGATGAAACCGCTGCTGTAGTCGCTGGTGAACGGGAAGAAGCCGTAGGGCACTGCCAAGGGAAGCGGCACGTCCTCAAGCACAAGGTATGCCGGACCGAACACCACGTTCTTGCCTGGGTGCATCTTGGCTCTGGTGAGGGAGACGTAGAAATGGGGATGCTCGGCATCGCAAGTGGTATACTTGCCGTTGCGTATGTACATCACTCCCGAGGAGTCCCTCTTGCCGTCGCTGCTCTGCATGAAGCCCTCTCCCTCCTGTGTGTAGACGTTGGTGATGAAAGCCTTGCGTGTCTTGAAGTTGTAACTGATGCGGTCGGGCTCGTACTCGTCGCTGCCCTGTTTGAAGAGCGGCTTGCCCTTGACCTCGCCGGTACTGTCGGCGGTGCCCGAGGCGTGCACGAGACTGCTGTCTATGCTGATGCTGATGTCGTCGGCGGTAAGCTCGAAGTTCTGGTACGTCACCTTGCTGTCGCCGTAGAGATGGGCACGCATACGTCCGTAGTTGAACGTGATGGAGTCCTTGGCCTCGTATGCCACAGGCTCGTCCAGTGCGTCCTTGCTCTTGCGTGCCGTGTCGGGAGGCACAGTGTCGACGGCTGTGGTGTCGGGCAGTATCACGTAAGGAGCGCGAGGCACGGTATCTGTCGTTGCCCCTGATGCGGAGTCAGGCAAAGCCTTGTAAACGGAGTCAGCTATTGTACCAAAGGCTGAATCCGGGGATGCCTTGGAGACGGAGTCTTCAGTGTCGGTGGATGCCTTGGGGGCGGAGTGCATACCACGATACGCCACAGGCCTTGCCGCAATGGCGGCAAGAGCGTACAGTGCCACGAGGGATATGCATATCTTTCTGTTCAAAGCGTAGTCAGTCTCTACGAGTCTGCAAAGGTACGAAATAATAATGGGAGTCCCATATACGGCATCTCACATTTATCGTTTTTTCACTCAAACTCTTGCTTCCACTGGCGGAACACATCGGCACACTCGGGGCCGAACTTCTCCAGACTGCGCAATGCCTGCTGATAGTCCTTCTCTTCCCCTGGTCTGGATTTGGAATAGAATTTGTCGGCGTAGCACACTATGCGCTCCTCCAATGTCTCGGGGCGATAGTCCCCTATAGGCAGAGGCAGACCGGATGTTTCTATCTGTCTGCGTGTGAGTCCTGTGCCGGTATGCCGTTCAGCCACCCTGGCGTGGCGCGGCAGTCCCTCGCGGCGGAGCAACTCTGCCCCCAATATACCGTGCTGTATGTAAGGTTTGCTGCCATGGCAGAGTATGGACGGTGCATCGGTATACAGTATGCCTATGTCGTGGAGCATGGATGCCTCGTAGAGGAACCGCAAGTCCGCCTGCCATTCGGGGTGCGCTTTGGCTATGCGTACGGCTCTGTCCGCCACATCCCTGCTGTGACCGAGCAGCAACTGTTCCAACTCGGGCTGCGGGGAATAGTATTTGTGTATAAGAGATTCTGGATTCATGTCTGTGTGCCCTTTCCGAAACAAGGCACATCCTCCGCACACAAGATGGAGAACGTGCCTTATTTCTTTGGATGTCTGTGACAGCTTCGGTCAGCCGCCGAAGTTGTCGAAACGTATCATGTCGTCTTCCACGCCGAGACTGTGCAAGAGGTCGAGCACCGTCTTTGCCATCATTGGAGGTCCGCAAAGGTAATACTCACAGTCCTCGGGACTCTCGTGCTGCTTGAGGTATGTGTCGCCCATGACGGGAGCCACAAAGCCGGGAGTGTAGCTGAGTCCTGCCGCATCCGCCTTGGGGTCGGGACGGTCCAGGGCGAGGTGGAAGTGGAAGTTGGGGAAGTCCTTCTCCAGTTGCAGGAAGTCGTCGAGGAAAGGTATCTCCTCCATGGCGCGCGCACCGTAGAAGTAGTGCATGGTGCGTCCGCGGTCTTCGGGACTTATGCCGTGTCCCTTGAGCATGTGCATAATCTGAGCCCTAAGCGGTGCCATACCAGCTCCTCCGCCTACCCATATCATCTCGCGTCCGGAACCATAGACTGGACGGAACTCTCCGTAAGGGCCGCTCATCGTCACCTTGTCGCCTGGTTTGAGGCTGAAGATGTAAGAGCTGGCTATACCAGGGTTCACATCCATGAAGCCCGGTCCTTGGTCTTTGGGTTTGAACGGTGGCGTGGCTATGCGCACATTGAGCGTGATGATGTCGCCCTCGTCGGGATAGTTGGCCATAGAGTAGGCACGGATGGTCTCGGAGGGGTTGGTACACTTGAGACCGAAGAGTCCGAACTTCTCCCACGCCGGCATATATGTGTCACCGATAAGACTCTTGTCGAAATCCTTGTCGTAGTCGATGCAGTCAAATGCAGGTATCTTGATTTGAGCGTACGAGCCGGGTTCAAAGTCCATGTGCTCGCCCTTGGGCAGAGCCACCTTGTACTCCTTGATGAACGTGGCCACATTCTTGTTGCTGATGACGGTGCACTCCCATTCCTTGACACCCATCACTGAGTCGTCCACCTTAATGCTGAGGTCGCCCTTCACCTTGCACTGGCATCCGAGACGCCAATGGTCTTTCACCTGCTTACGGCTGAAGTGTCCCTTCTCGGAGTCGAGTATCTCGCCGCCACCCTCTACGACCTGCACTTTGCACTGACCGCACGAGCCCTTGCCTCCGCAGGCACTGGGAAGAAAGATGCCCTCCTGCGAGAGTGTGCTGAGCAGAGAGCCTCCTTGTCCTACAGACACAGACTCCTTGCCGTTGATGGTCACTGTTACGTTGCCACTGGGTGACAAGTAAGTCTTAGCTACAAGCAGGATGACTACCAGTGCTATGATAACAGCCAGGAAAACACCGATGCTTGCCAATATCAAATTTATATCCATTGTCTTTCTTTCCTCCTAATCTTTTATATGTTAAGACCCGAGAAGCACATAAACGCCATGGCCATAAGCCCCACTGTGATGAACGTGATGCCAAGACCTTGCAGGGGCTTAGGCACATCGGTGTAAGCCATCTTCTCGCGTATGGCTGCCAGTCCCACAATAGCCAAAAGCCATCCTATACCGCTACCCAAAGCGTAGGACGTGGCATCTGCCACACTGCCTATATACTGTGCGTTCTGCGGCTCCATGCCTATGCGCTGCTGCATAAAGAGCGACGCACCCATGATGGCACAGTTGACAGCTATCAATGGAAGGAAGATGCCCAGGGAGGCATACAACGAGGGAGTGAAACGCTCCACAACCATCTCCACCAACTGCGTGATGCCAGCTATGACCGCTATGAACAAGATAAAGGACAGGAAACTGAGGTCAACGCCCTCAACTATACAGTCGGGACCCAACACCTTGGTCTGAAGAAGATAGTCCACCGGCACAGTGACCACAAGCACGAAAGTGACTGCCACGCCAAGACCGAAGGCTGTCTTCACGTTCTTGGACACTGCCAGGTAAGAGCACATACCCAAGAAGAATGCGAAAATCATGTTGTCCGCAAATATGGAGCGGACAAAAAGGGATATTACGTGTTCCATATTACTTTGCCTCCTTGTTTATTGAGCGGTGAGCCCAAATTACACAACCTACGATGATAAGGCTCATGGCAGGCATCACCATCATGCCGTTGTCCATGTACCAACCGCCCTCCGACACGTACCAGCTCCGCGGTATAACCGTGTAGCCGAACAATGTGCCGAAGCCCAAGAGTTCGCGGACAAACGCCACGATGACAAGTACAATGGCGTAGCCCAATCCGTTGCCTATGCCGTCGAGGAACGATGGCCATGGACTGTTCTGCATAGCGTATGCCTCCAAGCGACCCATGAGGATGCAGTTGGTGATAATAAGACCCACGTACACCGACAGCTGCACGCTGACATCGTAAACGTAAGCCTTGAGTATCTGGCTCACTATAGTCACCAAAGCCGCCACCACCACAAGCTGCACTATGATGCGTATGCGGTTGGGGATGGTCTTGCGTATAAGGGAGATGATGACGTTGCTGAATGCCGTGATGACGGTGACGGAAAGTCCCATCACCACCGCCGGCGCCAGTTGGTTGGTAACCGCCAGCGCAGAGCAGATGCCCAACACCTGCACGGCCACGGGATTGTCGAGATTGATGGGGTGCGTCAACGCTGCCTTGTTCTCGTCAGAAAAAAGTTTACTCATATTCTTTTCCTCCTCGTTCAGTTTTGTTCTACTTCTGTGGTGTCAGCCTCTGTCTGCGCGGCTTCGTCGCCGACTGTGGAGGCGTCTGCCGCTATAAAGTCCTTGTAGCCTACAAGCCCGCCGTTCACCATGGCTGCCACTCCGTTGACAGTAAGCGTAGCTCCGGTAATGCCGTTGACCTCTGTGTCGGCCTTGGCTGCTCCGGCCTTGGTGACTGTGAGTGCGATGTTGCCATTGTCGTCAAAGACAGGCTTGCCGCAGAACTGCTTTTGGAACCATCTCTCCTTGATGCGCGCTCCCAGTCCTGCCGTCTCGGACTCGTGGTTGAAATATGCCCCGAACACGTGGCGGCAATCCTCGTCAAGCGAGATATAACCACTCAGTCCACCCCACAAACCGCGTCCGGCAAGCGGGAATACATACTTCACAGTACCGTCCACGTTTACCTTGAAAAAGCTCTTGTCTGCAAGTTGTACAGTGTCGGTCACCACTTCGGCGTACTTGGCGTCTATGGCCTCGCCGGCAAGCCCTTCTATGTTTAGGGAGGTGAGTATCTGATTTTTAGTGTCGCGCAGTACGTTGGCATCCTGTACAGGCTTCAGCGAGCTGCTCACGAAAGCAAGCAGGAAAGCCACCACAGCCACCATTACAGCGGCGTACACCACGGTATATGTGTTGCTGTTGGTGTCGAAGCCTTTCTTACGGGGCGTATCCTTGACCGCACCGTTGTCCGTCAGTTCTTCTATGTAAGAAGAGTCGGCTTGGCAGAAAGGACACTTGTCGGGCTTGGAATCCGCCTCAAAGGTCTTTCCGCATATATTGCATATAAATTTTCTTGCCATATCTGATTTTTATTTAACACGTTTTGCACGCATATTGATGTTAGCCTGCACGAAGAAGTAGTCGATAAGACTGGAGAAAAGGTTGAGCAGCAGGATGGCGAGCATCATGCCCTCGGGATAGCCTGGGTTGAGCACACGCACCAACACGGCGATAAAACCGATGAGAAACCCATAGATGTACTTGCCACATTCTGTACGGCAGCTCGTCACGGGGTCAGTGGCCATGAACACTGCGCCAAAGGCGAAGCCTCCCAGCACGAGGTGCTCGTACCACAGTATGTGTGTAAGCCCTGCCACCTGCATCAGATAGCCAGTGGCAGCTCCACCCACGAAGACGCTGAGCATGGTCTTCCAGCTGGCTACGCCTGTCCACAACAGTATCACCGCACCTATGGCGATGGCTATAACACTGGTCTCGCCTATACAACCCGGGATGAGTCCGGTGACGGCATTGCATATCGTGCTTGGGTCAAAGCCGCTGAACCCCTCCAGCGAAGCGGCACCCAAAGGCGTGGCTGCAGTGACAACCTCGGCAGGCTTGTAGCCTAATCCCAAGATTGTGTCTTGGGCCACCCACACCGAGGCATCGCCAGACATGGCACTGGGATAACTGAAGAACAGGAACGCACGCGTGACGAGTGCGGGATTGAAGATGTTCATACCCGTTCCGCCAAAAATCTCCTTTGCTAATATCACGCTGAACGCCACCGCTATGGCAAGTATCCACAGAGGGCAGGTAACCGGCACTATCATGGGAATAATAATACCAGACACAAGGAAACCCTCCTGAATCTCCTCGCCCTTCCACTGAGCCACCGCAAACTCTATGCCCAAACCCACAACATAGCTGACCACTATCTTGGGGAGCACGGCCAACAGACCGTACAAGAACATACTGCAAAAAGTGGCGTTGTCCAACTGACCCGCAGCGAGGGCGTTCTGGTAACCCACGTTGTACATGCCGAAGAAGAGAGCCGGCAGCAAAGCTATGACAACGAAACTCATGATACGTTTGCTGTCGATAGCGTCGTGGATATTTACACTTCCCGCACGTGACGTGGTGTTGGGCACGAAGGCAAAAGTCTCGAAGCCGTCCACCAAAGAACGGAAGGCATGGAACTTGCCTCCTTCTTCCACGTAGGGATGGATATTGTCGAATAGTTTCTTTAACGCTTTCATATATAAATAATGTTATGCATTTTCCTTTCTCAAGATGTCAAGGCCCTCGCGTACAATCCTCTGCAGCTCAAGTTTGGAACTGTCCACAAACTCGGCTATGGCAAAGTCCTCCGGGGCAACCTCATAGATACCCAGAGCCTCCTGTCTGTCTATATCGCCAGTGATGATGGCCTTTACAAGATACCCTGCATAGATATCCATGGGGAACACACGGTCGTACTCGCCGCTCATAATCATGTGACGCTCTCCGCCTTTGATGCGTGCATCCAGCACATATTCCTTGTTTTTGCCAAAGAGCCATGAGAAATAACTGCGGCTGGTGCTGAACATACCGAAACGCGGCATTATCCATCCGAGCATCTCGTCGGCGTGGTCGCCCTCAGGAATGACGTTGACTTCCGTGGCATGCGCCCCCAAATAAGCTGAAGCGGAGGCCTTGACTCCTGTCATGACGTTACCATTGATGATGCGTACACCCTCAGCAGATATCCGACCATCCACTATGGTGGATAGACTCTGCCCCACAAGAACCTTGTAGTACTGTGGAGTCTTTACCTCGCTGCCAGCCAAAGCTAAGGTGCGCGTGAAGTCCACAAAGCCGTTCTTCATCAGACGGCCTACAAATATCACTTCCTCTGCACCCAAAGTCCACACTACCTCACCCTTGTTGATGGGAGAGATGTGGTTAATCTGAACACCTACGTTGCCAGCCGGAGCAGGACCGTCGAATACTGTCACCTCACAACAGTCGCACGCCGAAGTCAACGCCGCACTTGTCTGTTTGGCACTAATACCAAGGTGCACCTTTGTAATCTTGGACAAGGCGGCAAGTCCTGCACGGAACTCCTCCTCCTGACCCTTGAGTACGTACTCGAAATTTTGGGAGAGTGGCATACTGTTGAATGCGCTTACGAAGATAGCCTTGGGCTTGTCGTCTGGATTGGCCACCACATCGTACGGACGCTGACGGAAGAAGCCAAAGAGACCGCTCTCCAAGAGCAGCGACTTGACGTCCCCTCCGGTGGCGAAACTACGCGCCTCCATTTTGCCGTCCGACTTCACCCTGACACTAAGCAGCTTGCGGCGGTCGCCACGCTCTACCAAAGACACAGTACCACTGACGGGGCTTACAAATTTCACTTCCGGATGCAACTTGTCGCAGAACAAAGCATCTCCTACCTTGACGACATCGCCCTCCTTGACAGAGACCTTAGGCTTCACACCGCAAAAATCATCTGGGACAAGCGCATACTCACCCTCGTGACCTATGACGGCAGTAGTCTCGGAAGCCTTACCCTTGAGGTTAATGTCCAGGCCTTTACGCAATTTGATTACTTTTGCCATTATGGATTTTATGGATTTGTTGATTATAATTACTGTTAAGCCGTGCAAAATTACACAAAAAAAAGATTAATTGGCGGCGAAATGAAAACTTTTTTGTACTTTTGGTTTCCAAAAGCGAAAAGAGAACAAGAGCGGACTCTTCACTCCGCATATTCAAAAAAAGGAGACAAGACACATCAAGTACGTAAAATTCATAACAAGGCTCACCGTAGGGCTCGCAGTGTCGCTTTACCTTGTCACCGTAGGACTGTCGTCCGTCCCGGCACTGCAGAGGATGGCGGGAGAGTACACGTCCTCGCTGTTGGAACGCCTATTGACGACAAAGGTGCACATAGGCGGTGTGAGGATGGGTATGATGGGCAGACTCATAATTGACAACATGCAGGTGTACGACAGAAACGACACCCTGATGTTGGATGTGGCGCGCTTGGCAGCCAAGATAAACCTTAAAAAATTGGCATACAAGCGTATTGAGATATACAACGCACAACTTATAGGAGTTAAGGCAAAAGTGTACCAAAAGGAGAATGGAGGAAAGCTCAACTGCCAATTCCTCATAGACGCTTTCTCCGGCAAGGACTCTACCAACACTACGCTCCCCGACCTGTCCGTGGAGACCTTTATACTGCGCAGAAGCAGCGTGAAGTGGGACAGATACTACATGCCAGAGACTCCAGGCCGCCTGTGCCCCGACCACATAGAAGCCACAGACATAAGCCTTACCGCACAACTCAACAGAATGACGCAAGACACATTGGATGTCTACCTCAAAAAACTCAGTCTGTCTGAAAAGTCGGGCTTCGCACTGCACCGCGCCACGTTCGGGCTCAAAGCCGGATGCCACGGAGCGAGCCTCTCCGACCTCGCCGTGGAGGCCATGAACTCAAGCATACTCGTACCCGAAGCGAAACTGACATATCCTACGCCTTCAGGCAAAAACTACGGCAAGGAATGGGCGCAGAGACTGAGAGGCACAGGCAACATATCGGCGGACATATCGCTCGGCGATGCAAGGTACTTCACCGACGCACTGCCGCACGCTACAGAACTGGTGCACGCCGAGACATCGTTTTCTCTCCGCAACGGCAATGCGGTCCTGCACGGCATCTGCGCAAGTACCGGAGGAAACGACATCACGCTGACTGCAAGTGCCATGCTGCGCAACATATTCTCGTCTCCCGAATGCTCTGTGAACATAGAGAGCCTATGCACGTCGCCCAAATCGCAGAGTATACTGCTGAGCAACATATACGGCAACACCGACAAGCGGATAGACGTATTGGACAGACTGGGTGCCACACAAACCAAAGGAACAGCGGATTTCCGCAAGGGACACATACAAGCTGCCATCGACATGAAGACTGATGCCGGATGGGCGAAACTGAGAGGTTCGCTCAATGACAAAGATGTGTTGCACGCCGAATTCAGTGCGGAACAGTGCAATGCAGGTTTTCTGGCAGGCGGCGGCCACAAATTGGGAACGGTGTCACTGGAAGGAAAGACAGACGGACATCTGAAAAGTCCCGGAAAGACAACGGAGTTGAAAACCACAGGCACTGTGACATCGCTTGAATACAACGGCTACACACACAGGAACATACCATACTCCGTAACACTGAGCGGAAGACAGGTATGCGCCGAAGCGGAAGTTAAGGACAAGTTCGGAAATCTCACGGCACACATAGAGACAACCCCCTCGGGACAAGGACAACGCCTGCTGTTGAAAGCCGGCATTGAGGACTTCTGCCCACACGGCATGAACCTCACCGCCAACCATCCGGGAGAGACGTTCGGAGTTCAGATACTCGCAGACATAGACTTTTCCGACGTTGACGACATCAACGGCCAACTCACACTCAGCAACTTCTCCATGAACTCGGAGGAGGAGGGCTCCTACACCATGGACAGCCTGACAGTGAAGTGCCTCAACGGCGAAGACGGACGGCACATCTCCATATACAGTCCACCGCTGAAAATGGAAGCCAGCGGATATTTCAAATGGAGACAGCTATACCAGACACTGTTGCGCTGCACACACGACAGACTGCCAAGCATAATACCAAAATCCAAAGACTCCGCAGACGACACGGAATGCAACATGGCATTCACATGCAAAGTGCGCGACACCACACTGATACGACGGCTGGCCAACATACAGATAAGCATCCCTGAAGAAGCCACGCTGGAAGGCAATATAGACAACGTGAGCAGATGCATAATGCTGAGCGGGGCGGTTCCAGAAATGATATACAACGGCAACACGCTGAGACACGTGAGGATGAATGCCGAATGCAACACGAGAACAATGCAGTCGCACCTCAACGCCGAACGTGTGATGAAGAATGGGTTTGTGGAAATGTCGCTTGACGCACACGCCACCTACGACAACATAAGGACTTCACTCTCGTGGAACAACAACGCCTCGCCGGCACAAAGCGGCACAGTGAACGTCAGCGGCTTTCTGCGCCCCGGCTTTGACAACAAACAGACGGTGGAAGCACAGATAGAGCCGTCGGAGATAATTATCAACGACACGATATGGAGAATAGCTCCAGGATGGATATCATACCACGACAAGACGGCTGACGTGGCAGACATCAAAGTGTACAACGACGACAGGCACGTGGCTGTGAGCGGAAGACTGTCAGCCAACAGAACAGACACATTGACTGTGAGACTGAAGGATGTGTCGTTGGAATACATATTCAACACCGTGAACTTCCACACCGTGGAATTTGACGGCAAAGCCACAGGGCTCATCTACGCCACCTCTCTTTTCGACACACCCGATGTAGACGCATTCCTGCACGTACAGGACTTGACTTTCAATGACGGACTGCTCGGCGACGCTGACATATACGGAAACTACGGCAAAAACGGCAAAGCCATCGCATTGAATGCCGACATAAACGACGCACCACACGACAGCCACACCACAGTGAGGGGTTCCGTGACACCAGGGCGCGCACCCGACGGGGGGCTGGAACTGAGGATAGACACACGACGCATCAACCTCTACTTCCTCAACAAATTCACTGGCAAGATATTCACCAATCTACAGGGCAGGGCAAGCGGATGGACAAGGGTGTTCGGGCCATTCAAGAGGGTAAACATAGAGGGAGACCTCGTGATGGACGATGCGGAACTGACAGTAAATGCCACAGGCACCCGCTACCGCACACAAGGAGACTCCGTGACACTGCGTCCCAATAGCATTACGATGCGCAACGCCTCCATCTACGACTCCATGGGCTCCAAGGAAACGGAAGAACACTCAGCCGTCATAGACATGCAACTCATGCACGACCACCTCTCAAAACTGAGGTACAACGTGGACATCAATGCCACCAACCTCTTGTGCTACAACACGGATGCCAAGAGCGGAGAGAACTTCTACGGCACAGCCTTCGCCACAGGTAAAGTGCATATAGACGGACATCCCGGCTATGTGTCCATAGAAGTACAGGCAACACCCAACAGCGGCACGTCCATGGTGTACAACGTGGCATCGCCCGAAACCATCACAGATGCAGGGTTCATCTCGTACGTGCAGAACAAAGACACAGTCCGAAGAGACGACAGCAGTCCTGCGGACAATGACATGATATCGGACGTACACCTTGACATGAACATCTCCTTAAACCCTGAAGCGGAGATGAAACTGATAATGAATCCACGCTCGGGCGACAACATAAGTATCTACGGAAACGGACACATACTCGCCAAGTACTACAACAAGGGAAAATTCCAAATGATGGGCACGTACAGGGTCGAACACGGCATATACAAGCTGTCCATGCAAGACGTGATACACAAAGACTTCGTGTTCAAGCAGGATGGCACCATAGTGTTCGGAGGAGACCCATACGAGGCGGCTCTCTCGCTACAGGCCACATACACAGTGCCCAACGTCTCGCTGGACGACCTCTCCTACTCCAGCCTTGGCCTTTCCAACACCCGGGTGGACTGCGTGATGAACATAAGCGGAAAGCCCAGGCAACCTAAAGTGGAATTTGACTTTGACCTCCCCAATGCCAACGAGGACGAAAAACGGATGGCGAAAGCCATGATAAGCACGGAAGAGGAACGCAATATGCAGGTAATGTACCTCTTAGGCATCGGACGTTTTTACAGCTACGGCGCGCAGTATGCCACGAAAGGCGGCAACCAAGGCGGAATGGCCATGAACTCTCTCATCAGCAGCACATTGTCAAGTCAGTTCAACCAACTTATATCAAGCGCAATGGGCAACAACAATTGGTCGTTCGGCACCAACCTGCGCACCGGAGAGACCGGGTGGGACCAATTGGACGTGGAGGGTATGCTGAGCGGAAGGCTGCTGAGCGGAAGACTGCTGCTCAACGGCAACTTCGGCTACCGCGAAAGCTACTACAACAACAACAATTTCATAGGCGACTTCGACATCCAATACGTGCTGAACAAAGCCAAGACACTCTCGCTGAAAGCTTACAACCAGACCAACGACAGATACTTCATACAGTCGTCATTCACAACACAAGGCGTAGGACTCAAGTTTCAGAAAGACTTCGACCATTGGAAAGAACTCTTCCGCAGGCAAAAGAAAAAATAAGAACTGCAACACCAAGGTTGACATACGTGAAAAACACTTGTATTTTGGCACGAATACATCAATATTGCGTTTTCTTTTGCCAATATGAAATAAAAATGTTAATTTTGCACACATAAAAACAATCGCCATTTACACAGATGACCAACCAACGCTATATGATGCGGGGTGTGAGCGCAGCTAAGGAGGACGTTCACAACGCCATAAAAGACATAGACAAAGGACTGTTCCCGCAAGCTTTCTGCAAGATAATACCAGACATACTGGGCGGAGACCCTGAATATTGCAACATCATGCACGCCGACGGGGCGGGCACCAAGTCAAGCCTCGCTTACACGTATTGGAAAGAAACAGGCGATTTGTCGGTATGGAAAGGAATAGCGCAAGACGCCATCGTCATGAACACCGATGATTTGCTGTGTGTGGGGGCAGTGGACAACATACTGGTAAGCTCCACCATAGGACGCAACAAGAACCTCATACCCGGAGAGGTGATCTCCGCCATCATCAACGGCACCGACGAGTTGCTGCGTGAGATGCGCGGTATGGGAATAGGAATACACGCCACAGGTGGCGAGACCGCCGATGTGGGCGACCTCGTGCGCACAATAATCGTGGACAGCACAGTAACATGCCGCATGAAACGCAGCGATGTTGTGAACAACGCCAACATACAACCGGGCGACGTGATAGTGGGTCTCTCCAGCTGCGGACAAGCCACTTATGAGAAACGCTATAACGGCGGTATGGGCTCCAATGGTCTGACCAGTGCCCGCCACGATATGTTCGGCAAGTATCTGGCTGAGAAATATCCCGAAAGCTACGACCACGCTGTGCCCGAGGAACTCGTGTACAGCGGCAAGCACCGGTTGGACGGCTCTGTGGATGGAAGTCCCGTCAATGCGGGACTGTTGGTGCTCTCCCCCACACGCACATACGCTCCGGTGGTAAAGAAACTGCTGGACACCATGCGACACGACATACACGGTATGGTACACTGCACCGGAGGCGCGCAGACCAAAGTGCTGCACTTCGTGGGAGACAACTGCCGCGTGGTAAAGGACAACATGTTTCCAATACCGCCTCTGTTCAAAGCCATACACGACAGCAGCGGCACGGACTGGAGCGAGATGTACAAAGTGTTCAATATGGGACACCGGATGGAAGTCTACGTGTCTCCGCAACTGGCAGAAAAAGTGATAGCCACAAGCAAAGACTTCAACATAGACGCACAAGTGGTTGGACACATAGAGGAAGGTCCGAAAAGTCTCTGCATAAAGAGCGAGTTCGGAGAGTTTAACTATTGAAACGGCACAGCATATATGGATTTACTGGAAAGACTGGACGGACTGGCCGCGCGTTACGAGGAAGTGTCGACGCTGATAGCAGATCCGGATGTGATGGCTGACAGGAAACGATATGTGAAACTCGCCAAGGAATACAAGGATCTCAGCAAAATAATATCGGCACGCAAGGAGTACGTTGGCTGTCTGCGTAACGTGGAAGATGCCAAAGAGATGCTCTCCACAGAAGACGACCACGACACACGGGACATGTTGCGGCAGGAACTGGCCGCCAGCGAGAAACGCCTGCCACAACTGGAGGAAGAGATTAAGTTACTGCTCATACCAGCCGACCCCGAGGACGACAAGAACGTGATAATGGAAATAAGGGGCGGTACTGGAGGGGACGAGGCGGCACTCTTTGCCGGAGACCTCTTCCGCATGTATTCCAAGTACATAGAGTCAAGAGGGTGGAAAACAGCGGTAAGCAGTTTCAGCGAAGGTTCCTCTGGAGGCTTCAAGGAAATTGTTTTCAGCGTAACTGGCGAAGGCGTGTACGGCACGCTGAAATACGAGTCGGGTGTGCACCGCGTACAGAGAGTTCCCGCCACGGAGACACAGGGCAGAGTGCACACCAGCGCCGCCACAGTGGCTGTGCTGCCGGAAGCTGAGGAGTTTGATGTCGAGATAAACGAAGGAGCCGTCAAGTGGGACACCTTCAGAAGCAGCGGAGCCGGAGGACAGAACGTCAACAAGGTGGAGTCCGGAGTACGGGCGCGTTACATTTGGCACAACCCTTTCACCGACAAAGACGAAGAAATTCTTGTGGAATGCACGGAGACACGCGACCAGCCTAAAAACAAGGAAAGGGCTTTGGCACGTCTGCGCACATTCATCTACGACAAGGAACACCAGAAGTATATCGACGACATTGCGTCAAGACGTAAGACCATGGTGTCTACCGGCGACCGGTCCGCCAAGATACGCACTTACAACTATCCGCAAGGACGCATCACCGACCACCGCATCGGGTACACCATCTACAATCTCAACGCCTTCATGGACGGACAGATACAAGACTGCATAGACCATCTGACAGTGGCGGAGAATGCTGAAAGGATGAAAGAGGCTGAGCTGTAGCGACAGACACCACGCTAAAGCGTGCGGAAACCTCTTGACACATAAAGAAAACATCAAACACATTGAGACATGAACAGACAAGAACTCGTCAGCCAGATTAGACAAAAGAGAAGTTTCCTGTGTGTGGGGCTTGACACGGACATCAAAAAGATACCGCAGCACCTGCTCGCAGAGGAGGACCCGATATTCGCATTCAACAAGGCCATAGTGGACGCCACCGCCCCATATTGCGTGGCATACAAGCCAAACGTCGCATTCTACGAGGCTTGCGGCACGCAGGGACTTGCCGCATTCGGCAAGACAATAGACTACATCAGGGAAAAGTATCCCGAACAGTTTATAATAGCTGATGCCAAACGCGGAGATATAGGCAACACCAGCAAGATGTACGCACGCACTTTTTTCGGCGAATATGGGGTGGATGCGCTCACCGTAGCCCCATACATGGGCGAGGACAGTGTGACACCATTCATCGAAGGCTATGCAGACAAGTGGGTGATACTCCTCGCACTCACCAGCAACAAGGGTTCTCTTGACTTCCAACTTACTGAAGACAAAGACGGAGAGCGTCTCTTTGAGAAAGTGATAAAGAAGTCGCGGCAATGGGGCAACGACGACAATATGATGTACGTGGTGGGTGCTACAAGAGGCGAGCTGTTCAGGGACGTGCGGCGTGTTGCCCCCAACGCATTTCTGCTCGTACCTGGCGTAGGCGCACAGGGAGGCAGCCTGGAAGATGCGTGCCGCTACGGTATGACCGAAGACTGCGGACTGCTTGTGAACAGCAGCCGTGCCATAATATATGCCGGCAACGACACAGACTTCGCACAGGCCGCAGCCATGAAAGCGAAAGAGACACAAAAGCAAATGGCAGAGTTTCTCAAACATCAACCTTAAACACACAACAACAAAGAAAACGAAACACTGATTGGAAATATGGAATTTACTGCACAGATGATAGCAAGTCTCATAGGAGGCACAGTGGAAGGAGACCCGGAAACAAAAGTGAACGACTTCGCCAAGATAGAAGATGGAAGACCCGGATGCATCAGTTTCCTCGCCAACGACAAATACGAGCATTACATCTACGACACGGAGAGCAGCATAGTGTTGGTGAACAACAACTTCAAGCCAAAGAAGGAAATAAAGGCTACCCTCATAAAGGTGGCGGACGCACGAGAGGCTGTTGCACAGCTGCTGCAGGCATACGAGAGCATGAAACCCAAACGCACCGGCATAAGCGACTTGGCGTTCATAGACCCCACTGCCAAAGTGGGCAAGGACTGTTACATCGGTCCTTTCGTAGCCATAGCGGAAGACGCGGAGATAGGGGACGGATGCGTGCTGCACCCTCACGTCACCATAGGCAGGAATGTCAAGGTGGGCGATAATACGGAAATATACAGCAACGCCGTTGTCTACCACGACTGTAAGGTGGGTTGCCGTTGCGTGCTGCACGCCGGATGTGTGATAGGTGCCGACGGCTTCGGTTTCCAACCTACCGAAAAGGGCTACGACAAGATACCGCAGATAGGCATTGCAGTTATAGAGGACGACGTGGAGATTGGCGCAAACACCTGTGTCGACCGCGCCACAATGGGTGTCACTGTGGTGCACAGCGGAGCCAAGCTGGACAATCTGGTACAGATTGCGCACAACGACGAAATAGGCAGCCACACTGTGATGTCGGCGCAAGTAGGCATAGCCGGCAGCACAAAGGTGGGCGAATGGTGTATGTTCGGCGGCCAAGTGGGGATTGCCGGACACGCGCACATCGCCGACAAGACTATGGCAGGAGCGCAGTCGGGCATACCCAACAGCGTAAAGAAACCTGGCACCGCCATACAAGGCGCACCGGCGATTGACGCCAAGAACTTCTGGAAGTCAAGCGCAATATTCAAGGCTCTTCCCGAAATATGGGCGGACTTCAACAAGATGAAACGAGAGATAGAAGAACTAAGGAAAGCATTGGGTGAAAAATAGCCCAATACATACACAAACAGACATGCTGAAACAAAATACATTAAAGACAGGATTCTCGCTTAGCGGCAAGGGACTGCATACAGGACTGCACATTACGGCAACTTTCTTGCCGGCAAAGCCAAATCACGGATACAAGATACAGAGGACAGATTTGCCGGGACAACCCATCATAGACGCAGTGGCTGAAAACGTAGTGGACACTCAGCGAGGTACGGTACTCGGCAAGGGTGACGCCAGATGCAGCACAGTGGAACACGCCATGGCTGCCATATACGCCCTCGGCATCGACAACGTGCTGATACAAGTGGACGGACCGGAGATACCTATACTTGACGGAAGCGCCGAACCTTATGTACAGGAGATACTGCGCGTGGGCATGGAAGAGCAGGATGCGCCAAAGGACTTCTACTACATCACCAAGAAGATGGAGTTCCGCGACGAAAAGACAGGAGCGTGCATCACTCTACTGCCTGACGAAGACTTCTCCATCACCAGCATGATTTCCTTCGACAGCAAAGTGCTGAGCAGCCAGTTTGCCACACTCGACAGTATGGAACAGTTTGCCCAGGAGGTTGCCGCCGCACGTACATTTGTGTTCGTAAGGGAAGTGGAGCCACTCCTCACAGCGGGACTCATAAAGGGAGGCGACCTCAACAACGCCATAGTCATATACGAAAAACAGACAAGTCAGGAAAACATTGACAAGCTCTGCGAGTTGACTGGCGCCGAATGGCACGATGCCACGGAGATAGGCTACCTCCAACACAAACCGTTGGTATGGGAGAACGAGCCGGCACGACACAAGCTGCTGGACATAATAGGAGACATGGCACTCATAGGCAAGCCCATCAAGGGACGCATTATAGCCACACGTCCGGGACATACCATTAACAATATGTTCGCGCGGATGATGCGCAAGGAAATACGCAAACACGAGATACAAGCTCCCAAATACGACATAAGCAAAACTCCGGCAATGGACACCAACAAGATAAAGTCCATTCTTCCGCACCGCTATCCCATGCTGCTCGTGGACAAGGTGATAGAACTGAAGCCTACGTCCATAGTGGCGGTAAAGAACGTCACTCAGAACGAGCCATTCTTTCAGGGACATTTCCCCGAAGAACCCATAATGCCGGGCGTGCTCATCGTGGAAGCCATGGCGCAGACCGGAGGGCTGCTCGTGATAGGCAATCTGGAAGATGCCGCACACTACAGCACATACTTCCTGCGTATAGACAACGTAAAGTTCGTGCAGAAGGTGGTTCCTGGCGACACGCTCATATTCAGAGTGGACGTGGTTTCACCGGTCAGACACGGCATAGGCACCATGCAAGGATATGCCTTCGTAGGCGAGAACTGCGTGGCCGAAGCCACGTTTACGGCACAGATAACGAAAAACAAGTGAACAAAAGACAAACATGAGCAAGATTAGTCCATTGGCATACATCCACCCCGAAGCGGTGATTGGAGACAACTGCGAGATAGGAGCGTTCTGCTACATTGACAAAGGTGTCGTCATCGGCGACAACAATACGCTGATGAACAGCGTAACCATGCTCTATGGCACACGCATAGGCAACGGCAACATATTCTTTCCCGGAGCGGTGATAGGAGCCATACCGCAGGATCTGAAATTCAAAGGCGAGGACACAACCGCAGAAATAGGAGACAACAACAAGATACGCGAGAACGTCACCATAAACCGCGGCACAGCCGCCAAGGGCAAGACCGTGGTAGGCAACAACAACCTGCTGATGGAGGGGATGCACGTGGCACACGATGCCACAGTGGGCAACGGATGTATAATAGGCAACTGTTCCAAGCTGGCAGGCGAGACTGTGATAGACGACAATGCCATAATGAGCGCGTGCGTGCTGATGCACCAGTTCTGCCGTGTGGGCAGCTACTGCATGGTGGGCGGCGGCACACGCTTCAGCCAGAACATACTGCCTTTCTCTCTCGTGGCGCGTGACCCGGCGGCTTTCTGCGGACTCAACGTAGTGGGGCTGAAGAGACACGGATTCGAACGCGAAACCATCAACAACATACACGATACCTACCGGATTATCCTGCAAGGGACAGGCAAACTGACGGAACTTATTGAGCGGGTAAAGAGAGAAATACCCATGAGTAAGGAAATTGAGTATATCCTCGACTTCATCAACAGCAGCACAAGGGGTTTCATCAGGTAGAAGAAGATACCGCTTCTGCACATTGGCAAACTAAACACAGCAGGAAGTATGTTACTCAAATTCACACTTTTCAGTCAGGAGAAAGAAGATTTCGCCTTAGAGATTTCCGCCGACGGAGAGACAAGGTTTTCCGATTTGCACAGACTCATCCTCAAACACTGCAAGTACGAAGAGAACGACGGACAGCGGTTTCTTGTCTGCGACGACGATTGGAGGGTAAAGACCCATATCTTGCTTGCGGACGACGGAAAGACCGGGTACGACGAGGACGTTTACCTCATGAAAGACTCCACAATAAGGGACTTTGTGGAGGACGAAGGACAGAAGATGGCATACGTCTTTGATTCCGACAACAAACGCCTCTTCCTCATGGAGGCGACAGAAGTCTCATTCTCGTCGTGCGGCGACAGAGAACCCAGAGTATGCCGCAGTCACGGCTCAGCTCCGTTGCAGACACCGGCGGAGGAAAATGTCTCCACCACTCCATCGACGGCGCAAACGGAAACCGGAGAAGACTTCTATGGCAACGACGGCTTCGCAGACGAAGAACTGGACAGGGAGGGGTTTGAATTTGAAGACTAAATGACTCTTTTCGTACTGCTCGGTCCCACAGGGGTTGGTAAAACTGACCTTTCACTGGATTTGGCGAGACATCTGAACAGTCCGGTGCTCAACTGCGACAGCAGACAGATTTACCGCCGCCTTGACATAGGTACGGCAGCTCCCACAGACGGACAGATGGCGGCAGTGAGGCATTTCTTCGTCCATACACTGGAGCCAGAAGAAAATTACAGTGCGGCAAAGTACGAAGAAGATGTGCTTGCCCTTTTGGACAAGCTCTCGGACACACATCCGTCGGTGCTGATGTCGGGAGGGAGCATGATGTACATAGACGCAGTGTGCAACGGCATAGACGACATCCCCACCGTGACGGACGAGGTGAGAAAGCATCTCAAAGAAAGACTCATTGCGGAAGGACTGGACACCCTGCGGGCGGAACTGAAATTGACAGACCCCAGGTACTACGCCATGGCCGACCTTAAAAATCCAAAACGCATAGTGCACGCCTTGGAAGTGTACTATACCTCAGGAAGACCTTTTTCCTCATTCCTCACAAGGACAAAAAAAACACGGCCGTTCAACATAGTGAAGATAGGACTGCGTAGGGAACGGGAAGACCTCTTCGGAAGGATAAACCACAGAGTGGATACCATGATGGAAGAGGGACTGTTGGAAGAAGCCAGGTCGCTCTACAGTCTGCGGCACCTCAACTCGCTGAACACCGTCGGGTACAAGGAGATGTTCAAACACATAGATGGCGAATGGACCTTGAGTTTCGCAGTGGAGAAAATGAAAAAAAACACACGCGACTATGCCAAGAAACAGATGACATGGTTCGGGCACGACGACAGCGTACACTGGTTTCACCCCGACGACGCTGAAGGAATAATAAACCTTGTGGACAAACACGCACTATGAGAACAAAAATCAGCATCCTTGTCTTAGAAATCACGACAGGTCTTGCGAAGACAAAAAGTCTCTGCACCGCCGGCGGCGCACGCGTCAGGCGTTTCTACACAGGCACTTGGTACAAAAGAGTTGCGGCATGGATTCTCACATTCCTTGCCCTCGTGCCGTTGTCGCTTCTGGCGGTGGACTGCAACTTTCTCTGTCTCTTCGGCAAATCGCCTGGCTTCAGCGACATCAAGAGACACGAGGTTAGCGAAGCCTCCGAGATATACAGTGCCGACGGAGTGATGATAGGACGCTTCTTCAGCGAAAACCGCACACCAGTCACTTTCCAGGAGATCTCGCCCATTCTCATACAGACACTTGTCGACACCGAGGACGAACGCTTCTACAGTCACCACGGCGTAGATTTCACCGGACTGCTGGCGGCCGTCAAAGACATGGCTCTGGGACACGCCCGCGGAGCGAGCACCATCACACAACAGCTTGCCAAGAACATGTTCCGGGTGCGCACAAAATATTCCACCGGGCTCTGCGGACACATCCCGGGCGTGAAGCTGCTGGTGATGAAGGCGAAGGAATGGATAGTGGCATCCAAACTCGAATACCTCTTCACCAAAGAAGAGATACTCACCATGTACCTCAATACAGTGGACTTCGGAAGCAATTCCTACGGCATCAAAACCGCCGCGCGCACATATTTCGGCACCACCCCCGACAAACTCAACTACGAGCAGTCCGCCGTGCTTGTGGGGCTGCTGAAAGCCACCAGCACATACAACCCACGCCTAAACCCCAAAAACAGCAGGGAGAGACGCAACACTGTGCTCAGTCTCGTACACAGACACCAGCATATCATACTGGACGGCAGACCTGCCACAGCAGCACAGTTCGACTCTCTGCTGTCCCTGCCAGTCACACTCGCGGCGAAAACATCTGAAAGCAGATACGACGGGCCTGCCCCATACTTCAGGGAGACTCTTGCCGACTACATAGACATGCTCTGCGACAAGGGGCTCATGCCCGGTTACAACGCCATCAACAAACTCGACCTGTATGCCGACGGACTTAAAATATACACCACCATTGACACACGTATGCAGAAGTATGCCGAGAAAGCCGTCAGAAAACAGATGGAAATCCTGCAAAAGAGATTTTACGACCATTGGGGCAACACTCCACCGTGGCAGGACGGACAATACCGCGAGATTCCCAGCTTCATAGAAAACCTTGCCAAGAAAACACAGCACTACGAGTATCTTGCCGGAAAATTCCCGTCGGAGCCGGACTCCATCAACCACTATCTCAACCTGCCCCACGACGTTAAGGTCTTCTCGTACGACGGTCCCGTGGTCTTGCCGCTCAGCACCATGGACTCCATCAGGCACATGGTCAAGTTCCTGCACTGCGGATTCGTCGCCATAGAACCCGACACCCGGGAAGTGAAAGCATGGGTGGGAGACGTGGACTTCAACTCGTGGAAATACGACAAAGTAACCGCAAAACGCCAGCCGGGCTCAACATTTAAACTTTTCGTGTACACGGAAGCCATGAACCAAGGCATGAAACCCGTCGACCGCATACTCGACTCGTGGGTAGGATACCCCGACACCATAAACGGCAAGCCCACCATATGGTCTCCGCACAACGCCAACGGTTTCTTCTCCGACAAGGAACTGCCGCTGAAAAGTGCGTTCGCACAAAGCATCAATTCCGTGGCAGTAAAGTTGGGAGTACGGGTAGGCATAAAGAACGTTGCCAAAACCGCACACGCCATGGGGATAGAGTCCCCACTGCACGAGACCAAGTCCCTCACGCTGGGGAGCAGCGATGTCAGCCTCTACGAATTGGTAAACAGTTACTGCACCGTGATAGACGACGGCAAATACAATATGCCCGTCTTGATTACACGCATCGAGGACAACGAAGGAAATCTGATATACAAATCCAGCCTACACAAGAGGCAAGCCGTCTCCTACCGCTCTTCCTACCTCATGCAGACACTGCTCAGGGCTGGACTCACCGAAAGAGGAGGCACTTCGGCAGCTCTGTGGAGCTACATACACCCCGTGCTGCAGTACTCGGAGTTCGGCGGCAAGACAGGTACAAGCAACAACCACTCCGACGCATGGTTCGTAGGTGTAACGCCCAAACTGGTAGCCGGAGCGTGGGTGGGAGGCGAATACCGTTGCATACATTTCCGCACAGGACGGCTGGGACAAGGCAGCCGCACCGCACTTCCCGTCTTCGGGTATTTCATACAAGACGTGCTGAAAGACGAGTCGCTCGCCAAGTACAGAGCCAAGTTCGCTCCGCCCAAGGACCTTGATCCGGCAATGTGGACGTGCGAGGGTGTGTACGCACAAGCCCCGGACACCACCGCAACCGACACAGCAGACACCACATACCCTAACGCAAAAGACTACTTCAACATCCACGAAAAGGGAAAGACTCCAGGAAACCCACAGGAGACAGATGAGAGCGCACCCGACACATCTGGTTGAGAACCACTCCAAGTGGGCGACAACATGGAGCTTCGTCTGAAGAACTTTGAGGGCTGCCGCATCATGCGAGACACCCTGGAGATGTCAGATGTAACGGGCGGCGAAGCTGAACTGTTTCAACACAATTGGTTTGCAAGTTGAAGTGGAAAAGATGATTGCCACAGGCAGGATTGACATGACAAGTTGTACAGCGCAGGATCTACGATTGTACAGTGGGGTTTCTATGGTTAGCTTTTGTGCCACTCTCACGGCAGTTTTTATGGGGGCGCATGGCCGTACAGGCAAGGATTCTATGCCTGTACGGCCATAGGTGCTATGAAC
>CAVHCL010000113.1:0-39000 GCA_963634425.1 Bacteroidaceae bacterium
GCCGAGTCGGGCACACTCACCGTCACCGCCGACCAGCAGCTCTCGGGAGACTTTAAGGTCAGCATAAAAACTCCGACGATTACCACGGCTTCCACCGATACGGATGCCGACAAGACCGTGACCTTCAACTTCAGCGGTGCGACTGCGAATGGTGTCGGCGTGTTCTACCTGCCCTTGGCGACTGGCGACTACACCAATCTGAAGGTAAATATTAATGATACTGAGGTGGACTGCGGCAGCGTAACCATTTCCCGTGCAGGCGTGACCGCCATTGCCATCGCCAAATACACAGGGTCTGTTTCCAGCTACACAGGGAAATTATTGCGCAGTTACGGCAGCGACAAGTATTATCTGGGCAGCAACAAATACTTGATAAACGACCGCGAGTTCGTGGACCTCGGTCTGAGTGTGCTTTGGGCAACCATGAATGTCGGTGCTGACTCTGAAACAGCCTACGGCACCTATTGCGCTTCGATCGATGCCGCCACCCAAGCCTGCACCACCTGGGCCTCTTCCTGTAGTGTGCCCACCAAAGAAAATTTCGACGAACTCCTCACCTGCACAGTGGAAGAGACTGCTCAGAATACCATCTACAGAGATTATAAATTCACCAGCAAAAGTAACGGCAGCTCCATATTACTTCCTTCTACGGGCTACCAATCTAATGGTTATACCGTGGGTAAGACTTTTTCTGCCTACTACTGGTCAAGTACGACGTACACGGAGAGTAATTGGATGTGGACTCAAACGAAAACGCATGCGTTATATTGGCCAGACAACGCTTCCCCATACTTGAGTGGAATAGGAGGACTGACTAATTATAGTTGCCCTGTCCGCGCCGTCGCAGCAAAGCCGTAACACGGAACAGACGGACTGACAAGCATTTTCCATTTCCCTGCCCGGAGAAAAATCTCCCGGCAGGGAAATGTTTTTTTGGGGGGCGATGCCAACCGAAAATATCCGCCGATGTCATGTCGCCGACTTGTGCCTGTCATGTCGCCGACCTGTGCCTGTCATGTCGCCGACCTGTGCTCGTCAATATACTATATTGTGTTTGGCGGTACAGAATGTTGAATATTGAAAGAATGGCTCTTATGAACACCAAACGGACGAGCCCGAACTCGTCCGTTTGCTTGGAGCGGAAGACGGGGCTCAAACCCGCGACCCCCAGCTTGGAAGGCTAGTGCTCTATCAACTGAGCTACTTCCGCATTTGCGTGCGCAAAGGTACGGACTTTTCTTCAATTACCAAATTTTCCGGTGTGTTTTTTTTCGTCTGCCTGTCATTCCGCCGCACCATTGCCGCCGGAAACGTCCAGACGGATATAATACAGAAGTTTGTAGACATTGAACAGGAACACGGACGGATGCCCTCCTGTCAGATTTGACCTGAGCACGCCGCCAAACAGGGAATATGCCTTGTCCAAGAGACGGCAAGCTGAGGGGATGCGTTTTAGCCTGTCACTGCAGCGTATTATCTTGGAATACCCTCTCAGCTCTGTCCTGAAGCGGTAGAGCGTGCGGCACGCCTCCTCCGTCTTCGCCAAGAAATGCGCATTGTCCTCAAAGTCGTCCAAGACAACCGGGTTGTCGATGTGCACAACGGCAATCCCTTTGTCAGACAATGCCTTGCCGAAGAGCACATCCTCGTAGCCGTAGTGTCTGAAGTTCTCGTCAAACGGGCACCCTTGCGCCGTCTCCTTGGAGACAAGAAAGTTGACGGTGCGGAACTCCATGTGCTGGTTCGCGCTCCGGTGCCCGCAGCCGTGTCCGCGTTCGTAGGCCTTTTCGTATCTGTATCTCAGGTTGCCCGCCCACCTCTCACGGTCTCCGCCAATCTTGAGTCCGCCCACCACCGCGGGGCCTTCGGTGTTGGCATAGTTCTCCACGAAAGAGGGGGAACAGACCTTCATGTCGCTGTCCAAGAACAACAGGCGCGAACACCGCGCCTCCCTTGCCAGGAAATTGCGGATGGCCGCCCTGCCTGTGTTTGTCTCCCTTTCTATGTAACGGCAGTTGCCGAAACCGTTTACGGCACGGTTCTCCTCCACAGCACGTTTGTCTGTCGACCCGTCGTCCGCCACCAGTATCTCGTACCTCAACCCCGGCACGAGCGATGCCTGCCGCCACAGGCGTTCCACCAATTCCACACACACATTGTTGTATGCGGGCATCAATATAGAAAGTTCTTTTGCCATAAACGTTCCGGGGTGGGGAAAGCATCCTTGTCCGCACACGCGCCCGACGGCTGCAAAGGTAATCAATTTCCGACACCTTGCAACGTTTTTCGGCGTTATTTTCCCTTTCTTCTTGTGCACATACAATAATATTCATACCTTTGCACGAGTTTTCTCATTTTTTCCTTCTCTTTGCACAATGAGTCCTACGAACATGAACCATCTGTTGGAGCAGACAGTATCGCAGTTGGCAGACCCCAACTCGTTGCACGGACTATTTCACGAACACAACGACGGAGACCCATTGCCCTCAGGCCCGGCATTGGCCGAGATCATAGAACTTTGCCGGACCATCATCTTTCCCGGCTTCTACGGGATGTCCACTGTCAGTTACCGCACCCTCCCCTATCACATAGGCGTAAACACAGAGAAACTGCTGTCCGTGCTCGCCAGCCAGATACTGGCAGGCTTGTGTTTCTGCAAGGAGAATGTGGACAAGTGCTGCGACAGCGGTTCCACGCACGACAAGGCCCATTGCCTCGCCATGAAATTCATATCCCGCCTGCCCTATCTCCGCAGCATATTGGCCACAGACGTGGAAGCGGCATATAACGGAGACCCCGCGGCCGAGTCGTACGGGGAGATTATCAGTTGTTACCCTGTCATCAAAGCCGTCTGCAACTACCGCATAGCACACGAACTGCTTCTGTTGGGCGTTCCCCTCATACCGCGCATCATCACGGAGATGGCGCACAGCGAGACCGGGATAGACATTCATCCCGCCGCCACCATAGGACATCACTTCACCATAGACCACGGCACGGGCGTGGTGATAGGGGCCACCTGCATCATAGGCAACAACGTGAAGCTCTACCAGGGAGTGACGTTGGGCGCGAAGAGTTTCCCCCTGGACGAGAACGGCAACCCCATAAAGGGGATACCTCGGCACCCCATTCTGGAAGACAACGTGATAGTGTACAGCAACGCCACGATACTCGGACGCATAACCATAGGCAAAGGCACGGTAATAGGCGGCAACATCTGGGTGACGGAAAGCACCAGGCCGGGCGAGACCATGGTGCAGGGGAAAAGCAAGACCGCCGCACAACCTGCGGGCGGCCGCAAACGACAAACAGACAAATAGACAGATATGCAAGAATTTGAAATGATAGCCAAGACTTTCCAAGGTTTGGAAAATGTCCTGGCTACGGAGTTGATAGAGCTGGGCGCCAACAACATCCAGATAGGCCGCAGGATGGTGTCTTTCACCGGAGACAAGGAGATGATGTACAGAGCCAACTTCCAACTGCGCACCGCCATCCGCATCCTCAAACCCATCAAGCACTTCAAGGCTGAAAGCGCCGACGAGGTGTACAATGCCGTTAAGGAAATAGACTGGACCGAGTACCTCGACAACGGAGTCACCTTTGCGGTGGACAGCGTGGTGTTCAGCACCGAGTTCCGCCACAGCAAGTTCGTCGCCTACAAGGTCAAGGACGCCATAGTGGACCAGTTCCGCGAGAAGACAGGCGAACGCCCCAACATACGCATCACCAACCCCGACCTCCAACTCCACATCCATGTGGCTGAGTTCGACTGCACCCTCAGCCTCGACTCCTCCGGAGAGAGCCTCCACCGCCGCGGCTACAGGCAGGAGAGCGTGGAAGCTCCCCTCAACGAGGTCCTTGCTGCCGGCATCATCATGCTGACGGGATGGAAAGGCGGATGCGACCTCATCGACCCCATGTGCGGAAGCGGAACCATAGCCATAGAGGCCGCCCTCATAGCGAGGGGCATTGCGCCAGGCGTGTACAGGAAGGAGTACGCCTTCGAGAAATGGAGAGACTTCGACAGGGATCTTTTCAACACCGTCTACGACGACGACAGCAGGGAACGCCCCTTCGACCACCACATCTACGGTTACGACATCAACCGCAACGTTGTCGCCATAGCGGAGACCAACGTGAAAGCCGCCGGGCTCAGCAAGGAGATAACCGTCAGCCAAAAGGACTTCGCCGACTTCACCCGGCCAGCAGAGAAAAGCGTCATCATCACCAATCCGCCGTACGGCGAACGCATCTCCGCGCCAGACCTCCTCGGACTTTACAAGATGATAGGAGAGAGACTGAAGCACCAGTTTGTGGACAACGACGCATGGGTGCTGAGCTACCGCGAGGAATGTTTCGACCAGATAGGGCTCAAGCCCTCGCTGCGCACTCCGCTCTTCAACGGGTCGCTGGAGTGCGAGCTGCGCAAGTACCAGATTTTCAGCGGCAGGTTCAACGACATGAGAGCCAACGGCGGCGACATCAAGAACCCGCTGGAACGCAGGATGATGGCAGACAGAAGACGTTTCAAACAAAACCGCGACTTCAAGAACCGCCTGGAAGACGAACCGGAGGAGAGAATACGCAAGGGACGGTGCCACGACGAGCGCAACGACCGCAACTTCGGAAACAGACGCTCTTTCCATCGTGAAGACAATGAAGACAGGGATTTCCGCGACAAACGTGACTTCAAAGACAGACGCGACTTCCGGCGGCGCGACGAGCGCGGCAGTGACGACAGGCGGGACTTCCGCCGCGAGAGAGGCTCAGGCAGCGGCAAGCCATATTCCAAGGACGGAGGACGTTCCTTTGGCAAAGGGCGCGACTACAACAGGGAGCGCACAGACAAGCGTCCTTCCGGAAAGAAGGACTTCCGTGAACGGGAAAAGGGATACGGACGCAACGGCTTCAACAACCATGAAGACTAAGGCTATACTGGCAATGGCACTCTCGATGGCAGTGTCCGTCAGTGCACAGAAGCTCTTCACCCTTGAAGAACTCAACTTCGGCGGCAAGAACTATAAGGTTTCCGTCCCCGAGAGGTGGAACTACAGCTGGCAGGGCAACAAGCTGCTTCTCTCCGAAGACGGCAAGACGTTCGCAGTGGACACCCGCACGGGCAAGACATCGGAATATGCAATGCACGACGAACAGCCCCGCCCACGCCCTACAGGAAGCCTTGAATACTGCAAGGCATCCAACGCCTGCGCTTTCCTCAGGGACCACAACCTGTATGTGAGATATGCCGACGGACACGACGTGAAGCTGTCTTCCGACGGCTCGCGCGGGATAGTGTACGGCCAGAGCGTGCACCGCGACGAGTTTGGCATCTACAAAGGGACATTCTGGAGCCCCGACGGCACAAAACTGGCATTCTACCGTATGGACCAGAGCATGGTGGCGGACTACCCGCAGGTGAACACGTTTGCACGCGAGGCAGAATACGCCCCCGACAAATATCCCATGGCCGGCATGACATCGCACCAAGTTACCATAGGCATCTTCGACCTGCAGACCACCGCTACCGTGTACTTGAAAGTGGGCGACCCCACAGACCGTTACTTCTCCAACATAACATGGGCTCCCGACGGCAAGACCTTGTACCTCTACGAGCTCAACCGCAACCAGAACATCTGTACGCTGGACTCTTACGATGCAGCCACAGGCGAGAAGAAGAGAACCCTGTACACCGAGACTTCCGACAAATATGTGGAGCCGCTGCATCCCGTCACGTTCCTGCCGTGGGACGGAAACAAGTTCATATACTGGAGCTGGAAGGACGGATACACGCACCTCTATCTGATGGATGTGGAAGGACGCGAATTGGGACAGCTCACCTCCGGCTCTTGGGTGGTGAAGGAAATAGTGGGGTTCTGCCCCAAGACCAAGAGTGCCGTCATCATCACCAAAGAGGCTGGAGACCTGCAGCGCAACATTTACTCGCTTGACATACGCTCCGGGCGGCGCACCCTCCTCGACAACGGCAAGGGCGTGCACCATGCCAAGCTTTCGGAGGACGGCTTGTGGGTGCTGGACACATGGCAGGAGCCCGAAGTCCCACGTATGTGCGCCGTCACAAACACCAAAACCGGCAAAAGGCTTGTGCTCCGCACAGCCCCAGACCCATGGGAGGGATGGTACCAGCCTATCTTTGAGAACGGCACCGTGAAGGCCGCCGACGGGCACACCACGCTGTACTGGCGTATGGTGAAGCCCGCCGACTTCGACCCGGCGAAAAAGTATCCCACGGTGGTATATGTCTACGGAGGTCCGCACGCACACAACGTGGAAGCCTCGTGGCACTGGGGCAGCCGCTCGTGGGAGACGTATATGGCACAGAAGGGTTACATACTCTTCATACTGGACAACAGAGGCAGCGAAGACCGCGGACGCGACTTCGAGCAAGCCACTTTCCGCCGTCTTGGCCAGGAGGAGATGAAAGACCAGATGTGCGGCGTGGACTATCTGAAGTCTTTGCCGTACGTGGACTCCGACAGGATAGGAGTGCACGGATGGAGCTTCGGCGGCTTTATGACCATATCCCTGATGACCACATACCCCGACGTCTTCAAGGCGGGAGTGGCTGGCGGACCTGTGATAGACTGGAAGTGGTACGAGGTGATGTACGGCGAGCGTTACATGGACACCCCGGAGGACAACCCCGAAGGATACGGGCAGACCAGCCTCATCGGCAAAGCCAAGAACCTCAAGGGCAAGCTACAGATAATCATAGGCATGAACGACCCCACGGTGGTGCCGCAGCACGCCCTTCAGTTCCTCAACGCCTGCGCCGAGTCCGGCACGCAGCCCGACTTCTTCGCATATCCGGGCGAAGGGCACAATATGGCAGGGCACAAGAGCGTCCACCTGCACGAGAGGATTACACAGTATTTCGAGGATTACCTCAAACGATAAAGAACACACACAACATGAATATCTTGTTATTGGGTTCAGGCGGACGGGAACATGCGCTTGCCTGGAAAATCAGTCAGAGTGAGAAATGCGGCAAGTTGTACATTGCTCCCGGCAATGCGGGGACATCGGCAGTGGGCGAGAATGTCGCCCTCAAGGCAGACGATTTCAAGTCCATAGGGGAGTTTGTCCTCAGCCATGACGTGGACATGGTGGTTGTGGGTCCGGAAGACCCGCTGGTAAAGGGCATCTACGACTATTTCGTCAACGACGGCAGACTGAAAGACATTCCCGTGATAGGCCCCGGCAAAGCCGGAGCCGAACTGGAAGGAAGCAAGGACTTCGCCAAGGGCTTCATGCAGAGACACGGGATACCCACGGCGGCATACCGCACGTTCTGCGGAGAGACTCTGGCGGAGGGCAAGGCGTTCCTCAAGACCCTCCGTCCGCCCTACGTGCTGAAGGCCGACGGACTCTGCGCTGGCAAGGGCGTGCTCATCCTCCCCACCTTGGAAGAGGCTGAAGCTGAGCTCGAGGAGATGCTGGGCGGGATGTTCGGAAACGCCAGCAGCAAAGTGGTGATAGAGGAGTTCCTCAGCGGCATAGAATGCTCGGTGTTCGTCCTCACCGACGGCAAGGACTACAAGATATTGCCCGAAGCCAAGGACTACAAGCGCATTGGCGAAGGAGACACCGGGCTGAACACGGGAGGAATGGGCAGCGTAAGCCCCGTGCCTTTCGCCACGCCCGAATGGATGGGCAAGGTGGAGGACACCATCATACGTCCCACCGTGGAGGGACTGGCAGAGGAAGGCATAGACTACAAGGGGTTCATCTTCTTCGGGCTTATCAACGTGGACGGCACCCCCAAGGTGATAGAGTACAATGCGCGTATGGGAGACCCTGAGACAGAGACTGTGATGCTTCGTCTCAAGAGCGACCTCGTGGATCTCTTCGAGGGTGTAGCCACAGGCACTTTGGGCAGCCGCAGAGTGGATATAGACAGCCGCAGTGCGGTGTGCGTGATGCTTGTCAGCGGCGGTTATCCCGGCAGCTACGTCAAGGGCTACCCCATAAGCGGGCTTGACCGTGTGGAGGGCAGCGTGGTCTTTCATGCCGGCACGGCAGTCAAGGACGGCGAAGTCGTCACCAACGGAGGGCGCGTGATAGCCGTCAGCAGTTACGGCAAGGACAAGGAAGAAGCCCTCCGCAAAAGTTTCAGCGAGGCGAGTAAGATACGGTTCAAGGACTGCCGTTTCCGCAGGGACATAGGAGCCGACTTGTGATACGCCGCAACAGAATACAGAAAGTGGTGTCGGGGAGCAGCTTCACGTTGCCCGTATGCCTGGCAGTAAGCATCGCGCTCTGGCTGCTTCCGCAACACGGCATCACCGTCCCCTCCATACTCGGCTGTGGGGCGTGCCTGCTCACTGCGTACGTCCTGATGGTAGCCGACCTTTCGCTGGGACTCATCCGCATCCGCACCGACATGGTGCCATGCGTATGGGTGGCGCTTGCGGCGGCACTGCCTTTCATGCACACTCTGGACAAGCCTTCAGTCTGCGCCTTTTGTCTGTCCGTCAGCCATCTGCTGTTGATGAAATGCTACCAGTTGCGCCGTACGCAGTTTTACGTCTACCACTGTTTCCTGTTCCTTTCCTTGGGCAGTTTCTTCTCTCCGGTAATGTTCCTCATGGGGCTGCTGTTCTACTTTTACTTGACGGTGTTCCTCAGGAATCTTACATGGAAAGGATTCTGGGCAGGTGTTTTGGGCTTCGCCACGCCTTATTGGTGCTGGTTTGCCTACTGCCTGTTCACAGACAATACGGACGTGTTCCAGACAGTGCAGCCTGTTCCGGATTTTCTCCCTTCCCTCGCGTCGGGGTATGCGGCATTGCCGACTGCGTATAAGGTTGCCTGGCTGTATGTGGCAATTGTCTCGGCAGTCAGTGTCACACATTTTCTCCGCAACTCGTACAACGACAAGATACACGTGCGTATGTTCATGTACATCTTCGTTTCGCAGACTTTAGCGCTCCTGCTTCTCTCCATGCTTTTGCCGTCGTCTCTCGACACAGTCCTCGCCATGGCTGTCGCCAGCGTGTCTCCCGTCACCGCCCACTGGCTGTCTCTCGGAGGAGGCCGGTTGGCAGGTGTCATGCTCATAGTGGCGGCGTTGTCCCTTTTAGCCGTTTCTTACGTTTGCTTATGGATGCTATTGTAGATTTCATCATGTCTTTCGGCTACAGCGGCATGGCTATAGCCGCTTTCATAGCCGGCAGTGTGTTCCCCTTCAGCAGCGAGACGGTGTTGGCAGGGCTTCTGTTGACGGGGCTCAACCCAGTGTCCCTCTTGGTCGCAGCCTCTGTGGGCAATGTCTTAGGCAGCCTCTTCAACTACTGGATAGGCACTTTCGGACGACTGGAGTGGATAGAGAAATACCTGCACGTCAGCAGCGACAAGGTGGAGAAGACAAAGGCATGGCTCAGCGGAAGAGGCGCCTGGATGGGGTTCTTCTGTTTCCTCCCGTTCCTCGGCAGCGCACTGTCAGTCACCCTCGGCTATATGCACGCCAACCCTTACATCACCACATTGAGCATCTCCATTGGCAAGGTCGTACGCTACGCCATACTCATCTGGGTTGTGGATGCGGCAACCCCCGACTAATCCCGGGCAAATTTTATTTTACATTCTGCCTTGTACACTGTATCGGAATACATGGAAGCCGGTTCTTTTCCATGGTATTTTGCCACAGCATAATCCCAAGCATAGTAGTTAAATAACATTTAATAACGTACGGGCTCCGCTTTTTTCGTGCAAAAGGGGGCTTTCTTCTGCTTAATTGTCGTACCTTTGCGCAGATTAAGCGCATTTGCACAGAAACAATCAACAAACAAAAAACACATAAATGAAACAGTTCAAACTTGTAGACAACCTCATGGGTTGGGTTACATTTGCCATTGCGGCGTTCGTGTATTGCAGCACGATAGAGCCGACGGCAAGTTTTTGGGACTGTCCTGAGTTTATTACCACAGCATACAAGCTGGAGGTAGGCCATCCTCCCGGGGCACCCTTCTTTATGCTTACAGCCAATCTCTTCACACAGTTTGTCAACGCCCCCACCTTGGTGGCGAAGATGGTCAACACCATGAGCGCACTCTTCAGTGCCGCCTGCATTATGTTCCTGTTTTGGACCATCAGCCATTTTGCCCGCAAGCTTGTGGGCGAAGGGGGACAGGTGCAGAGTCTCGCACAGCTGATAGTGGTGGAGGCGGCTGCCCTTACCGGAGCTTTGGCGTACACGTTCTCCGACACGTTCTGGTTCAGCGCGGTGGAGGGTGAGGTGTACGCATACAGCAGCCTCTTCACGGCAGTGGTAGTATGGCTGATGCTGAAGTGGGAAGACCATGCCGACGAGCCCGGCAGCGACAGATGGCTGATACTGATAGCCTACCTCACGGGTCTGTCCATAGGAGTGCACCTGCTCAACCTCCTGTGTCTGCCCGCCTTAGTGCTCATCTACTACTACCGCAGGTGCCACAACGCCACCGTCAAGGGGGCTTTCCTCTCATTGATAGGCAGCGGCGCGTTGGTTGCTGCGGTGCTCTACGGCATAGTGCCGGGCATAGTGAAAGTGGGCGGATGGTTTGAGCTTCTGTTCGTCAACAACCTCTCCTGCCCCTTCAACACAGGACTTAT
The DNA here is from genome assembly GCA_963634425.1 of Bacteroidaceae bacterium. Classification (GTDB taxonomy): domain Bacteria; phylum Bacteroidota; class Bacteroidia; order Bacteroidales; family Bacteroidaceae; genus Physcousia. The sequence goes on from CAVHCL010000113.1 coordinate 10,615, forward strand.
CATATACATAGTATGCCTTGTGGCCACAGTGCTGTGGAGCATCTTCGAGAGCATCAAACAGAGGAGCCGTACGCTTATGAACGTCTCGTTCGTCCTCTCGGTGGCGATGCTCGGCATCCCGTTCTACGGATTCGGATGGACAAGCATACTCCTGGGAGTGGTGCTGATAGGCATACTGTACGGTGTGCTCAGCTTCACCCGTAACGGCAAGCCATTCGTCTCCGCGCGTGCCATGAACTCGTCGCTGCTCTGCATGCTGATGATAATGATAGGCTACAGCTCTTATGCGGTGATAGTGATACGCAGCTCCGCCAACACGCCCATGGACCAGAACTCTCCCGAGGACATCTTCACGTTGGGTTCGTACCTGAACCGCGAGCAGTACGGCGACCGTCCCCTGCTGTACGGCAAGGTGTACACGAGCCAGGTGATGCTCAAGCCGGAGGGGCAGTACTGCGTGGCGGTGAGCAAGCAAGGCGCACCCGTGTACCAGCGCAAGGAGAAGGCTTCGCCCGAAGAGCCAGACCGTTATGAGATACAACGCTACAACATCGACTACGTGTATGCGCAGAACATGGTGTTCCCGCGTATGCACAGCGCCGACCACGCCAGTGCCTACGAGAGCTGGATGGGTGGCATCAAGGGTGTCACCAAGAATTACAACCGTTGCGGAGAGATGGTACAGGTGAAAGTGCCCACCATGCTGGAGAACATACGTTTCTTCCTCAGCTACCAGGTCAACTTCATGTACTGGAGATACTTCATGTGGAACTTCGCCGGACGGCAGAACGACATACAGGGCAACGGTGAATGGGAGCACGGCAACTGGATTTCCGGCATCCCGTTCATAGACAACCTGCGTATCGGCGACCAAAGCAAGCTGCCTTCCGAGCTCAAGAACAACAAGGGGCACAACGTCTTCTACTGCCTGCCTCTCATACTCGGTCTGGCAGGCCTTGTATGGCAGCTCTTCCGCAACACGGAGAAGAACAACCGCGAGGGAGAGAAACAGTTCGGCATAGTGTTCATGCTCTTCTTCATGACCGGACTGGCCATCGTCATCTACCTCAACCAGACTCCCATGCAGCCGCGCGAACGCGACTATGCCTACGCCGGTTCGTTCTATGCTTTCGCCATTTGGATAGGCTTGGGCGTGGCAGCCGTAGCACAGTGGCTGCGCAACGTACTGCGCAACGACGTGGCGTGCGCCGTACTCAGCTGTCTCTGCATACTGGTGCCCATGCAGATGGCAGGGCAGACATGGGACGACCACGACAGAAGCGGACGTTATACCTGCCGCGACTTCGGACACAACTACCTGGAGTCGCTCGACCAGAAAGGCGCACCCATCATCTTCACCAACGGCGACAACGATACCTTCCCTCTGTGGTACGCACAGGAGACTGAGGGCTTCCGCAGGGACGCCCGTGTCTGCAACCTGTCATACCTGCAGACCGACTGGTACATAGACCAGATGAAACGCCCGGCATACGACAGTCCGTCGGTTCCCATATCGTGGAGCAGACTGCAGTATGTGGCTGGAACACGCGAGGGTGTGGCAGTACGTCCGGGGACTCTGAAACAGGTGATAGAATACTACAAGGACAACCCGGAGATGTCCAAGGAGATGCTGGGCGACAACCCATACGAGTTGCGCAACATCTTGGACAAGTGGGTACTCAACGACAATCCCGAGCTGCAGATCATACCCACCGACTCCATAGTGCTGACTGTGGACAAGGAGGCCGTACGCCGCAGCGGCATGATGATAGCCGGCGACAGCATACCTGACGTGATGCACATCAACCTCAAGGGCAAGCGTGCCGTCTACAAGAGCGAGCTGATGATGTACGAGATGTTGGCGGAATGCAACTGGGAACGTCCCGTGTACGTGGCCATGACTGTGGGCGAGAAGAACTACGGAAGCCTTGGCAGCAACTTCGTGCAGGAGGGACTTGCCTACCGTGTCACTCCGTTCGACACCAAATCCAACGGGCTAAACATGGACACCGACCGCATGTACGACAACATCATGTCGCGCTTTGCGTTCGGAGGCTTGGCCGAGAAGCCAGACATGTATATCGACGAGACTGTGCAGCGTATGTGCTACACACACCGCCGCGTGTTCTCGAGCCTTGCAAAACGGCTCATGGAAGAGGGCAAGAAGGAGAAGGCCGCCAAACTGGTGGCATACGCCGAGAAGGCACTGCCGCCAAAGGCTCTGCCACACAATTATACCGGAGGCTCGCTCGACCTTGCCGAGGTGTGGCTACAGTTGGGAGACAAGGCGCAAGCCGAGTCCATAACCCTTGCCGTGGCATCCACGTCAGCAGAATACATGGACTGGTTCCTGTCCCTGCCGCAGCGCATGTTGCTCGTCAGCGAACGCGACTGTATGTACTATATGTACCAGCTGCACCGCGCCGCAAGCATACTGGAGGTGGCTAACAGCGACAAGGCTGGCAACTATGCCAAGAAGGTCAACGAATACAACAGGGCTTTGCAGTCGCGGCTTTACGGAGAAGTGGGCAAAAGCGTGGTTTCGCCGCAGGACGTGGATGACACGGAAGATGCCGGCGGAGAAGACTCCGCATCACTCTGACACGCCATGTTCATAGAGCAACCCTCTTTCTTCCTGCGCTGTTTCTACCCTCATGCGCTTTGGAGAATGGATCGTCGTGAGAAAGCGGTATACCTCACTTTCGACGACGGTCCCATCCCCGAGGCGACACCTTTCATATTGGACACCCTCGACAAGTTCGGAGCCAAAGCCACTTTCTTCATGGTGGGTGACAATGCGTGCAAGTACCCTCACCTGTTGCACGAGGTGAGGATGCGGGGACACCGCATAGGCAACCACACCTTCAACCACCTCTCCGGCTTCCGGCACTGGACATGGACGTACCTCGCCAATATAAAGAAGGCGGAAGCCATACTGCAGACAGAGCTTTTCCGTCCTCCGCACGGCTGGATGATGCCTACGGAGTACAGGGTGCTCCGCCACTGCGGCTACAAGGTGGTGATGTGGGATGTCATCACCCGCGACTACAGCAAGCTGATGACATCCGAAGACGTGGTGAACAACGTCAAGCGGTACACGCGGCCGGGCAGCATAATCACTTTCCACGACTCGCTAAAGAGTATAGAGAAACTAAAGCACGCCTTGCCGGAGTCGCTGATGTGGCTGTCGCAGCAAGGCTACAAATTTTACGCCATAGAGTGACTCTATGGCGTTTTTTTTTATTCTAGAAGCTCTAGATATTCTAGAGCTTCTGTCTTCTACTTATTCAGCGACCAGCTGAAGCCGTCTTTGGTGTCCTTCACCTCGAAGCCTAAGGCTGCGAGGTCGTCGCGTATCTTGTCCGAGAGAGCCCAGTTCTTGTCGGCCTTGGCTTGTTGGCGTTGCTGCAGCAGCATGTCCACCACGGCGCCGAATGCCGCCTCACGGGCTTTGTCGCTCTTGCCAGCGTCCTCCGCCAAGCCGAGTATGTCAAAAGCGAAGGTGCGGAAGAGGGACAGCAATGCCTGCGCCGCCTCCGCCGTTATGCCCGCCTTCCTGTCCGTGACGGTGTTCACCGTGCGGCACACGTCAAAGAGGTGGCTTATGACAATGGGGCTGTTGAGGTCGTCGTTCATGGCATCGTAGAGCTTCGCGCGCAATGCGTCCACGTACTCCATCTCCACCGTAGGCGCACCCTTCACCTTCTGTCCGTCGTGCAGACGTTGCAGCTTCCTGTAGCCGTCGGTCAGTCGTGCCAATCCCTTCTCCGCCGCCAGCAGAGCATCGTTGCCGAAGTCCACCGTACTGCGGTAGTGAGCCTGCAGTATGAAGAAACGTATGGTCATGGGAGAGTAAGCCTGCTTCAGCAGCGGATGGTCTCCCGTGAAGAACTGCTGCAAGGTGATGAAGTTGTTGTACGACTTGCCCATCTTCTTGCCGTCTATGGTAATCATGTTGTTGTGCATCCAGTAGTGCACCATCTGGTCGCCTTGGCTTGCCACAGCCTGCGCTATCTCACATTCGTGGTGGGGAAAGATAAGATCCATGCCGCCGCCGTGTATGTCAAAGTGGTCACCCAGGTACTTGCGTCCCATGGCGGTGCACTCGCAGTGCCAGCCGGGGAAGCCGTCGCTCCATTCCGACGGCCAGCGCATGATATGTTCGGGTTGCGCGGCTTTCCACAGAGCGAAGTCCGCCTGGTTGTGTTTCTCTCCCACGCCGGCAAGCTCGCGGCTTGCGTCTTTCACGTTGTCAAGGTCGCGTCCCGAGAGGATGCCGTAGTGATGATCCTTGTCGTACTTCTCCACATCGAAATACACGCTGCCGTTGCTCACGTACGCATAGCCGTTGGCAAGGATGCGCCGCACCAGTTCCTGCTGCTCCATGATGTGCCCGGAGGCGTGAGGCTCTATGCTGGGAGGCAAGCATCCCAAGGCGTTCATGGCGTCGTGGAAACGGTTGGTGTAATACTGTGCCACCTCCATAGGCTCCAGCTGCTCCAGGCGCGCCTTCTTGGCTATCTTGTCCTCACCCTCATCGGCATCGTGTTCCAGGTGCCCCACATCAGTGATGTTGCGCACATAACGCACCTTGTAGCCTATGTGCGTGAGGTAGCGGAACAACAAGTCGAAAGTGACGGCAGGACGCGCGTGCCCAAGATGAGCGTCGCCGTACACGGTAGGGCCGCAGACATACATCCCCACCCTGCCCGGAGTAAGCGGACGGAAAAGCTCCTTCTGCCTGCTGAGGGTGTTGTATATAAACAAAGACTGTTCCATATCGTTAACTCTTTTTCTGTTACCGGATGCAAAGGTACAACGAAACGTGCGAAAAACAAAGGGAAAGCTGTATATAGAAGCTCTAGTGGCTCTAGAATATCCAGAAGTTCCAGAAAATCTAGAGCTCCTAGAATAGAAAAGGCTGCGCCGTGTGGCGCAGCCTCCTTGAATATTACTCTCTATAAGAGTGTCACTTCACAGCCACCTTCTTGCCGTTCTGGATGAAGATGCCGTTCTGTGCCTTGCTTACACGTTGGCCGGCTATGTTGTAGATAGCACCCGACTTGTCCGCAGACTTGATGCCGTCGATGGCTGTTGCCTCGCCGAGCTTGATAATCTGGTTGGACGGAGTCACTACCTCCTTGCTGCCTACGTAAGGCACGGTGTAACGGCTCATAGTCTTGGAACCGCTTGAAGCGAGGTACAAGTTGCCGGCATAGTCAAATGCCATACCAGTGAACTGGTCTTCTTTGACTTTGGCGGTGCCCACACCTGTCAGGAAGATCTTGCCGAGCGGGTTGGGGGCATAGTCAGTCTCATAGAAGCCAATTGTGTACTGGCCCATGGGCAATGCCAGGTAACCGCCGTTGGGAGAGATAGCCATCTTGCCGCCGTAGGTTGTGGTGGTGATGTCGCTATAGTCTTCCTTGCCCTCAGCGTTGTAGTGCTTGCGTGCAGGCTCAGTCTCCTTTGGCTTAGAACGGTACTGCGAGTACCACAGACCGCCTTGTCCGTCAGCATGGATGCCCACATGACTCGGAGCGATGGTGTAAACGCCGTCCAGAGGCTCGAAGTTTGCGCTGGGAGCGCCACTCCATGTCTTGGCAGTTCCGAGGTTGTACACGCTGCAGTTGAAGTCGCTGAAGTTGAATTCACCGTCGCTGCGTGCGCCACCGAGGATGTACATCTTAAGGTCTTCGCCCTCACCGTCAAAAGCCAAGCTGATGGCCATACGGTTCTGCTCCACTCCGTCGACGTATGTGATACCGGTAGCCCCATCGAGTTCGCCGCCTGCGAAGACAGGAGTCCAAGGCTCGTCGAGGTTCTCGGGATTGATTTCGTATACAGAGCTTGCAGAGAGGCCTGCGGCGCGTGCCACGAACAGACGTCCGTCCTTAGTGAACGTTACGTCGCGGAGGTCGAACTGGTAGTTGCTGCTGATGACAAGCGGTTGCTCGCCGTCAATCTCAAGTCCTCCGTAGTATCCGGGAGTGCCGTCCACTGCGTTTATAGGCTGGAAGTCTGCGTCGAATGCCACGAGAGAACCAGGCTTGTAGGATGAGTACCGCTGGTCCGTAGGACGTGACTCTGTGACGAGCAGTTGTCCGAAGTTGACGCTGGCGGGGTTGGTGTTGACTGCCAGACCGTAAGGATTGCCAATGACTTCGCTTTCGCCAATCTTGACAACGTCCTTAGAGCCGATACCCGTAACCTTGACCTTGTATGTCAGGGACGCGCCGCTCTCGCCGAGGTCGCTGTTCGCCACCTGGATGCCGTGCGCACCCTTTTCAATACCGTCGGAAGTAACGGCTTTCACCAGTTCGTCACCGTTGTAGAACAGTACCTCCACAGCCTCTGCATTGGCGTTGAGGTTGTAGTACACGTACACCGACTCTTCGTCAGTCTCCGCATCCACGCCGTATGCGTATGCGTTGAGCTCTACCACAGGCTCTTCGTTCTGGTACTCACCTGCGGACTTCCATACCCTGTCGCCTGAGAACAGGTGAGGAATGGTGTCCACTCCAAGAGTCTGGAACCAAGCGCCGTCAGCCGTTTCGCCGTTGAGCAGCCAAGTGACTTCACCAGTCTTCAGAGCCTCGGTCTTAACCTGTGTACCCTTGCCGGTGTCGCCCAAAGCTGTAGTGTAGTACGTGTTGCTTACTGTTGCGTTACCCGGGTTACGGGAAATTGAGTTGCAACCGGATGTGCTGAGAGCCACCACGTCGGCAATGACAAGACAATTTTTGATATTGACATTGGCGTTTGCCCAACCCACAACACCGCCGCAGCTGTTGGTAGGCTCAGCGTCGTAAGTAACGTGTAAGTAGCAGTTCTCTATGACAGTGCCGGCTTCTTGGTTGACACCCACCATACCGGCGTGTGTACCGTCGCCGCTAACCGTAGAGTTGATGGTAACGTCCACAGAGCAGTTGCTGATAGTGGTTTTGCCGTACGTATATCCTGCCATACCTGCGGCATACTTGGCAGACGTGCTGCTGACGCTCTGGAGAACAAGGTTCTTCACCGTAGCAGCGTTGAGGCTGCCGAAAAGAGCCGCATTCTCTGTTGAGTAAGGAGCTTCAGCGGTACCGATGGTGAGGTTGGTGATAGCGTGTTCCTGACCGTCGAACGTACCGCTGTACTGTACTATGGCACTGCCTTCCATTACTATACCGACAGGAGCAAAGCGTATGCCGCTCATGTCAATGTCATTGTCAAGAACGACGTTGATGTTGCCATTGCCACTTGCCACCATGGCGGAGAATGTCCTCAGATGCATGGGAGTGGAGAGGTGGTATGTGCCTTCCTCGTCCACCGTAGGCACCATTGAAGCCAGAGGTTCTTCCTTCAGGCAAGAAGGATTGAGAGCCTCCTCCACAGATACTGTGCTTCCCCAATAATTATCGTACATCGATTCGTAAATATCTATCAATTCGAAGTATTCCTCTTGAGAGAGATCGCTTACCAGAGCCTCTGCCGCGGTTTCTATCATGTGTGCCGTCTTGTAGTAAGCGACATAAGCCATCTTGGCCTCGTAGAGACGCTTGAAGAGGTCTGAGTTCTTGCTGATGCATGCCATCTTCTCCGCCACCGTGCTTGCGGCTTGCGACTCAGCCTGTGCGGCTGTTATCTCGGCCTTCAGCGTCTCAGGATAAGTGGGAGCGGTGTTGTAGGCTTTTTCCACACCGTCGGCAGGAACATACTTGTCAAGGATAGTGGCTATGCGGTCGAGCTGTCCATTGAGGGCAAGGTCTACCTGTTCGGTGGTTGCTTCGTCTGCAGTGCCGAGATACGTGAGACGTATGTCGGAGCAGCCGGTCCATTCGCTGATGCCGTTGGTGTTGGGGCTGTAGAAGCCAATCTTCAGTTTGCCGTCTTCGCCTACTTCCGTGGCTATGTAGTTGGTGTAACGTCCCGCGCTTCCGGCCACTGCCAGTCCGTGAGGTCCGTGTGCCACATATCCTATGAAGTCGTCGCCCTCAGTGGAAATGCCGTCGGCGTATATCCTCAAGTCCGGAGTGGGCTGCTCTGAGTGGCAGTTCACTTCGTAGATGGAATCTTCCACCATCACGGGATCCTCAATGACTGTCATCAGGTAGTTGACGTTGTCGTTGGCATATACCGTAGCCGCATAGTTGTAGCTGTAGCGGTCGTTGCACGGACGGTAAGCGCCTGCCACCTTCACGAGGTAGATACCCGGCTTCAGATTTTCCACAGTCTGGTACATGTCCATATATTTTCCCCATGTCTCAGCTCCGGAAACAGTCTTGGGCTCGTCACCCTTGGTGGTATAGTTCACGGCTTGGCTACCCGTTGTTCCTTCCCATCCGTCGAAGCTGCCAGCGAACGACGGATTGGTGACGAGGCGTGTGATGTCGGCGCCTGGCATATAGCCGGTGTTGATAGCTCTTTCCAGCCATGCAGCCACACGTTCGGTCTCCGCCTTCACCTCGTCGTCCGTAGCCTCGCAGTTCTCTATTATATAAAGGTAAGAACCGAGAGAGCTGTCGGCGGGCGCTATCTCTTCGTTGAGGTATTCCACCAAGGAGTCGCGCACTTCGCCTTCAAAGTTGCCGTGCTCTGCCAGGTAGGCGATTATCTCCTCGCACTTGTTGATGTAAGCCTTGTACACTTCCACACTCGTGTTCACCTTGCCGGCGTACACGTTGATGGTGTCCAAAGCCTCGGAGAGGTCGCGGTTGTCTGCGCAAGCGTCAAGAGCGTCAAGCTTGCCTCCCAGATCCTCGCGCACAACCTTGTTGGCAATGGCATCGCTTACAAGAGCTTCATATTCGGTCTTGACATCCGTCACCACATTGCCCAGCGACTCCTCGTCGTAGATGCTGTAGTACTTGCCGTTGACGAGAGCCACCACACCGCGTTCTTCGTCGAGATACGGGATGTCGTCCTCGCCTATGCGCTGGTACCATACCGGATCTTTGAACTGCTTTTTGTTAAGAACCCATGCGAGTTCGCCGGTAGGAACGATTTCCTCCTTGAACGTGTTGGTAACAATATTTGCGTGCTCGTAGAGCCACCAGTTGTTGGAACTTGTGGGAGTGGCGCGCACGAAGTTGTTGACACGGGTCTCGCCTTCGTAGACATCGGAGATAGACCAGCAGTTGGAGAGTTTTCCGTAGCTGCCCATCCATCCTGATATCACACCGTTCTCCAGAGGACCGCGGATTTCGGATGTCACACCGCAGTTGTCCACGGTGATGGCGCAGGTGCTGCCCATACATACTCCGTGTATACCTCCGGCGTTGGCGGTTCCTGTAGCGGTGACGCTACAGCGTACCACGCAGTTCTTCACCTCCACGTTTCCCTGCCAAGATGACGTACCGCCGAGGATACCTCCTACGTATCCATAGCCCGTCACCTCGCACGTCTCGTCGAGAGTGAGGTTTCTTATGTAGGCGGGAGTTCCCTCACGGTCGGCATCCTTGTGAGTCACACCGGCGGGAATGCTGTTCATGTAGCCTATGAAGCCGACTCCCATCTTGTCGGGATGTGAGATGACGAGGTTGCTGACAACATGATACTGTCCGTCGAAGCTGCCGTAGAACGGTTTGGTTTCAGCACCGATGACGGGATAGTTGTCTATGCCGTCCATGTCTATGTCCTCCATAAGACGTCCCTTGGCGCCCAGATCCACGGTGGATGCATAGTATGCCCACCACAGCATCTGCTGCGGAGTGGATATCTCGAAGAAGCCGTCCTCGGCAGGAGTAATGAAGTCGGGGTCGAGATTGCCGCAGACTGTACAGAAGCCTTCGTCAAACTCGTGGCCGGGTATCTGTGGCTCACCCGGGTCGGTGTTGGTATACTCTATGTCTCCCAACGGTTCTCCGTCGCATTGGTAGCCGTCAGCAGGTATTGCGTACACCTTGCTGTGTCCACCGTTGGCAAATGGATAGGGAGCGAGGTCGGTGCCGAGGGTCTGGTAGTAATTTTCGCCACCACCCACCTTGCCGTTGAGGAGGTATGCCAATGCGCCGCTTTCCGCATCGTCGCCATCGTAGTAGGCACACTGGTTGTCCTCTTTGGAAGCGCCGTGCATGGGATTGCACCAGCAGTTGGAGGTTATCATGCTTCCCGGGCTACGTCCGAACGAATGGGTGTCGTCCGTAATGTTCTCTATGGAGCCTACCATTGCCACATTGTTCATCTCTATACGCGAGCCAGCCCATCCTACGATACCGCCGCAGTTGGTGGTGCCGGTCGCACCTGTAAGTGTGCCCGCGAAGATAACGTTGTCCATATAGCCGTAGGCGCTGCTTAGACCGAGGATACCTCCGCAAGTGGCATCACCGCTCTTGGAAGTAAACATGTCGACATCGCTGTAGACATTGGTAAGGGTTGGCTTGCCGCCGGCTACCGTCTCGCCTACCACAGAACCTGCAAAGTTGTAAAGAGTCTTCAGCGAACCGTGCAGACAAAGGTTGGACACTGTTCCGTTCAATCTGGGGAAGAGTGCCACATACGACTTCTCAATCTCCGACATGTCTATGTCCACGGTGAGGTTGTACCCCTGTCCGTTGTAGCTGCCGTAGAACCAGTTGCTCATGTTGAACAACGTGTAACCTTTGGGAAGGTCGACTGTGATGTCGTTCATCTGCTTCATGGAAAACGATCCTCCATTGGAGACCTGGTTCTTCGTTTCACACCACTTGAGGTCTTCGGAGGTCTTCACCATATAAGCTCCGTCCACCGGGTCTCTCTCGAGGTAGTCGTTGTTGAAGAGTCCGCAGGTGGTGCAGACACCGTTGTCCCACGTGTGCGCGGCTGCAGCCACTCCCGTGTCGGTGTTGCCGTATTCCACTGTCAGCGTGGTGTCCTGCACCATACCGTTACAGTCGGTGGCCACGGATGCGTACACTTGCTTGTGTCCCTCGCCGAACACACCGGGCAGAGGATAGTCGTCCTCGCCTATGGTCTGTCGCCATACGATATTGCTCTGGTCGTTGTTGAGCATATAGCAGAGCTTGCCGCTCTTAACGTCCTCTGCTGTCACCACCTTGCCGTTGGTAGCCACCCCACCCCACAGCTTGGAGGCGAAGTTGTTGTAGCAAGCGCCTGCCTGCAGAGAGTCTATACCCACTACACCATCCTCAGGCGAGCTCACTCCAGCGCGGAAAGCCTTGTACTTTCCCACATCGAAGGATTTGATATGACCACTGTTACGGCAGAAAGTGTTACTGCTTGAGGTAACCTTAAAGTCTCCGTCGTTGATGACGAAACAGTTCTGGATGTTGGCACAGTTGTCAGCCCAACCCATAAGACCACCGCAGTTCTCCGTCGCCTTTCCGTTTATCGTCACCTTCACCAAACAGTTGTAGAAGAAGGCTCCCTGCTGGGGAAAGACAACGAGACCGCCATGCGTGGCGTCACCGCCGACTCCGGATTCGATATCAACTTCCGCGATACAGTTTTTGATGGCACCCTTGCAGTACACGGCGATACCTGCCGCATATTTCTGACTGGTGGTGATGGTGCCGACGACATGGAGGTTCTGTATCAAAGCAGAGCCTCCCACGTTGCGGAAGAGAGCACTTCCCGCCTTGTCGGGGAAGAAATTGTACTTGATGGTGTGTCCCTGTCCGTCGAACGTGCCCTTGAAATGATTGGCGTCGCAGCCAATCATGGTCTGTTCGATACCATAGTCGATGTCAGCCGTCAGCTGACCCCAGGCATAGGTCTCACCATCATTCACGAGATCCGCAAAGGCCTTGAGGTCCTCAGCGGTACCAATCTGGTATGCGCCGTCTCCATTCTTGTCGAGGGCATACGCAGCTACGCTAACGACACAGGCAAGTGCCATGCAGCATAGATTCAGTAGCATTTTTCTCATAAATACTGATTTAGTGTTAATAAAATTGTTAGTTAAAAAGTTGTTTATGGACACAAATTTACATTTTTTAATTTATGTAACAAAAGAAAGAAGCAACATTTTTCGGAAAACATGCTGTTAAACATATTTTCCGAAAAACGACTGTTAAAAACGGCTTGTTGTCAGACCAAACGCCGCACTATGTCCTCGCGGTCGCCCGGCAGGTAGTCCACTACGGGTATCTCTATCATGGTGTACGCCCCCGGAGCCTGCCGTGTGGCAGCCCTTGCAGCGTTGACAAGCACCTGTGCGGTGAGCGCGGGGTTGTTGATTTTCATGTTGAACTCGAAAAGCTGGTTGTGCGTCTTGCCGCTTACGCCCTTGCGCACCATGTTCACTCCGTGTCCCACATCGTTGAGTGCGTCCACGCTCTCCACCTGCAACACAAGAGTCTCGTCGTTGGCGAAATAGGGGTCAGCCTTGACGGCGGCAGCCACATCGTCGATCTTGGCTCCCTCCTCCAGCTCCACATACACCATACGCCGGTGTATGCCCTCGCCGAGGGGGATGGTAACGCTGAGTGCGTCCTTCACTCCTTCCTTGCCGCACACGCACACGCTGTGTCCCATGCTGCGTCCCGGACCAAAGTTGGTGTACGAGATGCCTTTGGGGGCAAGGCTCTCCATGAGGGTGCGCACTATACTGTCGGAGCCCGGGTCCCATCCGGCACTGATGACACTCACCGCCCCCGCCTTGCGTGCCGCCTCGCCAAGGGTGCGGCGGAGGTCAGCGATAAGCGGATGTATGTCGAAACTGTCCACCGTGCCTATGCCGAGAGCCAGACACTTGAGGGCGTGTTCCTCCACGCTGCGTGTGGGAACGGCAAGGATAGCCACATCCACCTTGTCGAGCTCCTCTATGCTGCGCACCACTCTGTAAGGAGCCAGCTCCGCCGGCTTGTTCTCGTCGCCGTTACGGCGCACCACTCCGGCAATCTCCATGTCGGGAGCCGCCTCCAACGCTTGCACGGTATAGCGTCCTATATTGCCATACCCCACTACTGCTATTCTTGTTTTATCCATATTGTTGCTTTGTAAATTATACATAGTTATATTATAATGTGATATTGCACCTATCCCACGCAGCTTCCGCCCTTCACGTCCCCGATGGTCGTGGTGACGGAGAGGTCGCCGTTGTAGTTGACGGCAGAAAGAATCATGCCGCAGCTCTCCTCGCCCATCATCGTGCGCGGCGCAAGGTTGGCTATGAACAACACCCTCTTGCCCACCAATGTCTCCGGTTCGTACCATTGCGCTATGCCCGAGAGTATGGTGCGGTCTGTGCCGCTGCCGTCGTCGAGAGTGAAGCGGAGCAGTTTCTTGGATTTCTTGACCCTCACGCACTCCTTGACGATGCCCACACGGATGTCCATCTTCTCGAAAAGCTCAAAGGGGACAGTCTCCTTAACGGGAGGGGCGCAGTATGCAGCCTCCTCGTTGGCGCGTATGGTGTCCTGCAGTTTCTTCACCTGTGCGGCTATCACCTCGTCCTCTATCTTGGTGAAGAGAAGTTCTGGTTTTGGCAGTCGTTTGCCGGCTGGCAGGAGATCCGTGGCGCCCAGCTTCTCCCACATCTTGCCTTCCTGCCCGGGCCCGGGCACCATGTCCAGCATGGCGAAGAGACGTTCGCTGCTGAACGGAAGGAAAGGCAGGAACGCTATGGCGAGGTTGGCGGTTATCTGTAGAGAGACGTTGATGACGGTCTTCACCCTCTCCGGGTCTTCCTTCACCACCTTCCACGGCTCGCAGTCGGCTATGTACTTGTTGCCGATGCGCGCAAGGTTCATAGCCTCCTTCTGCGCGTCGCGGAACTTGAACGTCTCGAGCAGTTCCTCCAGACGGTCTTTCACACCGCGGAACTCGGCAAGCGTCTGCCTGTCGTATTCGGTAAGCTCGCCGCAGGCCGGCACCTCGCCTCCGTAGTACTTCTGCGTAAGCTGCAGGGCGCGGTTGACAAAGTTGCCGTACACCGCCACCAGCTCGTTGTTGCAGCGCGCCTGGTAGTCGGCCCATGTGAAGTCGTTGTCCTTGGTCTCGGGAGCGTTGGCGGTAAGCACGTATCTCAGCTCGTCCTGTCTGCCGGGCAGCTCGTCGAGGTATTCGTTGAGCCATACGGCATAGTTCTTGGACGTGGATATCTTGTTGCCCTCAAGGTTGAGGAACTCGTTGGCGGGCACGTTGTCCGGAAGGATGTAGCCGCCGTGAGCCTTGAGCATGGTGGGGAAGATGATGCAGTGGAACACTATGTTGTCCTTGCCTATGAAGTGGACAAGGCGTGTGTCAGGGTCTTGCCACCAAGTCTCCCAACCGCCAAGCTCCGGATGCGCGTCGCACAGCTCCTTGGTGTTGGAGATGTAACCGATGGGAGCGTCGAACCACACGTAGAGCACCTTGCCTTCCGCTCCCTCCACAGGCACAGGGATGCCCCAGTCCAAGTCGCGCGTCATGGCACGCGGCTGCAAGTCCATGTCGAGCCAACTCTTGCACTGGCCGTACACGTTGCTCCTCCATTCCTTGTGCCCTTCGAGAATCCACTGCTTCAGCCACTCCTGGTAGTCGCCCAGGGGGAGATACCAGTTCTTGGTGGGCTTCTTCACGAGTCCGTGCCCCGGATTGTTCTTGTTGGTGGGGTTGATGAGTTCCTCCGGGGAGAGGGTGGCTCCGCACTTCTCGCACTGGTCGCCGTAAGCTCCCTCTGCCCCGCAACGGGGACAAGTGCCCACGATGTTGCGGTCGGTGAGGAACTCGCCTGTCACCTCGTCGCAGAACTGCTCCTCGGTCTTCTCCACCAGCGCGTGCTTGTCGTAGAGCGTACGGAAGAAGTCGGACGCGAACTTGTGGTGCGTGTCCGAAGTGGTACGGCTGTAGATGTCGAAAGATATCCCGAAGTCCTTGAAACTCTTCTTGATGATGTTGTGGTATCTGTCCACCACCTCTTGCACGGTGACGCCCTCCTTCTTGGCACGTATGGTGACGGGCACCCCGTGCTCGTCGCTGCCGCAGACGAAAAGAGCCGGACGGCCCTTCAGACGGAGGTAGCGGACATATATGTCGGCGGGGACATACACCCCCGCCAGATGGCCTATGTGAACCGGTCCGTTGGCGTACGGCAGAGCCGCCGTCACCGTTGTTCTTTTGAATTGCTTACTCATACTCGTTAATACTCATTGTTCCTATTTGCCGCAAAGTTACAAAGAAATCAGTGAAGGGACAACGGTTTTCAAAAAAGAATGGCTATATTTGCACATCAAACAACGAAAAAATAAAAAGACTTGAGTTATGGCTTTTACAGAACTGGCTAACTCCATTTTCAACAAGACAATAGCCGACTACCACCTTACCGACAACGTGGACGCGCCCATGCGTTCGCCTTACGACAGGGGCACCATAGAATACGATCTGTATCTGAAAAATTGGATAGACACCGTGCAGTGGCATCTGGAGGACTTGATACGCGACCCCTCCATAGACCCCTTGGACGCACTTGCGCTGAAAAGGCGCATAGACCACAGCAACCAGGAGAGAACCGACCTGGTGGAACAGATAGACAGTTATTTCCTCACCCTCTACCACGACGTGAAGCTGTTGCCCTCCGCCACCATCAACACCGAGAGTCCGGCGTGGGCGGTGGACAGGCTCAGCATACTCGCGCTGAAGATTTACCACATGAGGGAACAGACGGAGCGCACCGACGCGGACAGCAAGCACATAGAGTCCTGCCGTGGCAAGCTGGACATACTGCTGCAGCAGAGGGAAGACCTCGGCACAGCCATAGACCAGCTGCTGGACGACTTTGAGCACGGCAGGAAATACATGAAGGTGTACAAGCAGATGAAGATGTACAACGACCCCAACACTAACCCCATACTTTACGGCAAGAAGTGAGCGGAGGGGAAGGACATCTGATGCTGACACGCCTCTCGGCACTGGGAGACATACTGATGACGGTGCCTATAGTGGATGCTCTGGCAAGGCAGTATCCCGACACTGCAATAACCATGGTGAGCCGTCCGGCAGTGGCTTCGGTCTTCGCTCGTCTTCCGGACAATGTGCGTTTCGTGGGCGTGAGCACAAAGGAATACCGAGGCATAGCCGGAATCCACCGGCTTGCCGCACTGCTCAAGGACTTGCACCCCACCGCACTGTGCGACCTGCACGACGTGCTGCGGACTAAGTTCATACGCATGGAGTTCCACCTGTCCGGCATTCCCGTCACACACATCCGCAAAGACCGCAAGGCGAGGGAGAAATTTCTGACGCAGCAGCCCAAACGGCAACAGGTGACTGCCATGGAGCTGTACGCAAAAGCCCTGGAGGAGGCGGGATACCCAATAGACATATCACAGATGAGACACCTGTTCACGGCGCAGAAGAAGAGAGACGGAGTGGGCATCGCTCCGTTCGCCACACACGAGGGCAAGATATATCCCTTGGAGAAGATGGAAAAGGTGGCAGAGGCGTTGGCGGACAAGGGCATCCCCGTGTACATATTCGGGGGCGGCGCACACGAGAGGGACACGGCACGGCAGTGGGAAGAGAGACACCCCGGAGTGAAGAGCATGGTGGGCGTTTTCCCCGATATGGCTTCGGAGGCGGACTTCATGCAGGGACTTCACGCCATGGTGACCATGGACAGCGGCAATATGCACTTGGCATCGCTCACCGAGACTCCCGTGGTGAGCGTATGGGGAGCCACACATCCTTTGGGAGGCTTTTTAGGATGGAAACAGAGTCTTGACAATGTGATACAGGACACGTCGCTGCCATGCCGCCCTTGCAGCACGTACGGCAACAAGCCATGCAAGAGCGGCGACTACAGATGTATGCACAGCATTGCGCCCGAGACCATAACTAACAAGATACTGAACCTATGCAGATAGGATTTGACGCAAGAAGATATTTCCACAACAGGACAGGACTCGGCAACTACTCGCGCAACATTGTGGACGGACTTGCCAAGACCTTCCCCGAACAGACATACCGTCTCTACGACGAGAAAGACTGCGACCGGGTCTTCCGCATGGGAAGAAAGGCGAAGAGGAACGGATGCGACGTGTTCCACGGACTGAGCAACGAACTCCCCATGGACATACGCAAGACCGGGATGCGCTCCATTGTGACCATACACGATGTGGCATGGCGCACATTTCCCGACATGTACAAATTGCCCGCACGCATCATATACAACATCAAATACGGATGGGCGGCACGCAACTCAGACCACATCATAGCCATCAGCGAGAGCACAAAGGCGGACATAATACATTTTTTCAACGTGGACGAGAGGAAGATATCCGTACTCTACCAACCTGTGCAGACGCATTTCTACCGGCGCATGGACAAAGAGACAGCCCGGGCGACTGTGGGGCTGATTTCCTCAAACGTCCCCTCCGACTTCCTGCTGAGCGTAGGCACCGTCAACAACCGCAAAAACCTCTTGTCCACCCTTAGAGCCTTGGCAAGCATCCCCGACGGAGAACGGCCTCCGTTGGTGGTGGTGGGCAACGGCAAGGACTACAGATGCAGGTGCATGGAGTTTGCGGCAAGCGAGCTCGGGAAGAACGACGTGATATGGCTGGACAACGTGAGGGACAACGTTGACCTGCAGGCTCTGTACACGTGCGCCACGGCACTGCTCTACCCGTCCATGTACGAAGGCTTCGGTCTGCCCGTGGTGGAGGCTTTGCTGCAAGGCTGCCCTGTGCTGACAAGCACCGTTTCATCGCTCCCGGAAGCGGCAGGTCCCGGTGCGCTGCTGGTAGACCCGTCCGACCAAGAGGAGATGTCCGAGACTCTGAGGCAATTAGTGGAAGACCATACGCTGAGGACGAGACTCGCCACTGAAGGGGAGGAATATTGCCGCCGTATGTTCGACCCTGACACACAGGCACGAAAGCTGATGGAGATATACAGGGGAATGAGGAATGAGAAATGAGGAATGAGGAATGAGGAATGAGACACGCACGTACCTTTATCATACATCTGCTTCTGTGGACCTTGGCGGGGACTCTGGGTAGGGCATGCTTCATGGCAGTCCATCACGGCATCATAGGAGCCGATGGAATGGCGGATTTGGCACAGGCCTTAGTCCACGGAATAAGGCTTGACATAGCCATCGGCGCATATTCCACAGCCGTGGCTGCCTTGTTGCTGATGGCTGGGATATGGCACAGGGGAAAGCTGACTCTCGTTCTTTGGCGCACATACGAAGCGGTGACGGCCATGACAGTCTCCTTGGCCTCTGTCGCCAACACAGGCCTGTACGGCTACTGGGGATTTCCCTTGGACACCACCCCCGTTCTGTACATACGCACATCGCCGGCAGACGCAGTGGCAAGCCTTACATTCGGCGAGGCGGCACTTGCCTTTTCCGTCTGGGCTATATGTTCGGCACTCCTCTATATGGCCGCGGAGAAAGCGATGAAACCGTCCGTTCTGTTCTCCAACGGCTACCCCTTGCGACACCGCACAGGCACGTCAGCCGCACTTCTTGTCCTCACTGCATCGCTGATACTGCCCATACGCGGAGGGACAGACACCGGCACAAACCACGTGGGCAGTGTGTACTTCTCCACAAACATGAGGCTCAACCATGCGGCGGTGAACCCTGTGTTCAGTTTCGTTGAGTCCGCACTCAACCAAAAGGAGATAGCCACCAGATACAGGTTTATGGACGCTGCCGCAGCCGACAGCATATTCCACAGCGTGACTTACACGTCACTGCGCAACGACTCCGCCGTTGTCCTAAGAGACACGTCGGTACGCCCCGACATAGTGCTGATAATACTGGAGAGCTTCTCCAAATACATAATGTCTGAAAGCGGCAACGTGAAAAACGTGACTCCCCACCTTGACCGCCTTACGCAAGAGGGACTCTACTTCTGCAATTTCTACGCCAACGGCACACGTACCGACAAGGCTCTGGTGTCCATCTTGAGCGGTCTGCCCACACAACCCACCATGAGCATAATGTCGATGCCGCACAAGAGCGCGCACCTGCCTTCGCTGGCAAGCGCCCTTGCCACGCACGGCTACAAGACCTCCGTGTACTATGGGGGAGACCTCAGCTACAGCAACATGAACTCGTACTTCGTGGGCACAGGCTTCCAGAAGACGATGAGCGACTCGGACTTCCCCCGCAAGCAACAGACCGGGAAGTGGGGCGTGCCCGACGAATTTCTGTTCGGAAGGCTTTTAGACGATGTAATGGGGGAAAATGACAAGAAGACACCGCATTTCCGCACCATAATGACAGGCAGCAGCCACGAGCCTTTCGACGTGCCTTACCAAAGCGCACACAAGGAGAAAGAGCTCAACGCCTTCGCATACGCTGACAGTTGTCTCGGACATTTCATCTCCTCGCTAAAAGCCTCTCCGGTGTGGGACAACACTCTGGTGGCGATAGTGCCCGACCATCTTGGCGCATGGCCTCCACAGATAGACAACTACGCTCTGTGGCGTTACAGGATACCTTTCGTCATCACAGGAGGCGCGCTTGCCCCGACTTGCCACAAAAGGAAGATAGAGACAATAGGCGTGCAGACAGACATTCCAGCCACCCTGCTCGGCATTTTAGGCATGGAACACACGGACTTCACGTTCTCGAGAGACGTGCTCGACAAAAACGCGCCGCATTTCGCTTTCTTCGCATTGGACGACGGCATGGGGACGGTAACAGACTCGTGTCACGTGATATACGACAACACCTCAGCACGCACCGTGCACGAAGAGGGGGAGGGTGCCGCAGCTGCCCTCACTCTCGCCAAAGCATACCTGCAGAAACTGTACGACTACATAGATGCACTATAAACAAAAACACAAAACCAAACTTGACACACACATAAGCGAATGAAGATATTCCCCACATCAAAAAGAAGTTACGAGCTCTCGCTCCTGGAGAAAAGCCTGTACTTGCTGTGCCTTTCGGCGGTATGGACGGTTTCCAAGCTCCCGTTTTGCGTCCTCTACGCACTTAGCGACCTCTTTTACCCCGTGGTGTACAGGGTCATAAGATACAGGAGAGAAATAGTGAGGAAGAACCTCTCGCAGTCCTTCCCGGATGCCGGCAAGGCAGAACTGAGACGTATGGAGAAAGACTTCTACCGCTGGATGTGCGACGAGGTAGTGGAGACCGTGAAGCAGATGTCCCTCTCAGAGGAAGAAGTGAAAAAGCATATCACCTACCACGGCATAGAACACGTCACCGGCCTCTTGGACAAAAGGAAGAACGTGGCATTGTACCTCGGGCACTACGCCAACTGGGAATGGATGACGAGCGTAGGGCTGTATTTGCCCAAGGACATCTGCCAATGCCAGGTGTACCACGAGCTGGAGAACCGCACCTTCGACTCCATCATGCTGAGGTTGCGAGAGAGCATGGGCACGGAAAACATCAATATGTCCAACATACTGAGACGTGTGGTGCAATGCCGCAGGGAAAACAGACTGATGGTGTGCGGGTTTATCTCAGACCAGACACCGATATACCCCAACACACATTATTACACCGACTTCCTGAACCACAAGGACACGTTGGTGATAACCGGCACCGAGAGACTTGCCAAGCAATGCAACTTCGGGTGTCTCTACCTTGACATAAAGCGTGTAAAGCGCGGATACTACGACGTGGACATAATACCTTTGTCCGAAGACAGCAACGCCATACCCGATTGGGACATCACCGAGCGCTATTACAGACTCTTGGAGAAAACCATCCTCCGTGAACCTGCCGTTTGGCTATGGTCGCACAACAGATGGAAGCGCGACCTTCCCGGTTTCCTGCAATGGTGCAAATACATGAAGGTGGACCCGGAAGAAAGGATGAAAGGGTGAACCTTACACTACCTTACGGGAAGAGAAGGCTAAAAGAACCCTTATATACGCCTTGCGCACGGCAAGCGTGAAGCGGCGAACCGCTGTGTACGGCTTGCACAAGCATACCGTCTCCATGCCGGAAGCTATGTAAAGCCCGTATCCGCGGCGGCGGACATCCGCATTGAACGGGACGTGCTCGCAGAAACAGGCGTTGACCCTCTTCAGTTCTTCCGTCTGTTCCACCCTGTAACGCAACCCGCGTACTGCTTCCCACCGATAGATGCCGATGCCATTGAAGGCGGAGCCGCACGGAAGATACATCACATACCCAAGCCTCCCGTTAACGGCATACGAAGTGATGCCGTGGAAAAAACGGCTGACAAACCATCCGCCGGTATCCTCCGGATTGACCCCATCGGCAAGAAACGCATACGAGTCGTACTGGAAAGGCGTGAAAGCACGTATGCACCCACCGCCCACAAGTGCGACACGTCCGTTGGCGAAGAGGCCTCCCCAGCCATCAGGAGCGTTGCGCACCGCCTCGGCAAGGCTCTTATAGTCGAAACGGAGGATGTCCACATCCACAAAACAGAAGTAACGTGGAGAGAAACGTGCCTCCACCTCCGACAATACCCTGTTGCGGAAACCTGCCATACGCTCTATCCTGTGCACGCTCTTCATGGGATAGGGGCAACTCTTCGTCCTGCCGGGTATAGTCTGCCGGTGCGACACCTCACAGATACCCACCACCTTTTCGTTACGCTCAGCCCACTGACGGATGATGTCGTCGGTGCCGTCGTCACTGTCGTTCTCATAGACGAGGATACGATAGTCCTCAAACAGCTCCCCCGCCTTCTCCAGCCGCGGTATGTTGCGAGAGAGACTCTTGGAACAGTTGCGGGCAAGCACCCCGAACACTATCAGTCCTGTTGTCTGCGTATCCATCTGCCGATATCGTATCTTGTGCGTTTCAACAAATACCTGAACGTTTCCGCCACCTGCGAAAGCCGTGTGTCGGGAACTCCAATAAAAGCCGACTTTGCCAGAGCCTTGAGCTTCTGGTCGAGAGACGGCGACGGACATTTCTTGTACCTGTGCCATAGATAGGCTTCCCACACGTCCAGATCAGCTCCCATGTGCTGCGTATAAAGCGTGGACAACGCCACGGCGGTCTCCTTCATGGAAAGGGTCACATCCACGGACGACTGCCCCGTCATCCTGTAGCTTGCAAACGCCTTGTCCAGATAGCAGCCTTTATACCCGGCGAGCAGCATACGCAACTCAAACTCGTAATCTCCGGCACTTCTGTAAGCCTCATCAAAACCTCCCAAAGCCACCATGACACTACGTTTCAGGAGCAAGGACTGGTGCGATATTACGGAACGGCAGAACAACTGACGCAGATAGGCACACGGAGAACTGTGGGTGAAACGCCTCGGCTTGTCGGACAGCACCTTGACCGGGGCAAAGGAGAAGTCGCATCCGGTCTTGTCCAACACGTCGACAGAACTGCGCATACCTGTGGCATCGTGGTAGAAATCGTCAGTGTTAAGGAACGCCACATATTTCCCTCTTGCCAGAAAAATTCCCCTATTCATCGCCTCGTATATGCCAGAGTCCTTAAGGGAGAGAACTCTTAGCGTATGTCTGACAGGCTTGTAACCATACAGCAAGTCCAACGTCCCGTCGGTAGACGCTCCGTCTATGACAAGATGTTCCAGACTGATGCCTTCCTGCGCCTGAACAGAGTCCAGGCATTGTGCCAACACCTGTTTCCGTCCGTCCGCTATGGGGTTGAAGCATACTGTTATCACCGTCACGTCCGGCATTTCCGCATCCGTGGCAGCGCAGCACGGAATACTGCGCACAGAACCTGCAAGCCCCTCGCACTTGGCAAAGACATCGCCTTGGGCTTTCCGTTCAGCAAAGGCCTTGGCAAAGGCCTCCAGGCATTCTTTTGTTATTTCGTTCCCCATCTTAAAACAGGATATGTTCTTTCCAGAACTCTTCGTACTGATAACGTTTCCAGGCATGGCATCCGAACGGAAGCCTGCCCCTGTTCACCTCCTCAAAGACATACCGGGGCGAGACTTCTATGGAGAAAAGGGACGCTTCGTCCACCGGCGGCACGTTCAACTGTATGTCGGTACCCCTCAGCTCTTGGCAGAAGACCAGATCTTCCCATGGCTTCCGGCTCGCCTCCACAACGGCTCTGAAGGTCTTGCCGTTCAGCCGGACAGCACGTCCCATATACCTGAGAATGTCGCTTACACGCCGCATATCCCCGGAAAAGATATGGCGGAACGGGAAATGCACCGTCCTCCCCTCGCCCGTTATCTCCACAAAACGTTGTATGCGTCTCAGCGACAAGCCGCCGTTGCCTACAAGCCAGAGACGTTCTCCATCCTCGCGGGAACGGTGGCGGTAGAACCACGGCGCACCGATGTAATCGTAGTTTTTTGCACACCAATGGTGCAGTTTGTCCTCAAACACCCATGCGTCAAGCTGGTAGATGAGCATATATTCGTAGGACGAAAATCCGACATAAAAGAAGCCGGACAGCAGCAGTCGGTTGTAGCCTTCCACGCCGACGAAATACTCCTGTGCGAAGCATCTCCTGTCCAATGCCCGGCCTGCCGACTCGTCGTACTCCGATGTGTCGAGATGTTCCGGACAGACAAGGACGATGGGGTGAGAGCCGAGTACCCTGACGCACTGACGCAACGACGCGCGCTCGCATAGGGACATGGAGCTTTTATATATGGGTATCACCACCACACAACGTTCCATAACGGCACTTTGGGGCATCTACAACTGTTGCATATCGTAAAGACGTTTGTAATAGCCGTCTTTCTCTATCAACTCCTCGTGTGTGCCGCGCTCCACTATACGCCCTTCGTGAAGAACGCAGATTTCATCGGCGTTCTTGATGGTGGAAAGCCGGTGCGCGATGGCAATGGTGGTGCGCGAGCGCATGAGTCTCTCCAGGGCTTCCTGCACGAGACGCTCGCTCTCCGTGTCCAGCGCGCTGGTAGCCTCATCGAGAATGAGGATAGGAGGATTCTTGAGTATGGCGCGGGCTATGCTGACACGTTGTCGCTGGCCTCCCGAGAGTCTTCCTCCACGGTCGCCTATCATGGTGTCGTATCCGTGCTCGCTTTCCATGATGAAGTCGTGCGCATTGGCTATCTTGGCAGCCTCCATCACCTGTTCCATGGTTGCGTTCTCCACTCCGAAAGCGATGTTGTTGTAGAACGTGTCGTTGAAGAGTATCGCCTCTTGATTGACATTCCCTATGAGGGCGCGGAGGTCGCGCACACGCACATCCTTTATGTTCTTTCCGTCTATAAGCACCTCGCCTTCCGTCACGTCGTGGTAGCGCGGTATCAAATCCGCCAATGTGCTTTTGCCCGAGCCGGACTGCCCCACCAACGCCACAGTCTTGCCCTTCTGCACCCTGAGGTTGATGCCGTGGAGCACTTTGCGCCCTTCCGTATAACAGAAGCCGACATCGCTGAGCACCACAGAATCCTCAAACTCGCTGAGAGGCTTGGGGGCGGACGGTTCCGTTATGGGGTTCTCGGCGTTGAGTATCCAGTCGATACGATCCATGCTGGCAAGACCGAGAGGTATCTGGTACGATGCCTTCGAGAGCTCCTTGATGGGATTGATGACACTGTAGAGGATTACCATGTAGAAGATGAACGTGGAAGCGTCTATGAGGTTGGTGCCGTGCAGGATGAGCC
The DNA here is from genome assembly GCA_963634425.1 of Bacteroidaceae bacterium. Classification (GTDB taxonomy): domain Bacteria; phylum Bacteroidota; class Bacteroidia; order Bacteroidales; family Bacteroidaceae; genus Physcousia. The sequence goes on from CAVHCL010000113.1 coordinate 35,064, forward strand.
ATCCTCCGAAAAGCAGCACTATGACGATGATGATGGTGCCGAGGAACTCGGACATGGGATGTGCCGAACTCTGGCGGATAGCCATCGCATTGACGCTCTTACGGTAAGTGTCGTTGATGTCGGCGAAACGCTTGAGCATCTTGTCCTCCGCTATGAAAGCCTTGACTATGCGGAGTCCCCCGAGGGTCTCGTCGAGCTGTGTGAGTATGTCACCCCAAAGGTTCTGCACCTTCATGGACTGTGCCTTGAGCTTCCTGCTGACAGCTCCCATCACGTATCCCGCCAAAGGGGCCACCACCACCACAAAGAGCGTGAGCTGCCAACTGACGAAAATCATGGTGGAGAAGCACACCACGATGGCTATGGGATGTCTTATAAGCATATCGGCGGAAGAGGTGATGCAAGTCTCCACCGTGCTGACATCCGAGCTCATGCGTGCTATCACGTCGCCCTTCCTCTCGCTGGTGAAGAAGCCCAACGGTAGACGGAGCACCTTCTTGTAGACCTCGATGCGTATATCCCTCACCACCCCGGTACGAAGCGGTATCATCACAGCCGACGACACAAAGTACCCGAAAGTCTTGAGTCCAGTCATGACAATGAGGGCGAGTCCCATAAAAGCCAGGGTGAAGAACGCCCCATGCTGTGCCACGAGTTCCTGGGTGTACGCATAGAAATTGTTGGTTATGACTTCTTTGTCGAGGCGCCCCCAATCCCATGGCTGATACTCGTACACGGTCTGGTCAATCTTGAAAAGAATGTTCAGTATGGGTATCAGCACCACAAAGGAAAACACATTCAGCCATTGCGAGAGGAAATTAATGACGACACTCCACACAAGGTACTTTTTGTATGGGTTGAGGTAACGCCTCATCAAGAGAATAAACTGCTTTAACATCTGTTGTGTATAATCTTTCGGTTTGCAAAGGTAGCAAAAATAATGCACAAAGCACGTTGCCTGTCTATAGGAAGCACGGAAAATGGGAAAAACAAGACAGATATAAGCTTTTCCCGGCGGACGGAGGATATAACAAAAGAAAAACTCTTACTTTTGCATCACATAAAACAACAAGGAACATCTGACAAGGCATGATTTCATTGATAATCTGTTCGCGGCTCAGGACAACCGGCCATTCGTTGTCGCACAACATTGCCATGACCGTAGGGACAGAATACGAGATCGTACACATAGACAATTCCGACAACAGACACAACATTTTCCAAGCCTACAACAAAGGGGTGGAGACGGCACAAGGCGACATCTTGTGCTTTATGCACGAAGACATCAGATTCCACACCGAACATTGGGGAAAGGTCGTGGAGTCTGTGTTTGAAGACGAAAACGTCGCCGCGTTGGGTGTCGCGGGAGGAAGCGTGGTGCCGGAATGTGCCGACTGGAGGTTCTTCAAAAGCCACACATACTTGAAGCAAGGCTCCACCGTCCCCGGAGAAAAGCCCATATACTACATTGCCGACGACACCACAAACACAAGGAATGCACACTTGGTAAGGGTAGCTCTGCTGGACGGCGTGTGGATGTGCTTCAGGAAGAGTCTTTTCGAGCGAATTCGTTTTGACGACCGGTCCTTCCACGGCTTCCACCTGTACGACTCCGACATCTGTATGCAGGCAAACGCATTGGGCGTGGGCGTGTATGTAACTGGCGACATAAGCATAGAACACTTCTCGGTAGGCACCTTCACCGAAGATTTTGAAAAGGATCTCGGCACGTTCTCCAAGAAATGGAGCCGTATGCTGCCGTATCAGGTGGGGTGCGCCCTCACAGCGGAAGAGTTGAGGGCGTTAAACCAAAAAGGGCAGGCTCTGCTGAGAAGAAGAATTGAGGAAGATGCCATAAGGAATCGGATCTTCCTATACTTCAATGACAAAAGGGGAGACGGTCTGCGCAAGCCGTTGGGAAAGGAAGAAACGGATATGCTGAAAAGGGAGCACTTCCTCTACGCAAAAACAGTGATAAAAGACAGGGGCACCACAATGGGGCAGGCGTGGAATGCAGTCAGGCTGTGCCGCACGCTCCCGTACGGGAGAAAAGCGAGTCTGATGCTCAAGCTGCTGTGGTACAAGATGCTCTGAATAATTGCGGAAGAGTCTCTAAACCATGCGTAATTTTTGTATTCAAACAAAAACTCCCTGCTCAGTAAAAGCATATGAACGAGCCGTTGAGTGTTTCAAACTATTGAACCGATCACAACTTGTGACCAGTTCTCCTTTATCTTGATGTGCCATATTACTTGCCATATTTCAATTCTTAATTTTTGAGGTAACTTTACATGATTTTACTCACAGCAGCCCCACCATATAGAGCGGCAGGAAGGTGATGCCATCTTCCGCCTTTACATCGGCAGTATGCAACACATAGGGTGTGGCGAGGTAGTTGCCGTATTTCGTGATGCACTTCTTGAGTGAGGACAGTGTGTACCTGTTGGTGGATTTCACCTCTATCGGGGAGATGTTGTGACGGGTCGTGATGGCATCCTTGGCAATGAGGAAGTCCAGTTCCATCCTCTCCTCAGCATTCTCCTTGTTATATTTAGAGAAGAAATAGAGGCTGTGTCCGGCTGTCCTCAGCATTTGCGCCACGATGTTTTCCACTACCATGCCGCCGTTGAATTCCAGCTTATCGGTAAGGAGCTTGTTGTAGAGGTTCTCCGCCGCGATGGCCTTTTCGTTGAAGGCATGCGAGAGGAGAAGTCCAGTGTCAGCCATATAGCACTTCAAGGTGGTGTCATCGGTGTTCAGGCCAAGCCCGATGCTCGGTTCTGTCGTGTTGTATGCCATGTTTACGATCATGGCATCTGCCAACCAGAAGAAGGCCGTCTCATAGTCACGCATCCTTGCCCCCTCGGTCAGTGCCTTCAGCATGAACTTCTTCTCGTGCTTTTGTAGTTGCGATGGGACGGTGTCGAAGATCCTCGTCACCTTTGGCGCATACGACGAGGCGTATTTCTGTATGTCGTTGCGGTACAGGTGCAATATTTGCCGCTTTACTTGGTCAACCTTGTTGAAGTCCTTGGTCTCCACGTATTTCCCCACGACTTGCGGCATACCGCCCGTGATGAGGTATTGGCGGAAATAGTCCATGGCCTTGCGGTGCATCGCCTGCCCCATCTCATGCTTCTTCTCGAAGTTGTGGCGGATGAGAGGCATGAGGGTCTCGTTGCCCATCGCCCAGAGAAATTCCTCAAAGTCCATCGGGTGCATCAGTATCTCTTCCTCCTCCGATGGTATCATGATGCCTTCCACGTTCTTCTTGATGGAGACGAGCGAGCCTGTCTCGATGTAGTCGTAGCGTCCGTCCTCCACCAGGTATTTGATGGCCGTGCGGGCACGGGGGAACAACTGCACCTCGTCGAAGATGATGACGGACTCTTTGGGATAGAGCGGCGTGTTAGTGTAGCTGCTCAGATACATGAAGAAAGTATCTAGGTCGTCGAGATAGTTGTCAAAGAGGTCTTTTATATTCTTCCCCACCTTGTTGAAGTCAAGTAGAATATGACTTTTATATTCCTTTTGGGCAAACTCTTTCACGATGTAACTCTTTCCCACACGTCGTGCGCCATTCACAAGAACAGCACTTTCACCATGCCGTTCGCACTTCCATTCCAACAACTGACGATATACTTTTCTTCTCATAACCCGCAGTTAGTTTTTGGTTGATTTTACACCTATCCGCGATTATCAAATGCGCTGTTCCGCACCTATCCGCAATTAATTTTTATGCAAATTTACACCTATCCGCGATTATTGCCAAATATTTCCGGCATTTTAGTATTGCAGCCAGGCATATGTACAGGAACTCAACTTGAATTGTTGCACAAAATTGCAGTTGTACAACGGAGCTTCTATGGCTGTACAACCAGAGATTCTATGCCTGTACAGCCATAGGTTGTATGAACGTACAGCCATAGGTGCTATG
>CAVHCL010000114.1:0-11462 GCA_963634425.1 Bacteroidaceae bacterium
ATGCCTGCCGAGTCGGGCACACTCACCGTCACCGCCGACCAGCAGCTCTCGGGAGGCTTTAAGGTCAGCGGCCTGCCAAATAATCCGAATATTGCCACGGCTTCCACCGATACGGAAGACGACAAAAAGGTGACCTTCACCTTCAGCAATGCAACTACAAACGGTGTCGGAGTGTTCTACCTGCCCTTGGCGACTGGCGACTACACCAATCTGAAGGTAAAGATTAATGATACTGAGGTGGACTGCGGCAGCGTAACCATTTCCCGTGCAGGCGTAACCGCCATTCCTGTGGCAGTCATTCCAGTGGCAGTGAACAAGGTAATCAACGGCCACACGTTCGTGGACCTCGGTCTGAGTGTGCTTTGGGCAGAGACCAACGTCGGTGCTTCGACAGCTGCCGACTTTGGCAACTACTATCCTTATGAAGAACGCAGTAACGCTGTTAGCGAGTGGGGAACTTCTTGTAGTTTGCCCACCAAAGACCAGTTCCAAGAACTCCTTAACAATTGCAACAATTCGCTGACTACACAGATTAACAGCAGCAATCAATCAGTCAATGGCTATACATTCACGAGTAAGAAGAACGGCAATTCGATATTTTTCCCTATTGCGGGCAAAATGTCACAATTTGGTAGTCTCATGAATGAAGAACAAAGCCAGTATTGGTCAAGTTCGTCGGATAGTGAAGAATATGTGTACTACCTCATGTTCGGCACCAGTCTGGATCCCAGTATTACCCAAGAATATATTAGTGATTCAGATTATAACTATTCCGTCCGCCCTGTTGCAACGAAATAGGCTTCGCCATCCCCTTTTTCATTTCCCTGCCCAGAAGAAAAATCTCCCGGCAGGGAAATGTTTTTTGGGGGAGCGTTATCAACCGAAAATATCCGCCGATGTCATGTCGCCGACTTGTGGATGTCAAGTCAAAACAGCCGCCGATGCCGCTTAGAAGTTCCTTGTGGACACAAAAGTGACGAACTTGTGTAGCGACTCAGCTATCTCTGCGTCCTTGCTCTCGTCTATAAGGCCGTCTGCCATCACGCGCAGTTCGCTCATCGCCCACAGGGCATAGTCAAGCCCGCCCTTCTCCTTTGTGAAAGCCACCAAAGCCTTTATGTCTTCTTCGGTAGCCTCTCCTTTGCGTACGGCCATGGCTTTCTTCCTCATGCCGCAGTCCTGCGTCTTGTTTATGGCGTGTATGACGGGCAGGGTGAGTTTGCCCTCCTTCATGTCGTTGCCGACAGGTTTGCCCACATCGTTCTCCTCGTAATCGAAGATGTCGTCGCGTATCTGGAAACAGGAGCCCACGAGCTGGCCGTACTGGCGCATACGTTCGCAGTCGTTGTCAGTTCCGCCCGCAGCCAACGTTCCGAGTTGTGCGGCTGCCGCAAACATGCTGGCGGTCTTTCTCCTTATGACGGCGTAATAGGACGTTTCGTCCAGGATGTCCGTGTCAATGTTGCTAAGCTGCAGCAGCTCGCCGTCGGCGAGAGTCTGTCCCAGCGCGGCCACTGCGTCCATGATGCGCGCGTCGCCTGTGTTGGCGGCATGGTGGAGGGCCCTGCTCAGGATGAAGTCGCCCACAAGAACGGCAATTTGGTTGGTCATCAAGGCGTTGACGGACTTTTGTCCTCTGCGGCGGTCGCTTTCGTCCACAACGTCGTCGTGCACAAGGCTTGCCGTGTGAAGCAACTCCAACGCCAATGCTACATCCATAACCTTTTGGTTGACTTCGCCGGACATTCTGGCGGAAAGCATCACCAAGGTGGGGCGGACCATCTTGCCCCTCTCGTTAAGAACATGGTTGACAGCCGTTGCCAACAAGGGATTGTCGTGATGGAGTGTCTGGCGGAACTGTTCCGCACAACTCGCCAACTCTTTCTGTATAGGCTTCTGAATATCTTGTAAGAGCCCCATCTTTTTGCCATTTTGAGTTGCAAAATTACACAAAAAAGATGACCCTCTCGTAATTTTTGCATAATTTTACGCCGTAATTTGATACAAATGATGCCTAAATTGTACTTGCTTGACGCATACGCTCTAATATACAGGGCTTATTATGCTTTGATAAAGAATCCTTGTGTCAACTCCAAGGGGGAGAACACTTCCGCCGTTCTTGGTTTCGTGAACACCTTGGAAGAACTTCTGCACAAGGAGGCTCCCACACACGTCGGAGTGGCTTTCGACCCTCACGGCGGCACGTTCAGGCACAAGGCGTTCCCCTCCTACAAAGCGCAAAGGGAGGAGACCCCGGAGGCGATAACTTTTGCCGTGCCCATCATAAAGGATCTGCTGAACGCCTACAACATACCCGTGCTGGAGGTGGCCGGGTACGAGGCGGACGACGTGATAGGCACTTTGGCCAACCAGGCTGACAGGCAAGGGGTGGAGACGTTCATGATGACCCCGGACAAGGATTACGGACAGTTGGTGACCGCCAGTGTGCGCATCTATCGTCCGCCCACCGGCAAGAACGCTCCCGAGGTGATGGGACCTGCCGAGGTGAACGCCAAATGGGGAATATCGCACCCTGTGCAGGTGGCAGATATGCTGGGGCTTATGGGCGATGCGGTGGACAACATCCCCGGCTGTCCCGGAATAGGAGAGAAGACGGCGGCAAAACTGGTGAACGAGTTCGGCTCCATAGAGAACCTGCTCGCCAACACAGACCGTTTGAAAGGGGCGTTGAAAAGCAAGGTGGAGGACAACATGCAGCAGATACGCGACAGCAAATGGCTCGCCACCATAAAGACGGACGTGCCCGTTTCCCTGGATATGGAAACGCTGAAAGTGAAGGACGCCGACATGGATGCCCTGCAGGCAATGTTCGAACGTCTGGAGTTCCGCAATATGATGCGCAGGAAAATGTCTGCCAATGCCGTGCAGGGCGACTTGTTTGCCGGCTTCTCCTCCGGGCCATCCGCCGACGCCGACGCCCAACCCTCCTCCGCCGGCACTTACGACAGATACGATGCCGCCAAAGACAAGTACCATCTGGCAGACACTCCCGAAAAAGTCTCGGAACTCGTGGCAAGACTCTCCGGGGCCAGAGAGATAAGCATGGATACGGAAACGACTTCCACAGACCCCATTTCGGCAGCTCTGGTAGGCCTGAGCTTCAGCGTCAGACCGCACGAAGCCTGGTACGTGCCTGTATATGAGGACAGAGAGACTCTGGAAGCGTTCCGTCCCATATACGAGAACCCCGGCACCCTGAAAATAGGGCAGAACCTGAAGTACGACCTGCAAGTGCTTATGATGCACGGGATAAGGCTGCAAGGCCCCATGTTCGACACCATGATAGCCCACTACCTGTTGCATCCTGAGATGCGGCACGGCATGGACTTTCTGGCTGAGGTCTACCTGCACTACCGGACAATACACATTGACACCCTCATAGGCACCGGCAAGAAAAAGAAGTCGATGGCGGAACTTGCCCCCGCCGAAGTGTATGTTTACGCCTGCGAGGATGCCGACATAACCCTGAGGCTTAAAGACCTGTTCTTGCCGGAACTGGACCGCGAGGGGAGCGCGGACCTCTTCCGCGACATGGAGATGCCTCTGATGCCGGTGCTGGCTTATATGGAACGCTGCGGGGTGAAGCTCGACACGTCCGAATTGCAGAAGACCTCTACCCTGTTCTCTGCGAAGATGGGGGTGCTGGAAGAGGAGATATACAAGGATGCCGGTATGCGCTTCAACATATCGTCGCCCAGGCAAGTGGGTGAAGTCCTTTTCGACCGGATGCGCATAGCGGACAAGCCAAAGAAGACAAAGACCGGACAGTATGTCACCAGCGAGGAGGTGTTGGAAAACTTCAGGCACAAGAGTGCCGTGGTCGGGAAGATCTTGGAATTCCGCGGACTGAAGAAACTGCTCAGCACGTACATAGACGCACTGCCTCTGTTGGTAAATCCGGCCACCGGTCACATACACACGTCGTTCAACCAAACCGTCACCTCCACAGGCCGTCTGTCTTCGTCGACCCCCAACCTCCAGAACATCCCCGTGCGCGACGCTTTGGGAAAGGAAGTCCGCAAGGCCTTCATCCCGGACGGGGGAGAGTTGTTCTTCAGTGCCGACTACAGCCAGATAGAACTGCGTATCATGGCTCACCTCAGCGGAGACGGGAACCTCATAGACGCGTTTCGCCAAGGGCACGACATTCACGCCGCCACAGCCGCCAAAGTGTTCAAGAAAGCCATAGAGGAGGTTACGCCTGACGAACGAAGAAAGGCAAAGACAGCCAACTTCGGCATCATATACGGCATTTCCGCATTCGGGCTTGCCGAACGCCTGGAGATAAGCCGCAGCGAGGCCAAGGCTCTGATAGACGGATATTTCGAGACATATCCCGCGGTGCGCCGGTATATGACCGAGAGCATAGAGACGGCCCGCAGGAAAGGCTACACCGAGACTCTCTTCCACCGAAGGTGCTATCTGCCGGACATCAACTCCGCCAACGCTGTGGTCCGCGGCTATGCCGAACGGAACGCCATAAATTCCCCAATACAAGGCACGGCGGCGGACATTATCAAGATAGCCATGATACGCATCTACCGCCGTCTGCAAGAGGGCGGACTGCGCAGCAAGATGATACTTCAAGTTCACGACGAACTCAACTTCTCCGTTCCTGTTGACGAGAAAGAACGCCTCCAAAGCCTTGTAATCGAGGAGATGCAGTCTGCCGTGACGTTGAGTGTGCCCTTAGTGGCGGACTTCGGATGGGGCACAAACTGGCTGGAGGCCCACTGATGGACATTGCAGGTTTACTCTGGTGGTGTCCGCCATTCTCTGTTGTGTGTGGCAGAGCTGTAGCGACGGCCGCGGCTTGATGCGTTTCAGCATACCGCAGTACTGCGTGTGGGTTGAACAATGCGCAGACTCCACCGCAAAGATCCACCTCAGTGTGGACGGCAACGAGACGGACTGTGTGGAGTGTCCTGCTGTTGTGGGGCATCATCCGCGCGTGCAGACACCCTCTACATCCGCACTCACGACTTCCGCATCAAGCAATGCCGCCCTGTCCAAGAAATAAGCCAAACGTTTGGCTATGTGGAATAAATACGGTACTTTTGCACGGAATAACAAGAAAAATCATAGCATAAAATATGAAAGCAGGTATAGTAGGATTGCCCAACGTGGGCAAATCGACGCTTTTCAACTGCCTGTCGAGTGCCAAGGCGCAGGCTGCCAATTTCCCTTTTTGTACCATTGACGCACAACTTGGACAGGTGAGTGTTCCCGACGAGCGGCTTACGCGTTTGGCGGAACTCGTACACCCGGGACGTATAGTGCCTGCCGTCTGCGATATAGTGGATATAGCCGGGCTGGTGAAGGGTGCCAGCAAAGGCGAAGGGCTCGGCAACCAGTTCCTCGCCAACATCCGCGAATGTGACGCCATCATACACGTGTTGCGATGCTTCGACAACGGCAACATTGTGCATGTTGACGGCAGTGTGGACCCCGTACGCGACAAGGAGATAATAGACATGGAGCTTCAGCTCAAAGACCTTGAGACTCTGGAGAACCGTATGAAGCGTGTGGAGAAAGCCGCAAGGGTAGGGGGCGACAAACAGGCCAAGACGGAATTGGACGTGATAGAGAAATACCGAAAAGCTCTGCTCGAGGGCAAGAGCGCGCGCACCGTCACCTTTGATTCGGAGGACGAGACTGCCGCGGCCAAGGGGTTGTTCCTCCTCACAGCCAAACCTGTGCTGTACGTCTGCAACGTGGACGACGCTTCCGCCTCCACAGGCAACGCTTACACAGAGGCTGTGAAGAAAGCCATAGAGAACGAGGATGCGGAAATGCTTGTCATCAGCGCGCAAACTGAGGCAGACATTGCCGAACTGGAAAGCTACGAAGAAAAGCTGGTGTTCCTTGAGGACATGGGGCTGAAAGAGAGCGGATGCAACAGACTTATCAAGGCCATCTACCATCTGCTCACACTGCAGACATTCATCACCGCCGGGGAGATGGAAGTGAAGGCGTGGACATTCCGACGCGGCTGGAAAGCTCCGCAGTGTGCAGGAGTCATCCACACCGACTTTGAGAAAGGCTTCATCCGTGCCGAGGTAATCAAGTACGACGACTACATCAAATACGGTTCGGAAGCCGCCGTACGCGAGGCCGGCAAGATGGGAGTGGAAGGCAAGGAGTATGTGGTGCAGGATGGCGACATCATGCATTTCCGTTTCAACGTTTAAGTCTATGACTCTGTTTGTCAATTGGACTCCCGATGTGGTGGCTGTCGACCTTGGCTTTGTTGCCCTGCGCTGGTATTCCCTGTGTTGGTGCGTTGGACTGCTGGCGGTGTACCTGCTTATGCACAAGCTCTACAGGGAGCAGAAGCTTACGGAGACGCAGTTCGAGCCGATGTTCATGTATTGTTTCATAGGCATCCTTGTGGGTGCGCGTCTTGGACATTGCCTCTTCTACGAGCCGGAATATTATCTCTGCCACGTTGCGGAGATGCTGCTGCCGTTAAAACAGTCGACGGACGGTGCGTGGCATTTCACCGGGTACGAAGGTCTTGCCAGCCACGGAGGCACCTTGGGGTTAATGGTGGCGTTGGTGCTTTATTCCCGCAACCAGAAACTCCGTCTGGCACAGGTGCTGGACAACGTGGGAATAGTGACTCCCGTGTGTGCGTGCGCCATCAGAATAGGCAATCTTATGAACTCCGAGATAATAGGCAAGGTGACTGACGTGCCTTGGGCTTTTCGTTTCTTCCACAGTTCGGAAGCCATGCAGACCCTTGGCAGTGACGGACTGCCTTTGCCCAGACACCCTGGACAACTCTACGAAGCTATGTGTTATGCCGTGTTCTTTTTCATCGGATGGTATTTCTACCGTCGCCGCCCGGCATTGGTTGGAAGCGGGTTCTTCTTCGGGCTGTGCCTGTTGCTCATTTTCGCCAGCCGTATCTTCATCGAGTACACCAAAGCCAACCAGGTGGCGTTTGAGGACGGTATGTTGCTGAACATGGGACAGCTTCTCAGCATACCGTTCGTGCTCCTTGGTGCGGGATGTATGTTCGTGGCGGTAAGGAGGCAAAACAGGAAAGGGTAGGGTGGCAGGTTTCATGCGTTTGTCTGCCGTAGCGCTTCTTTTTCTCTGCACGCTGTTTGCTGCGGCGCAGGACGTGCATACTGCCGCTTTTCCAGACAGCGTCGCTCAGTCTGTGCAGGACGGACACAAAGAGAGGAATTTCCGTCCTGTGAAGATCGTGTTGCCAGTCTCGCTCATTGCCGTAGGTTCTGTGGGGCTCATACACCGCTCGCCTATGGAAAAACTCTCGCAAAGCATACATGAAAAGGTGGTGGATGCCGGAGTCCGGCGTGTGAAAATAGACGATTACATACAGTACACGCCTTTGGTGCTGAACGTAGGCCTTTCGGTATGCGGCGTGAAGTCCAAGCATTGCGTTAGGGACAGACTGTTGGTGGCAGGCACGGCATACGTCTGCACATTTGCGCTCGCCAACGGTCTGAAATACTCAATTAGGGAGAAGAGGCCAGACTCCGACGCACACAACTCTTTCCCGTCGGGACACACATCCACGGTGTTCACCGGAGCGGAGATTGTACGCACAGAGTTTGGACCATGGTGCGGTCTTGTTGCTTATAGCGTGGCTGCGAGCGTAGGTGTGCTCCGCATCACCAACGACCGTCATTGGTGTCACGATGTGATAGCCGGTGCGGGAGTGGGTGTTCTCAGTGCGAGGGTAGGGTACTGGATGCTGCCTGTATGGAAGCGTGTCTTCCGCTTGAAAGACCCCGACAAGGGCATCGCCTGTGTGCCTGTCTACAATCCCTCGCAACGCTCCTTTGCGTTCAACTGTACATTGGCGTTGTGACTGCTTAGTCCCAACGCCTTCCTGTTACCTACTATATGTATCTGTGAGGGCAGGGGAGTGTCCACCCTGCGTCCGGAAAGGTCGTAGATGCGGATGGGTGTCTTGGTGTCGCCTACGGATGTTACTCCGTCCGTGTCGTCGTTGTGCTTCACTGTATATGCGCTGAAGGCCTGGCACTGACCTGTGGCGACGAACGTTCCCACAAGGTCTTCCTCTTCACCGCGAAGAGTCGTTGCCTCGTCCGTCTCTATGCGTACGCCGTCCAAAACGATAGGGGAGGGCAGTACGTCCGTAGGGCGTATGCGACACGGAACACCTGCCTTTATCTCCGTGGCACCCTCTATTTCCGTACCTTTGCCGAAGATGGCGGCGATGTCCGAAGCCGTCAGAGAGAATGGCAGGCACAGAGTCTGCCATTCTCCGTTGACGAAAGTCTTGTGTAGAGTCACCTGGTTGGTATAGTTGCGCGGTTTGGCCATATTCTCCTCGGCGGTCTCACTTAACGTCACGGGTAGGTCAGAGACTTTGTTCACACGAACGTAGTCCACATAGAACTTTCCGTGGTTGGCTCCGTTTATACGGTTTGCCTCCGATCCGTAGCCGCTCTTTACGCCAACCTCCAGATCTTCCCCCTCGTTTACCTCCACGTTCAGGGACATCTCGTTAACGCGTCCGTTGCTTGTGTTGGAAGACAGATTGGCAAACGTGGCAGTCTCGCCCTCAGTAAGCGTGGACTCGGGATATTTGGAGCTGGTTCCGTAGTACTGCACCGCACACCGTCCGCCGGCAGCTCCGTACAGGCGTGCCGTTCCCAGTTTGCTTTGGTATTGCCACATACGTGCGCTCACCTCAAATACACCGGGGGTGATGTAGGAGGAAGGTATGGTTTGGTACAGTTTGAAGTCATTGGGGATGACGCCGCTCTCAGATGCCACGTATCCTGCCCATTTGTCCTCAAGGTTGGTGCCGTCGCTCACACCTCCGTAGCTGTCTGTCCATGCTGGCCAGCACTGCCATCCGAAAATGGCTCCGCGCGCAGCCTCGTTTTTCACGGCTTTCACGTTCCTGTCGTAAAGGTTGCCGAGAGGGTCGAGCTCAAAGTCGTAGTTGGTGAGCACGCTGTCGCAAAACCCGTCCTGCGGCAGAGGGATGCTGTTCACCCTTTGGATGCGGAAGTCGTCCACGATGAAGTATCCGGCTCCTGCCTTGTCCGCTCCCTGGTTGGCACTGTTGGTGCGGATGCCCAACATCATGTCGTCGCCTTCGGACAGGCAGATGTAGACGGCCATTCTTTGCATGTTTTGGGCGGAAGAGCTGTTGAAGCCTCCCGCATGACCGGCGAAGGAACTGCGGAAGTCTGTGTAGTCAATGTTGTCGTAGCCCGACGTTCCGTTGCGGTAATAAGGTTCTGTACTCCAATACTGCACGTTGCAGCCTGTGCCGTCGCCTTTAGAGGCAAAGAGGCAGCATGTGCCGTAATAGTCCTTTTCCACCCACATACGGCACGACACTTTGTATATGCCGGCTCCCAACTTTGACGACGGGACGAGCTGGTACAGACGCAGAGGGGTGCTTATGGTCTTGTCTTTGGCTGGCTTGCATACGTATGCTTTCTGTCCGTCCTTGCCCGACGGGGTGGATGTAAGGCTTCTCTGCAACGTGGTGCCTGCCGGCGACTCTGTCCATCCGTACGGCGGCTTGGCTGTGGAGGTGAGGGCATTCTCAAAGGAGGGGTTCTCCAGCACCCTGTCCGTGATGTCCACAGACACAGAGCCGTTGTCGCACGGCTGCGTCTCACTCTTCGGCATTTCCAACCCGTGTTCAAGCTGGCTTATACATCTCTCAGGGGCTACCTGCTGCACTCTGCACTGGTGTTCGTCTATCGCCTGTACGGCAGCCAGAGCCGTGGTCTGCCCGAGAACCATATAGACAGGTTCCATGCGTATGGAGCCGTATGCTATGTGGGAGGCGGAAAGGCATACGGGAACCAACACGTTGAGCGCGTCTTCCTCTTTGGGAGTGATGGCTCTGTAGGAGATGCCGTAAGGGCCTTTGGTGAGATGACGCTGCACGTCGCCCTCGTTCTTCACCATGCCGTCCACCACGTATCTGCCGCAGTTGTGCGAGTCCATGGTGTATGCTCCCCACGCTATGGGGTCATCAACCTCCTTGTTCTTCAAGCAGTAGTCCTCCGTCATCACCATGCGTCCGAGCATACGTCTCGCCTCGCGCACATAGAGCTGGGGAGTGAAGTTCTCGTTGTCTTCATATTCGTCCAGAGGGTAGCCCCACTTCACGAACTCCTCGCGTATGTTGGCAGGCACACGCGGGTCTGTCCAAAGTATATACAGAAGCCCCTTCGTGTAGTCCTCATGCAGTTTGGCTATAGAGTCCCTCTGTTCGTATGTGGCTTCGGGGTAGTCCCAGCTGTAGCCTATCATGTCTGTGGAGAACCCTCCGTTGTTGTTGTTGTCCGTCTTCAGGGCGTTCCACTCGTTGGGACCGGACTTGTCCTTCATGTAGCTCCACTTCAGACAGTCGCCATACCCCTTCCATCCTTTCTTCTCCATCCAGCGGAACAACAGTTCGTAACGCGAAGGGTCGTAGTTGTCGGGCACTTTGGCCGTGATAGCGCGGAAAGGCTTGTTTTTGGTGAGCGTGATACGGTAGTTGTAAGCCTGTATGTGGTTGTCGCCCTCTCCTTTCTTTCCCATAGGCTCCGGCAGTATGCCCCAAAGCAGTCCGCTGGACGGGTCACCGGGTACCACGTACGGGTCTACACCATCGCAGAACTGGTGTTTGTTCAGGCACTGCACTCCGTTTTCGGGCTCTCCGTACTTCGAGGAGGACTCTCTTCCCACGGTGTACGAGATGCCGGCTCTCGCCATCAGGTCGCCCTCGTAGCTGCAGTCTATGAAGATCTTTGCGTTCACCGTCCTTTGTGGTGTATTGTCAGGGGCGGAGGCGTATTCCAGCGTTATGCTGTTCACCATGCCGTCAGTCTTGGAGGCACCCACAATCCGCCATTGGTACCAGATGTCCACACTGTCCTTGATGTCCGCTTCGGACAAGAAACCCTTGAATGTCGCCAGTGCCACCTTGGGCTCGAAATAAAACGTGGGCGATGCCATGCCGTAGTGGTGTCCTATGCGGCGGTAAAACTCACGCGCATACCCTTTGACTATGCGCCTGTGGCTGACGCTGTCGCCTATGTCTGTCCATCCTAAGCCTCCAGCGGTCATACCTCCGAGCCGTTTGGACGGAGACACCAACAACACGCTCTTTCCTTTCTGTTTGGCGGTATACGCAGCCATTATCCCTGCGGGAGTGCTGCCGTACACGCAGATGTCGACATTTGCGACGCTTGTCGTCTCCTGTGCGTATGAGCACAGTGGCATTGCAGCCGTTGCGGCTATAATGACTCTGCCGATGAGACGTAGACATTGTTTCTTCATAACCAATGTGTGTTTTTTTGCTTGTTTTATCAAATATATTGTACTATTTTGCGTACAAAAGTACAATTTAGAATGGTAAATGCAAAGGAAACCACACATTTTTTTGTCTGGTGTTTTCGATTGCCACTATCGGTCTATTCGGC
>CAVHCL010000114.1:11472-13037 GCA_963634425.1 Bacteroidaceae bacterium
GACGCTTGAAGAACAGCCACTCAATGATAAACGAGATGAGCAACCCCAAGCCACCTCCTATGGCCATACCCATAACAAGGTATACAAAGTATAATGCGCTCATGCCTATCCTGGAGCTTACAATTGCGCCGAGACCAAGGAATATCAGCATTAGACTTATGCGCAGGACGCCGAAGCTAAGTGACGATTTTTTCTTTGTGTCTCTTGCATTTAGCAGCATCTTTGCGATGTCTTTGTCTATTCCGCTGTTTATAATTTCGCTGCTCATTTTGTACTTACAACGAGTTTTTGTTACAGACATCCATGCGGCAGCTATGACGGCAACGACGGGGAGACCTAAAAGTAGTGTAACAGCGAGTATTTTATCCATAATAGTTGATATTTAATTGTTGATAATTTGTTTGTCTTAAGACCGGCTATGTGTGCAATTATTACATGTCCGTGATAGAAAAATTGCAGATAAGGCTTATTACCGAAGCAGCAAATATTAAGCCGCTCATAATGGTGGCTATGGCTGTGACAGGGCTGCTCATGTCGGCTATGCCAACAGCCATGATTGAGCTGACAGCAGTAAGCGCAGGCACACCAAAGGAAAAGGCTGCTATGCGCGTCCATCGGCATATCTGCCGCTTTAGGGCAGAGTGGCGTATCTCGGTCATTACGCTTTTGTTGATACCGTCGAGCATCACCAGGCGTTCTATTGTCTCCTTGATAAGGCTGTCCAATTCCTGTTCATTCATATTCTTCATTTTCCAATCGTTTTCTCAGTTGTTGTCGTATGCGGTACAGGCGTACCAGCACGTTGGCTTGTGACAGCCCCAACTTTCTGGCTGTTTCTGCCGTGCTTTCGTTGTCATAATAGTGCATGCGTACGATGCTCTTGTCCGGCTCGCCCAGTCGGGCTATGGCTTCTTCCATACGCTGTAGGCGGTGTTCGCGTTCGGCGGAATATTCTTCTTCCTGCGTGTTGTCGTTTATCGCTTGGGTGCGGTATCGCCGGGCTTTGTCCATCTGGGTGATGGCCAGCCTTACGGCTATGGTGGTCAGCCATGGGCCTATGGACTCCTGTCCGTGCCACTCGTCCAGCCGCATATAGGCACGCACAAATGTCTGCTGGGTTATCTCTGCCGCCAGATCGGTACACTTCACCACGCCCATAGCCTTGGCAAAGACCATAGCCGAGTAGTGGCTTACGATATCGCTGTACAACTGCGTCTTGCCGCCTGTGATGAGTGTTACCAGTTGTCTGTCTGTCATCGTTTTCGTTACCGTCGTTTTATCATAAGACGCTCTTTCCACGCTATTATTACATCTGCCGTCCATTTTTTAAAATTACTGCCCGAATTGTTTTTGCGTTTGGGGATAAAAACTGTACCTTTGCACGGTAGTGTTTAGGCAGCTGTTTTTGGGCATTACTTAGTCTCTGAGGCAACTTATAGGAACGACCCATACACCGTCTTCTCGTTGGTAAGCATATGCGCCGATGCCTATCAATACCATCATAAACGATGGTGTCTTCATCTTGGTCGTGTCAATCTTGGAAGCGAGCTCCTTTAGTGTAGAGG
>CAVHCL010000115.1:0-8334 GCA_963634425.1 Bacteroidaceae bacterium
TTTAGCATCTGTTTTTACTTTCTCTCTCAGTGCTTGTTTTGTTCATTAAAACGTAAAGTGGAGACATTTATTGCGGTTGGCTTTCCACACGTTTTTGCAGGTGTCCAAAAAACCGACAAAGCTTTTGGCAGTATTTTTTGTACGTTTATGTTTGCTCATTCGGGAACAATCCATTACCTTTGCAAAGGATAACCGTAATTTAGGGACAAAAAGGAATACTTTTATATTTATGGAAAGTTTCGCAAAACTGATAAGCGTCCGTCGTTCGATACGGCGGTTCACGCCCGACAGAGTAGCGGACGGCGACATAGAACTGCTCTTGAGGGCTGCCTTGATGGCTCCGAGCGGCAAGGGTCTCCACAGCTACGAGTTCGTGGTGGTAACGGACAGTGCCATGCTGGGAAAGTTGGCGGCGGCGAAGGATGCCGGCGGCGAGTTCATGGCAGGTGCGCCTTTGGCTGTAGTGGTGGCAGGAGCCCCCGGGGTGAGCGACACTTGGATGGAGGACTGCTCTCTGGCCGCCGCACACCTGATGCTGCAGGCGGAGGACTTGGGACTTGGTTCCTGCTGGGTGCAGGTGAGAGGACGGAGCGACAGTGACGGACACGATGCCGAGGACAACGTGCGGCAGTTGCTCCACATCCCGTCGGACAGACGCGTGTTGTGCATGGTGGCCATAGGCTATAAGGGCATGGAACGTAAGCCTCAGAACGAGGACAAGTTGAAATGGGAGAGGGTACACCGCGAATTGTACTGATAGGAGCAGGGCGCGTGGCTTCGCATCTTGCTGAGGCATTGCGTGGCTGCGGCATTCCGCCGCTGGAAGTGGGCGGACGTATGCGGCGTGCCGCCATACCGTCCGATGCCGACATATATGTGATAGCAGTCACAGACACCGCCATAGCGCAGGTGGCAGAGGAGATAGGGGACGTGGACGGACTGGTGGTGCACACCGCCGGAAGCGTGCCGGTGGACGTGTTGCCGCAGCGCAGGAGGGGAGTGATGTATCCCATGCAGACATTCAGTAGGGACAGGAAGGTGGACATGAGCCGTGTGCCCATGTTCGTGGAGAGTGACACAGACCTTGACACCCTGCTTTGGTTGGCGCGTACACTCAGCGGGAACGTCACAGTGGCGGACTACGACACACGGCGAACTATACATCTGGCCGCCGTTTTCTGCAACAACTTCACAAACAGGATGATGGCTATAGCCGAAAGGTTGCTTGAGGAGAAAGGAATACCTTTCAGCGTAATGCTGCCACTCATAGACGAGACTGCCGCCAAGGTGCACGACATGAGCCCGTGCGTGGCTCAGACCGGACCTGCCGTCCGGTGGGACTCCGGAGTGATGGACGCGCATCTGCGTATGCTCGAAGGCTTGCCGGCAGCCGACATATACCGACTTGTAAGCCAGGACATACATGCCGCGGACATACGGCAGAAGACACAACATGACATGACACAATGATAAACTACGACCTCAACAAGATAAAAGCCGTGTTCCTGGACGTGGACGGGGTTCTCAGCCGTACTACTGTGACCATGGCGGACGGAGAGCCATTGCGCACTGTCAACATAAAGGACGGCTACGCCTTGCAGTTGGCTGTGAAGCAGGGACTGCGCATGGCCATAGTGTCAGGGGGCGACACACCCTCCATGCGTATGCGTTACACATCGTTGGGCATACAGGACGTGTGCACAGGGTGTGCCGTGAAGACGGAGAAGTACCGAGAGTTGAAAGAGAAATACGGTCTTGACGACGCACAGATACTCTATATGGGCGACGACATACCCGACTATGCGGTGATGAAGCTCTGCGGATGTCCGTGCTGCCCGGCTGACGCGGTACACGAGATAAAGGACATCAGCATATACGTCAGCAGCGTTGACGGTGGCGAGGGATGCGTGCGCGATGTGGTGGAACAGGTGTTGAGGGCGCAGGGCAAATGGATGTCGGACGCAAAGGCTTTCGGATGGTGAATGTGTGTAAGATAATACTGGGCAGTGCGTCGCCGCGCAGAAGAGAGCTGCTGAAGGGGCTCGGACTCGCCTTTGAAGTGAGGGTGAAGGACGGTATAGACGAGTCGTACCCACCACAGCTGCGGCGCGAGGAGATACCATTATATATAGCGCGCACCAAGGCGGATGCCTACGCCTTGAAGCCCGGAGAACTGCTGATAACAGCGGACACCATAGTGTGGGTGGACGGACAGGTGCTGGGCAAGCCACACTCTCCCGAAGAAGCCGAAGAGATGTTGCGCACACTTTCGGGACGCACCCACCAGGTGATAACAGGCGTGTGCCTGACTACTGCGGAGGAGAGGAGGGCTTTCTCGTGCGTCACAGATGTCACCTTTGCGGCGCTCACCCCACAGGAGACGGCATTCTATGTGAGCCGCTACCGTCCTTTTGACAAGGCCGGAGCCTATGGGGTGCAGGAGTGGATAGGATACGTTGGGGTGACGGAGCTGAGAGGATCGTACTTTAACGTGATGGGGCTGCCAGTACAAAGGCTCTACACGGAACTGAAGAAGATGGGAGTAATAGACATACAGAAACTTGAACAACAACAAGATATAACGGTATGATGATGAGAAGATACATGTCAATGGCAATTGCCGCTCTTGTGCTTGTGGCGACAGGATGTGACGACAAAGAAGAGTATGTGTCGTACCCTCCGACATGGAAGGGTTTTAAGGTGGAACGTGGAGGAGTGGAGCTTACCACTTCCCAACTTAACACCCTGCGCGCAGGAGACCAGATTACCGTCACGGCAGTGCAGGCCACCAAGGGGCATCTTATAAACGCCACCAACTACACTTGGACGCTGACGCTGCCCGTGTACGACCGCACATCTACAACCCTTGCGGAGACCGACAGCGTGATAGAATACAAAGCCCACACGAACTACGACGGCCTGGACAACGGAGACCCATCTTGGGAACTCGTAATCCCCGCCGAGGCATACTGCGGACGGGAGGCACTGCCCGACAGACGGCCAGCCACCATCACTTTTGAGGCCAGCTACAACTACTCGGCAAATGGAATACAGGTGGAAAACGGAGCGTACGACTCGGGACTCTCGGGAAGCATCACTCCATACTCCGGCAATCTGGACGGTGGCGCCAGAGGGACATTGCGAGGGTTCTACATCCACAGTAGAGAATGCACGGATGCGGAGTGATTTGTTGATATTTTGACTGATATGAATGTTTGTAACGCCAACAGAAAACAGGTGTTGCCGCTAAAGACGAAGATACTGAGACATGACGTTTGAAAGCATATATATGGCATTGGTGCTGGTGGGGATGCTGTGGGCACTGATAGCCGACCGTTTGAGGCCGGGTCTGATACTTTTCTCGGCATTGGTGCTGCTGATGTGCGGCGGAATATTGAAAGTGGACGAATGCCTGGAGGGATTTTGCAACAAAGGCATGATTACCGTGGCTCTCCTATATCTGGTGAGCGAGGGAGTGAGACGCAGCGGCATACTGGAGCAGATGATGTATAAACTGCTGCCCTCGGGACGCGCTACCGTGACGAACGCCAACATGAGGTTTCTGCCTGCCATATCGTTGATATCGGCTTTCCTCAACAACACACCGGTGGTGGTGATATTCGCCCCCATGATAAAGAACTGGGCAAGGAAGATGAAACTCCCCGACACCAAGTTTCTCATACCGCTCAGCTATGCCACCATATTGGGCGGTATGTGCACACTTATAGGCACCAGCACCAATCTTGTTCTGGACGGACTCATACGCGACGGCATACGCGACGGAGTGGTGAAGGGCGGACACGGACTGGCTATGTTTGAATTGAGCAAGGTGGGACTCTTCATAGTGCTGACCGGACTATTCTATCTGATATTCGTGGCAAAATACCTGTTGCCGGACAGCAGGAAGGCCGAAGAGGACACGGAGACCGCAGACCCGGACTTGGTAAGGGTGGAGGCCATGTTGCACACACGCTTCCCTGGATTGGGCAAGACCCTGCGCGAGTTTGACTTCTACAGACATTACGGAGCCACCGTCAAGGGAATACGACGCAGCGGAGAGATGATGAAGGGCGACTGGATGAACCTCCCGTTGAGCAAGCACGACACGCTGATACTTGACGCCGACAAGACTTTTGTGCCGACATGGGGCGAAAGCCGTGTGTTCTGGATGCTGAACGTGGTGGGACAGGAACCGGAACTGAGCCGCAAGAAAAAATACCTCGCCATAGTGCTGATGGTGTTGATGATAGCAGGAGCCACAGTGGGAGAGCTGCCCGCCGTGAGAAGTTTAGGGCTGAGCGTGAGGCCGGACATGTTCTTTTGCGCCGCATGCTGCGCCATGCTGATGGCATGGACAGGACTCTTTCCCACACGCAAGTACACCAAGTTCATCTCGTGGGATGTGCTGATTACCATAGCGTGCGCTTTCGGTATAAGTAAAGCCATGATAAACAGTGGCTTCGCCGATATGGTGGCTGGCTGCATAATAGGAGTGGCTGAACAGGCGAAACACGCCGACAACGGCATATACATAATATTGGCGGCACTCTACATCATCACAAACCTCTTCACCGAACTCATCACCAACAACGCCGCGGCGGCACTGGCTTTCCCTCTCGCCGCCAGCGTAAGCGTAAAACTTGGTATAGACCCAACGCCGCTCTTCGTCTGCATTTGCTTCGCCGCCAGTGCCTCGTTCAGCACACCGATAGGCTACCAGACAAACCTCATAGTACAGGGAATTGGGGGATACAGGTTCACGGACTTCATAAAGGTGGGGCTGCCGCTCAACATGATAGTGTTCTTCTTGAGCGTATTCCTGATACCGCTCTTCTACTGACGGCGACACACACATATATTACACATACATGGTATAACACGCACACGACATGACGGAAAACATTTACCCCATATACGACAGGATGATGACACGTGCCGACAAGGAACGGCTGTTGGGACAGCGAGGCGTGATGGTGTGGTTCACAGGACTCAGCGGCAGCGGCAAGAGTACCGTGGCCATGGGAGTGGAACGCGAGCTGCACCGCCGGGGCGTGCTCTGCCGCATATTGGACGGCGACAACGTACGCACAGGCATCAACAACAACCTTGGGTTCTCGCCTGAGGACAGACGGGAGAACATACGCAGGATAGCCGAAGTGGGACGGCTCTTCGTACATACCGGAGTGGTGACACTTGCCTGTTTTGTAAGTCCCACCGAAGACTTGCGGGAACTGGCGCGCGGCATAGTGGGCGACAACGACTTCCTGGAAGTGTATGTGAGCACACCCATAGAGGAGTGTGAGCGCCGCGACGTGAAAGGGCTGTATGCCAAGGCAAGACGCGGAGAAGTGAGGGATTTTACCGGGGTGTCGGCACCGTTCGAGCCGCCGCTCCATCCGACGCTAAACATAGACACAGCGGTGCTGACACTGCGCGACTGTGTGGACAAAGTGACTAATATGATAACGGAAAAGACCGCACAAACACAAGAGAAAAATACACACACGACATAGGTATGGAAAAATACAGACTTTCGCATTTACAGGAACTGGAGGCTGAGAGCATACACATCATAAGGGAAGTGGCAGCCGAGTTTGAGAACCCAGTAATGCTCTACAGCATAGGCAAGGACTCGAGCGTTATGGTGCGGCTGGCAGAGAAAGCCTTCGCACCCGGCAAAGTGCCGTTTCCGCTGATGCACATCGACTCTAAATGGAAGTTCCGGGAGATGATAGAGTTCCGTGACAAATACGCACGCGAACACGGATGGAACCTGATAGTGGAAAGCAACATGGAAGCTTTTAGGGCAGGTGTGGGGCCGTTCACCCACGGAAGTAAGGTGCACACCGACCTCATGAAGACAAAAGCCCTTCTCGACGCGTTGGCCAAGTACAAGTTTGACGCGGCGTTCGGAGGAGCGCGCAGAGACGAGGAGAAAAGCCGAGCCAAGGAACGCATCTTCTCCTTTAGGGACAAGTTTAACCAATGGGATCCCAAAAACCAGAGACCCGAACTGTGGGATATCTACAACAGCAGGATACACAAGGGAGAAAGCATACGCGTGTTCCCGTTGAGCAACTGGACAGAGCTGGACATATGGCAGTACATAAGGTTGGAGAACATACCCATAGTGCCGCTGTACTTTGCCAAGGAGCGTCCCTGCGTGGAACTGGACGGCAACATCATCATGGCGGACGACGACCGTCTGCCCAAAGAACTTGTGCCAAAGATACACCAACGCATGGTGAGATTCCGCACACTTGGATGCTGGCCGCTGACGGGAGCGGTGGAGAGCAACGCCACAACCATAGAGGAGATAGTTGAGGAGATGATGACTACCACAAAAAGCGAACGCACCACACGCGTCATAGATTTCGACCAAGAGGCAAGCATGGAACAGAAGAAACGTGAAGGGTACTTCTGACAACACAAGCCGAACAACCACATAATAAACACAAACATTCCCCGAAAACAATGGCAGACAAAAATATAGACATAAAGGCCTACCTCGACGCCGACGAGAAGAAAGACTTGTTGAGGCTGCTCACCGCAGGGTCGGTGGACGACGGTAAATCCACACTCATAGGGCGACTGCTCTTTGACAGCAAGAAACTTTACGAAGACCAGCTGCAGGCACTCGAGCGAGACTCGCAGAGAGTGGGCAACGCAGGTGCCGGACAGATAGACTATGCGCTACTGCTGGACGGACTGAAAGCCGAGAGGGAGGAGGGCATCACCATAGACGTGGCATACCGCTACTTCTCCACCAACGCACGCAAGTTCATCATAGCCGACACGCCGGGACACGAACAATACACGCGCAACATGATAACGGGCGGAAGCACCGCCAACCTCGCCATCATACTGGTGGATGCGCGCACAGGAGTGATTACGCAGACAAGGCGGCATACCTACTTGGTGTCGCTACTCGGCATTAAGCATGTGGCGTTGGCCGTGAACAAAATGGACTTGGTGGACTTCGCGCAGGATGTCTTCGACAAGATAAAGGACGAATACATAGCCCTGGCGGCAAAACTCGGCATAGAGGACGTGACGTGTTTCCCGCTCTCGGCACTGGAGGGCGACAATGTGGTGGAGAAAAGCGAACGCACACCATGGTATGGCGGCACCAGCCTGCTGCAGTTCCTGGAGACCGTGCCCATACACCTCGACCGCAACATGAAGGATTTCCGCTTCCCTGTGCAGTATGTGCTGAGGCCAAACCTTGACTTCCGCGGCTTCTGCGGCAAGGTGGCAAGCGGCGTGGTGAGGAAGGGAGACGAGGTGGTGGCTCTTCCCAGCATGAAGAGAAGCCGCATTAAAAGCATCGTAACCTACGACGGCGAGCCCGAACTCGCATTTTGCCCTCAAAGTGTGACATTGACGTTGGAGGATGAGATAGACATCAGCCGCGGGGAAATGCTCGTGCACCCCGACAACGTGCCGTATGTGGGACGCTCGCTGGAGGCTATGATGGTATGGATGGACGAAGAACCCATGGACCGAGGCAAGCAGTTCCTGTTGAAGCACAACACCAACACCACGCGTGCTACCGTGGACAAGATACTCTACCGCGTCGACGTAAACACGTTGGAAAAGACTGAAGGCAAGGACATGGTGCTCAACGAGATAGGGTGTGTGCATATAATCACCGCCAAGACACTCTTCTTTGACACCTATGCCGACAACAGAGCCACTGGAGCCTTCATTGTGATAGACCCCATCACCAACAACACCTCGGCGGTGGGCATGATATTGCGGCCGTTGGAGACGGACGAGACATACACTGACGAACCGCCCACACTTGACCTCCAAAGATTGGGGATAGGCAAGGAACACTACGAAGCCATAGAGAAGGCTGTGAGAGCATTGTCAAAGCAAGGGCTGGAAATAAGAATAATAAAGGAAGACTGAGACAAATGGGGCTTTTGGAATTTAGCAAATTGCCGGTCAACACGCTTGTCGGAGCGGACTGGAACACGTTTAAGAGAGTGACGCACGGACAATGTGTGGATAAAGACAAGAGAGTGAAGTATTGCCTCACCAAAGGCATCTGCCGGATGCTGAGCGTGATGGTGCCGATACAGCAACGCCGGTACAGGAAACTGCTGCAGGACAAACCGCTGCAGTACGACCCTCTATTCATACTCGGACATTGGAGAAGCGGCACCACATTCGTGCACAACATCTTTGCGCAGGACAAGCACTTCGGATATACCACTACGTACCAAACCGTATTTCCGCATTACGTGATGGCCATGCAGGGTTTCTTCAAACCGACCATGAGTTTCCTTATGCCGGACAAAAGGCCGACTGACAACATGGAATTGGCTG
>CAVHCL010000115.1:8344-26280 GCA_963634425.1 Bacteroidaceae bacterium
GCCATCAACAACGCTTGTCCTTGCAACTATTACAACTTCTGGTTCTTTCCAAAAAGAATGAACGAGTATTGCGACAAATACCTCACTTTCAAAGATATTACGCAGGACGAACTGGACGAGTTCCGCAAGTGCTTCGCACAGTTGGTGAAGATAAGCCTTTGGAACACGGGAGGTACACAGTATTTGAGCAAGAATCCTCCGCACACTTCCAGGATAAAGGTTCTGCATGAGATGTACCCCAACGCCCGTTTCGTATATCTGATGAGAAACCCTTACACCGTGTTTGAAAGCACTCGCAACTTCTTCAGAAACACCATAAAGCCGCTGCAGCTTCACCACATTGACGACGAAGAACTGCAAAACAACATACTGCGCAACTACATGGAGATGTACCATGCCTACAAGGAGCAAAAAAAACACGTGCCGGAAGGACACATCTACGAGGTGAAGTTTGAAGACATAGAGAAAGACGCGTACGGTATTACGCACGACATCTATGACAAGCTGGAAATACCAGGGTGGGAAGATGCGATGGCCGACATAGAAAAATATATAGGCGGCAAGAGAGGCTACAAGAAAAACAAGTATCAGTACGACCCGCTCACGGTGAGCCTGGTGAACGAACATTGGGGAGAGGTTTTGGACGAGTGGGGATACGAAAGGCTTTGAGACACAGACTTTCCACATTTGCATATATCCAAGATACCTATGCATTTGTCGGACGGACGAAAAATACAAAACCGCAAAAAAATTGTCTTTCAAAATTTTGCCTAAATGATAACTTTGCGTACCTTTGCACTCGTTAAGTAAAAAACAGGCTACTCAGCGACTGCACCGAATATTATTTACAAACAAAAACATAAAAGATATAGGGATATGACAAAAATCGAATTGGTAAAGGCCGTCGCCGAAAAGACAGGCGTGGACCAGCCCACGATACTCGCATGCATGGAGGGGTTCATAGACACATTGAAAGAGTCTCTCGTCAACAGGGAAAACGTGTATATCCGCGGATGGGGCACATGGACTCTGAAGCACAGAGCGAGGAAGACGGCACGCAACATTTCCAAGAACACCACAATGATAGTGGAAGCCCACGACATTCCATATTTCAAGCCTTGTAAGGAATTCATGGAGAATGTGGCAAAAGCGGAGTGACAGGTCGCAGACTCCGTTTTTATAGAGAATTGTTATCAGGAACTTCGAGGGCTATTGGCAAAAGAAACTCTTTCGCCAATAGCCCTGAGTGATAAATGAATGTGACATCCGGAGCGGCAAGCGACAGAAGTCAACGCATACACAACCATACAACAACACCGAAATGAAAAGACTTTCCATACTCTGTCTTTGTGCTTTTGCCATAGGTAATGTGCAGGCGCAGACAGTACTCGACTACGTGAACCCAATCATAGGCACCAACGGCATGGGGCACACATTCCCGGGCGCATGCTCGCCGTTCGGACTTGTGCAACTAAGTCCGGAGACCGACACTGTTCCCCACAATGTGGACGGCAAGTACCAGACACAAGTGTACGAATACTGTGCCGGATACCGCCACAAGGACAAGACCATAGTGGGATTTTCGCACACTCATCTCAGCGGCACCGGACACTCAGACCTCGGAGACATACTCATAATGCCTACGACAGGCAAGATACGCACCAATCCAGGCACATCCGACAATCCGGAGGCCGGATACAGGTCGACGTTCTCGCATTCCACGGAGAAGTCCTCGGCAGGATACTATGAAGTGAGGCTGGACGACTACGGTATTATGGCGAGACTCACAGCCACGCAAAGGGTAGGGGTACACCAATATACCTTTCCTGCGGAGGAAGGGCAGTTCATAGTAGACCTCGGCAGCGGCATTTACAACTACGACGGCAAGACTCTGTGGACTTGCATGAGGGTGGTCAACGACACGCTTGTCACCGGCTACCGCATCACCAACGGCTGGGCGCGGCAGAACTACACATATTTTGCCATTTCCACGTCGGCTCCCATTTCCCGTTTCGGATACACGGACAGACAGAGGATGAAGTACAACGGATTTTGGCGCAAGATGGACATCCACCACGACTTCCCCGACATGGCGGCGCGCGAGATGGTGGGATACTTCCAATTCGCCCTTCCTGCATCGCACCAGCTCACGGTAAAGGTGGCTCTCTCCCCTGTAAGCATGATGGGAGCGGTGGCGAACCTCGAAGCCGAGGCTGGAGGGAAGACCTTCGACCAACTGCTTGCCGAGACAAGGCAAAGTTGGGAAAACGAGCTTAGGGTAGTGGAGGTGGAAGGAACGGAGGACCAGAAGACCCTCTTCTACACGTCTCTCTACCACACCATGATAAATCCCTCGCTGTACATGGACGTGGACCGTAAGTACAGAGGCAACGATATGGAGATACACCAGGCCGACGGATTTAAGAACTACACGGTGTTCTCGCTGTGGGACACGTACAGGGCCGAGCACCCGTTGCTCAACCTGTTGAAACCCTCGGAGGGGGCTGATATGGCGGAGAGTATGATAGCCATACAGCGGCAAAGTGCGCTGCACATATTGCCTGTCTGGTACCTGATGGCCAACGAGGGATGGTGCATGAGCGGATACCACGCCGTGTCGGTGTTGGCGGATGTGGCAGAGAAGATAGGGGTGAAAGACATGAAACCTATGCTGGAGGCCATGAAGAGCACTTCCACTTCGCCATGGATGGAGGGACTCACAGACTATATGAAGTACGGATATGTGCCGTACGACAAGTGTGCCACCGGAGCAAGCAACACACTGGAATACGCATACGACGACTGGGCTGTCCACAAGACCGCGCTCAAGGCAGGAGACACGGAGACGGCAGAGATTTACAGGAAGAGAGCTCTTAATTACCGGAATGTCTTCAACCCCGCCCTCGGGCTTGCCTGCCCCAGATACAAGGACGGCTCATTCAAGAAAGACTTCTCGCCGTTGCAGACCTACGGCGAGGGATTCATAGAGGGCAACAGCGCAAACTACTCGTTTCACGTGCCGCACGACGTGAAGGGAATGATAGAGTGCTTTGGCGGAGACAAGACCTTTGTGTCACGTCTGGACAGCCTTTTCTCGGTGCCTTTGGACGAGGTGTACTACAAGGACAACGAAGACATAGAGGAGGAGTGCCTGATGGGAGGATATGTGCACGGCAACGAGCCAAGCCACCACATACCTTACCTCTACGCATGGACCTCGCAGCCGTGGAAGGCACAGTATTGGCTTAGGGAGATAATGAACCGCATGTACGTGAACGACATTGACGGACTGCACGGCAACGACGACTGCGGACAGATGTCGGCATGGTACGTTTTCACAGCCATGGGCTTCTATCCGGTATGTCCCGGCACAGACCAATACGTGACGGGCGCGCCGTACCTGCCTTACTGCAAGGTGACTCTCCACAACGGCAAGACATTGGAGATAAAGGCCGACGGAGTGAGCGACCGCAACAGATATGTGCAGAGCGTACGTGTCAACGGCAAGGACTACGACAAACTCTACTTCACTCATTCGCAACTGATGGAGGGAGGAAAGATAGAGTTCCGCATGGGAGCTCGTCCAAACAAAAAGAGAGGAACTGCAAGGGAGGTAAAGCCTTACTCGCTGAGCGACTAAAAAACAGGAAATAATTTGGTAATTCGGACGCATAGTCGTAACTTTGCGCCCGAAAACGATGAACAACGTATAAAAACAACGTATCTAAACGACAAATATGAAAGCATTTGTTTTTCCAGGACAGGGAGCTCAGTTCACAGGAATGGGTAAGGATCTCTATGAGAGCAATGTTGAAGCCAAGTCTTTATTTGAGAAGGCGAACGAGATATTAGGATTCCGCATTACGGACATCATGTTCGAAGGTACGGCGGAAGAGCTGAAACAGACCAAGGTGACTCAGCCCGCTGTGTTCCTCCACAGTGTCATCAAAGCATTCAGCCTTGGAGAGGATTTCCGCCCCGACATGGTGGGCGGACACAGTCTTGGAGAGTTCAGCGCATTGGTGGCAGCCGGCGCACTCGACTTCGAGGACGGACTGAGGCTTGTTCACACCCGTGCCATGGCCATGCAGGCCGCTTGCGACACGGCGCCGGGCACTATGGCAGCGGTAATAGCCCTGCCCGACGACGTGGTGGAGAACGTGTGCCGCGAAGTGAGCGCGGAGGGACAGGGCGTGGTGGTTCCCGCCAATTACAACTGTCCCGGCCAGCTTGTCATCAGCGGCAACGTGGAGGCGGTTAACGCAGCTTGCGCAAAGTTGAAGGAAGCCGGAGCGAAGCGTGCCCTGGTATTGTCTGTAGGCGGCGCTTTCCACAGCCCTCTTATGGAATCCGCCAGAGTGCAACTGTATGAAGCCATAGAGAAGACCTGCTTCCACACTCCGCAGTGTCCGGTATACCAGAACGTTGACGGCAAGGCGCACACAGATGCCGATGAGATAAAGGGCAACCTCAAGGCTCAACTCACTGCCAGCGTGCTGTGGACACAGGAGGTGAAGAACATGATAGCCGCAGGCGCTACCGACTTCACGGAATGCGGACCAGGCAAAGCCTTGCAGGGGATGATAGCCAAGATAGCGAAAGGTGTGGCAGAGGTGACGATAACAGGAATAGAATGACAATATACCAGGTATTCACGCGTCTTTTCGGAGCCGACAGCGCGACGTGCGTGTGCGGCGGCGGCAGACAGGAAAACGGATGTGGTACCATGGGGGACTTCACAGCCAAGGCTTTGCGTGAGATACGCGACCTTGGCTGCACTCATATATGGTACACGGGAATTATGGAGCACGCCACGCAGGCCGACTATTCGGAGTATGGGATACGTCCGGACAACGCCGACGTGGTGAAGGGAAAGGCCGGAAGCCCGTATGCCATAAAGGACTACTACGATGTAGACCCTGACATTGCGGAGGACGTGCCCAAGAGAATGGCAGAATTTGAGAGTCTTGTAAACCGGACGCACCGTGCCGGGCTGGGCGTGGTTATAGACTTCGTGCCAAACCATGTGGCACGCCAGTACAGTTCCGACTCCTTGCCGCCAAACGAGAGAGACCTTGGCGAAGGCGACGACACCACGGTGTTTTTCTCCGCGGGGAACAATTTCTATTACATTCCCAGCGAACCTCTGCATCTCGACTGTGTGCTCGGCCACGCCACTTATACAGAAATGCCGGCACGCGCCACCGGCAACGATGTCTTCCACGCATGGCCCGGACGCAACGATTGGTATGAGACTGTGAAACTCAACTATGGAGTGGATTTTTCCGACGGCAAAGCGTGCCACTTCAGTCCGGTGCCCGACACATGGCACAAGATGCTGAACATACTGCTGTTTTGGGCGGCCAAAGGCGTGGACGGATTTCGTTGCGACATGGCGGAGATGGTGCCAGTGGAGTTTTGGGAGTGGGCCATCGCACAGGTGAAGGCGGTGCATCCCGGGATTGTCTTCATAGCGGAGGTGTACAACCCCGCCGAATACCGCGCATACATCAGAAAGGGACATTTCGACTACCTCTACGACAAGGTGGGACTTTACGACACGCTGAAGCGTGTGGTGCAGGGAAGCGCGCCGGCACACTCTATAACGTGGACATGGCAGAATGTCGACGACATCCGCGGACACATGCTTTACTTTCTGGAGAACCACGATGAGCAGCGGATAGCGTCTCCGTTCTTCGCCGGGGATGCCGCAAAGGGCAAACCCCTGCTGTTGGTGAGCGCACTCATGTACACAAACCCCATGATGATTTACTTCGGGCAG
Organism: Bacteroidaceae bacterium; assembly: GCA_963634425.1. Lineage (GTDB taxonomy): Bacteria > Bacteroidota > Bacteroidia > Bacteroidales > Bacteroidaceae > Physcousia. Next base: position 14,127 of record CAVHCL010000115.1, read on the forward strand.
GAGCTCGGCGAGAAAGGCATGGACGAGGAGGGCTTCAGCGGCAAGGACGGCAGGACCACCATCTTCGACTATTGGACTGTGGACACCGTGAGACGGTGGAGATCAGGCGGGAAATTCGGCACTTCGGCACTTACCGAAGAGGAAAGACAGCTCAGGGCTTACTACAGAGACGTGCTGCGCCTGAAATTGTCGGAACGGGCGTTCTCCGAAGGCGATTTCTTCGATGTCATGTACGTCAATCCGCATCTGCACAGGCAATATGTTTTCCTGCGGCACTGTGGGGAAAACGTGGCGTTGGTGGCGGCCAACTTCGAGGGCTCGGCACAGACGGTAGACATTAACATACCCGGACACCTGTTCAAAATATGGAACTTGAAAGAAACGGACAGGGTTGAAGCAGTGGATATGCTTACCAATGACAGACATATTCTCAGCTTCAACGGCAACGACACAATTAGGGTTCATCTGCCGATGTGGGGCGGGGCAATACTCTTGTTCCATGCCGAAGAAGAGGCGGAAAAAGAAAACGAAAACAGAAACAGTGTCTAACAAATAACAAACGAAAAATGGAAACAGAAAACCACAAGCCAGAAAACGACAACGTGGGTAAAAACGTTGCTAAAAGAGTAAGTCCAGTACTCGAACGCAACTGGAACAGGAATTACTTGGAGTTGGAAGCTTATATACAAGAGCACCACCAACTCCCCGACAAGAAAAAGGAGGAAGGCCAGAAGCTGCTAAACTGGTGGAAGTACAACAAACGCCTCTTCAAGCACGGAAAACTTGATGAGCAGCGCGCCAAGAAGTTAAGAGCCCTCAGTTTGATGCGTATCGTGCACGTCTTTGAGTTCTGACGGCTGTGGTGAAGGCTATATTTTTTGACGTGGACGGGACTTTGGTGTCTTTCAAGACGCACAGAGTTCCGGACTCGGCGCTTGAGGCCATAAGAAAGGCGAGGGAGAGAGGTGTCAAGGTGTTCGTGGCCACAGGAAGACCTATGACATTCCTCGACACTGTGGAGGACGTGGACTACGACGGCGTGATAAGTACCAACGGGGCGTATATCGTTGAGAAAGGCGGCGGTGTGATATACAAACATCCGATAAGCAAGGAAGATATACAGCGGATGACGGATTACGCGCATACACATTCTCTGCCGATGTTTCTTGTCTCCGAAAACAGGTTGGTTGGCCATGGCTTTGAGGATGCCGACGAGTCGGTGCACGAGGTCTTCAAGCTCGTTGACATGCCGTTGCCTCCGGAGTTCGACATAAGCGAGGCAAAAGATATGGACATCCTGCAGGTGGTGGCGTTTTTCACCAAAGAGCAGGAGGATATGATAATGGGCAAAGTCTTGATGGGGTGCGACGCTTACAGATGGCATCCGGCGTTTGCCGACTGCATACCGCATGGGGTGAGCAAGGCTGTGGGCATTGACGTGGTGTGCCGCCATTACGGCATACCGTTGGAGCAGACAATGGCTTTCGGCGACGGCGGCAACGACATAGAGATGTTGCGGCATGTGGGCGTGGGAGTGGCCATGGGAAATGCCGCCGATGAGGTAAAGGCGGCTGCCGACATTGTGACGCTCTCCGTGGACGAGGACGGTGTGGCAAAGGCCTTGGAGCAGGTCTTAGGGTAGTGCGGACACTGTCCTGTGCACGCACATGTCGTGTGGCTCGGACGGCACGTCGCACAGCAGTTGGAAAGGGAAACACACACCCATGAGAAAGGCGTGGGGGAGAAGCGGAATGAGGCGGTCGTAGTACCCCTTGCCTCTGCCCAGCCGGTGTCCGTTGCGGTCGAATGCCATGCCCGGTATTACCGCAAGGTCTATTTCATTGTATCTGTCCACAGGAAAGGGTGCGCCTGTGGGCTCCATTATTCCAAAAGCGCCTTTCGCCAGGGAGTTCTTCCCCTCGTATATTCGCAACGACAGACTGTCGCCGTCAACTGCGGGCAGCAGTACGCGCTTGCAGACTGCCGCCTCCGTTATCAGCGGGCGTGTGTCCACTTCGTCGCTCAGCGGATGGTACAGCAATATGGTGCTTGCCGCACTCCAGGCATTGTCGTTCCTTACCTTCCTGCAGATGTCTTCCGACATACGCCTGAAATCGTCGTCTGAATACTCGCCTTTTCTGGAACGTATCAGTTTTCTCAATTCTCCCTTTTCCATACATCAGAATAAAAAAACGAGAGGCTATTTCTTCTGAACAATCGGAAGAGACGGCCTCTCGTCGGATAAATACATGATAACCTTTGCGTTTTATTTCTTCTTTTTAGCTTGAGCCTTATCGTATTTCTCCCAAAGTTTCTTTTTCTGTGCCATTTTCTTCTGAGCCTCGGTGCTCTCTTTGGCTGCGGTCTCCGCTGCCGCCTCATCCTCGGGAGAAGCGAAGGCGTGCCGGAAGCCCTTCTGCACGTTCCAGTATCCGCGCGTGAAGTCGGGGAACGCCACCGACGCACAATTGTTGTCCATGCTCAGCGAGCCAAGCTCTCCCAAACAGCACCACTCAGCCAGGTCGTACACATCCATGTCCAGGGGAAGTCCGTTCTGGAGGCAATAAACCATGCGTGCGTCCATGATGAAGTCCATTCCTCCGTGTCCGCCTACTTGCTTTGCCATCTCTCCGTACTTCTTCAGTATGGGGTGTTGGTATTTTTCTATGAGGGCGGCTTGCTGCTCGTCACTCATGAACGCGTGTGTGTCCAGCTTGTCCACCTGCGGTATTCCGCTGTTTTTCACGGCGGAACCGTCCAAGGCAAAGTGCTCTTCGGGATACTTGGTGGCATATCCGTTCACTCCCTCCAGCTTGTAAAGGCGGTTGTACGGCTGATAGGTCATCACATTGTGCACAATCTCCATCACCTTGCCGTTTTCCGTGCGCATCAGTGTGGTGGTGATGTCGCCGTTGCGGAAGTTCTCGGGTTCTTTGCCTGTCTTGTCCTTCACGTACTGCTTGCCGTGTACACTTTTCGTGTCCATTGCCACGAGAGTGGTGATGCGGTCTCCACGGTGTATGTCCAAAGCTTGTGCCACAGGGCCCATCCCGTGTGTGGCGTAGAGGTCGCCGCGGTTCTCCATGTTGTATTTCATGCGCCATCCCAGCTTGTCAGGGTCAGACCCGTCGGGGTTCTTCCAGTACCAGTCCCAGAAGGGATCGAGGTTGTGGATGTAGGCGCCCTCCACACGTACTATCTCTCCGAAGACTCCGTGTTGTGCCATGTTCAGAGCGTTCATCTCGTACCAGTCGTAGCAACAGTTCTCCAATATCATGCAATGTCTGCGTTTTGATTCGGAGAGGTTGATGAGCTCCCAGCACTGTTCAAGATTCATGGCGGAAGGAACTTCTATGGCAGTGTGCTTGTCATTGGCGAGCGCGCATTTGGCCACAGGGAAATGGTGCTCCCAGTCGGTGGCTACATACACGAGGTCTATGTCCGCGCGTTTGCAAAGCTCCTCATAGCCCTTCTCTCCGCTGTAGACAACAGCCGGCGGCAATCCCGCCTCGCGGAGGTACTTCTGGCACGCCTCGGCGCGCGCTTCTTCATAGTCGCACAGAGCCGCTATCTGCACTCCGGGTATGTGCGTGAAACGTTCCACAGCTCCAGGCCCCCTCATGCCAAGCCCCACGAAACCCACTCTTACGGTGGCCAGCTTTGGCGTGGTCAACCCCAACGCATGAGTCTGTCCTTCGGCCCTTACAGGAGTCTCCACAACGATAGTGCCCTTGTCCCAATGCCATTTAGTGTTCGGACTGGTGCTCTGTGCGTAAGACGTTGCGCAGAGCATCAAAGAGATGGCGGCACTTGAAATTTTTCTAAAGTTCATGTTGTACAATAGGTTTAGTTTAATATTACCGTAACAAAGGTATGAAAATAAAATGATTGTTGCCAAACGCAGGTGTGTTTTTTTATGTAAAATACATTAAAAAATGTCCATACAAATGAATAGGGTGCTTTAATTCGTCAAAAAAAACTTATCTTTGCAAAACATAATTATGCAAAGCAAGGATATTGTCGACGTGAAAGAAAACCTCTTGGGTATGACGCTGTGCGGGTTGCGTACGGTAGCTGAGAGGACAGGTATGCCCAAGTATGCCGCCGCCCAAATGGCCAAGTGGCTGTATGCCAAGCACGTCCGCAGCATAGACGAAATGACGGATATCTCGCTTGGCAACAGGAAGATGTTGGGCGAACATTTCCGGATAGGATGCTCAGAGCCGTGCGACCGCCAATACAGCGTGGACGGCACAGGCAAATACCTGTTTCCCACAGCGGACGGGCAGACGGTGGAGACTGTGTTCATTCCGGACGGCGAACGCGCTACCGTCTGTGTGAGCAGCCAGGTGGGGTGCCGCATGGGGTGCAAGTTCTGCATGACGGGCAGGCAGGGCTTTCACGGGAATTTGCAGGTGTCGGACATCCTGAACCAGATTTATTCGCTTCCGGAAAGGGACAGGCTCACCAACGTCGTGTTCATGGGACAGGGAGAACCTATGGACAACATAGACAACGTGCTGAGGGCCGTTGAAATACTTACGTCCGACTACGGTTACGCATGGAGTCCGAAAAGGATAACCGTGTCCACCGTCGGCATCAGACAGGGGCTTATGAGGTTTCTTGACGAGAGTGAGTGCCATTTGGCGGTAAGCCTTCATTCTCCGTTCCCTGCCGAGCGTCTTTCCATGATGCCTGCCGAGAAGACGTACGGAATGGCCAATATCTTGGAAGACCTGAGGCAACGCGACTGGACGCGCCAACGCAGGCTGAGCTTCGAATACATAGTCTTCGGCGGATACAACGACGACGACTCCCACATACGCGAACTGGCGCGCCTGCTCTCGTCCATGGAGTGCCGCGTAAACCTGATACGTTTTCACGAGATAACGGACACTCCGTTTCGCGGGGCGGACGAAGAGAGAATGGTGTGGATACGCGACTACCTCACCAACCATGGCGTGAAAGCCACCATACGTGCAAGCAGGGGACAGGACATCTTTGCCGCTTGCGGGCTTCTGCACAGCATGAAATCTAAAACAAACGCGACAACGTGATATACTGTAACATTATAACGTGTATGAAGACAAGAATTAAGAACTTCTCCATCATAAGCCTCGTCTGTGTTGTGGCACACGTCATGGGCAGTTGCACCAACGGAATGGGCTCTCCGCAGGCAAGCGGACAGCCATACGAGGTGCTTGTGATTTTGGATACCAAGACATGGGAAGCTCCGGCGGGCAGAGCCTTGTTCGACATACTTGATACCGACGTGCCGGGACTGCCGCAGAGCGAGAGGTCGTTCCGCATATCGCAGGCAGACCCGAAGCATCTTGATTACGCTATGAAGATATTCAGAAACATCATCATGGTGAACATCGACAAGACGCAGTTTACGCAGACAAGGATGCGTTTTGCAAGGGACAGGTATGCGACAGACCAGGTGATACTGACCATCAACACCCCGAGCGAGGAAAGCATGCGTCAATTCTGTGTGGAGCACCGCCAGGAAGTGGTGGATTTTCTTACACGCACGGAAATGAACCGGCTTATCAAGCAGCTGAGCAAGAAATATTCCAAGGTGACTTACGATTTGGCATGGCGCACGTTCTTCTGCAAGTTATACGCCCCCGATGAATTGAAGAACTACAAACTGGGAGACAATTTCCTGTGGACGAGCAACAACACGGCGTCGGGGATGATGAACATCTGTATGTACAGCTATGAATACGAGGGGCCTCAGACGTTTACGAAGGAGTATTTGATACACAAGCGCGACTCTGTAATGAAGGTTAACCTTCCCGGCGAGAAGCCAGGAATGTATATGCAGACCGATACGCTTTGCACGTTGGTGAAACCTATAGTGGTGCACCACAGGTACGCCATGGAGATGCGCGGCTTGTGGATAATGAAGGACGATGCCATGGGCGGACCGTTCGTAAGCCACAGCCGGGTGGACTCCGAGACCAACAGAGTGGTGGTGGTGGAGGGATTTGTGTATGCCCCGGAGAGGATGAAGCGCGGGTTGATGAGACGGTTGGAGGGGTCGCTCTATACACTGTTGCTGCCGGAGGAGCAGTACTCACTTATAGACACCGGTGTCGTTGAGGAGAAAGACTCCATAGGCAAAGGGAAAAACGGAAAAAATAACTGAAAAAAAGATGGACAGGCCAAGGATAGGAATCATAATAGAAGACACGGACGGATACGAGACAGTGCTGAGGGCTTTTGAGAATCCCACGCTCCAAGAACTCTGTACGGCTGTGGTGTATGGAGACAAGGATGAGGCTCTCAAATGCCGCAAGGCCGTGGATTTGCAGACTAATTTCCTCTGCATACAGAGCTTGGATGAGGTGACGGACAACAGGCTGAACTTGTACCAGTTGACATCCGGCAACGGCAACGGTATTCCTGCCGAGACGGTTTCCGCACAGGCTTCGGAGGAGAAAAGCCTTGACGCGTTGGTCGTCTGTTCGGGACAGGAAAACCTTAAAGCCGACGGATGCGGAGTGTTGTTCGCAGAGGACGTGTGTGTGCGTGTGGCGGACAAACTTGACGTGGCGGTTCTTCAGGACTTCAGTTTGATGCTCGAGCGCGATTTCAGCCGCATCAGTCCCTTTGTGGCGATATTGGCTGACGACAGGCAGGACGTGGATACGCTTCTCGGGCAGATGGAAGAAGCCAAGCTCATCAACTATGGGGTTTACAGCTTCGACGAGTTTTTCAATGCCGAGGTGTACAAATGTTTCGACGGGGCAGTCACCATGCAGAAACGTCAAGCGGAGGAGTGGTTCAAGAAAATGTCCGAGGGGTACGGAGTGCAGAGCGTCACCACAAGCGGTAAGCCCGTACTTTATACCACCCACACCTTGGCGTCGGACAGAGACACCGCAGTGTCGGACCTCTGCCACGCCATCTACACGGCAACGGACACTGTCCGTTACAGGCAGGAATACGACACCGCTCACACCAACCCGTTGCAGAAGTTGTTCCGCGACAAGAGAGAAGATGACAGGAAGAACGTGGAATGACGTTTTTCCCCGACAGAAAAGACTTTGTGTCACGACTTAGAAAAAGCGTATTAGTTATGGCCAACAACACAGACAAGGAACTCCTTGCATTGAAAAACAACTATGGCATAGTAGGTTTCGCCCCGTCTCTTACAGAAGCCTTGAAGACGGCGCTTAAGGTGGCGCCTACAGACCTTTCGGTGCTCATACAAGGGGAGAGCGGAGTGGGAAAGGAGGTGGTGCCGCGCCTTATACACGACTACAGCCTCAGGAAGAAAAAAGGCGGCAAGTACATAGCCATAAACTGTGGCTCCATCCCCGAGGGAACCATAGACAGCGAGCTGTTCGGCCACGAGAAAGGGTCGTTTACCAGTGCCATAGGGGAACACAAAGGGTATTTCGAGGTGGCGGACGGCGGCACATTGTTTCTCGACGAGGTGGGCGAGTTGCCGATGAGCACCCAGGCGCGCCTCCTGCGTGTGTTGGAGACAGGAGAATTTATACGTGTGGGAAGCAACACTCCGCAGAAGGCGGACGTGCGCATAGTGGCAGCCACCAACGTCAACATCCCCAACGCCATACGCGAGGGACGTTTTCGTGAGGATTTATATTACAGACTCTGTACCATCAACATCAACATTCCGCCGCTCCGCAAGAGAGGACGGGACGTGTTGCTCCTCTTCAAGTACTTCGCCAACATCACTGCCGAAAAGTACAATATACACGACGTACTGTCCGTCTCCAAGGAAGGCGAAGAGGTGCTGATGAGCTACAAATGGCCAGGCAACATACGCCAGCTGAAGAACATCGTGGAGCAGATAAGCATCTTGTCCGACGAAAGGGTGCTTACGCCGCAGATTCTTGCCAACTACGGCATCGTGCGCAATTCGGACACTGAGCGCGGCATTGCGCTCGTTTCCCAGCAAACCAAAAGCGGGGGGCAATACAGTTACGAACAGGAACTGAAGATGCTGATGCGCGCGGTTATGGAACTGAGAAACGAGGTGGATGTGATCAAACAGAAGATAGGCGGAGGGGAAGTGCCAGCCCACGCCTTTCCCGTGGTGCAGCACACTGCGGCAATGCCTTCTGTTGACGTGTCTCCCGGCCATGCCGCACCCTCCCCGGCAGCCATGCGTGATATACGTGACGAGACGGACATACAGACGGCGGAGGAAGTCCTGGACGAGGATGTGCTCAACATCAACGAGATGGAGAAGAGGAATATCCTGAAGGCATTGCAGCGCAACCATTACAGACGGAAGGATGCGGCAAATGAGCTCGGTTTCAGCGAACGCACGTTGTACAGAAAGATTAAGGCCTATGGAATCGACAACTAAGAAGGCGGCTTTCACGGCCGGCGTCATTTCCCTTTGCTTGTTTTGCGCCGTGTTGCAGGCTTGCAAGGTCAGTTACAAGTTCAACGGGGCAAGTATCGACTACGAGAAGACAAAAACGATACAGATAGACAACTTCCCCCTGCGCAGCGCGTATGTGTGGGCTCCCATGCAAAGTATGTTCCAGAACAAGATAACCGACATCTTTGCCTCGCAGACCAAACTAAGGCAGGTGAAGAAGAACGGAGACCTCCAGCTTGCAGGAGAGATAACAGGCTTCGACCAGTTCAACAAGGGCATTTCCAGCGACGGCTACAGCAGTCAGGTGCAGCTGAAGATGACCGTGAACGTGCGTTTCACCAACACCAAGAACCATGCCGAGGATTTCGAAAGGCAGTTCTCCGCCACCACGGAATATGACGCCAGCCAGCAACTGACGGCTGTCCAGGAGGAACTCGTGACACAGATGGTCAAAGACATTGCCGAACAGATATTCAACGCCACCGTGGCAAATTGGTAACACATATAAAACACAGAAAGATGCAGAGACACCTTGTAGACTATATGAGACGCCCCGACTCCATGGGGCCGCAAGCCATAACCCAACTGGAGTCCATGGTGCGTGAATACCCGTATTTCCACTCGGCGCGCATCCTCTTGCTGCAAGCCTTGTACAGGCAACATTCGCCGCAGTTCAACGAACAGCTGCGCAAAAGCTCCGTGTTGCTGCCCGACCGCAGGGCTGTCTTCCACCTTGTGGAGGAACCCAACTACTCCAAGGTGGAGGAACGCCGCAAGTATGTGGGCGGAGTTTACACCGAGGACAAGTCCAAACTCACTTCCGATGTCATACAGGATTTCCTGGAACAGCAACCTGTCAGCGAGGGCCGTCGGAACCACCGTATCGACGCCACGCAGGACTACATCGGGTACATCATGCAGAACGAAGAACAAAATTCGCAGCAAGAGAAAGACATACCCCTCAACGGAGGCGGAGCGGTGGAAGAGTTCCTCCAAGACGACACACACCGTATAGTGCTGCGGGACACAGCCCCGGACGCGGCTCCCCAAAATCTGACCGAGAATGACGACAGTTCCTCACCCAACGAGATTTTGACAGAGGTTATGGCCGGAATATATATCAAACAAGGCAAATTTGGGAACGCTATCAAAATATTAAGGCAGTTATCTTTGAAATATCCGAAAAAAAACCGTTACTTTGCAGACCAAATAAGATTTTTGGAAAAAATAATTCTAAACAACAAAAACAAGTAAAACTACAAAACATGTACAATTCCATCGTTATTCTCGTTGTTTTGGCGTCAGTGTTGATGTGCCTCATTGTGCTCATCCAAGAGTCCAAGGGCGGAGGCCTGGCTGCCGATTATTCCAACAACAACCAAATACTGGGAGCTCCAAAGACAACGAATTTCATTGAAAAGGCGACATGGAGTCTGGCTGCCGCAATGATTGTCCTCAGCGTTGTCAGTGTAGCGTTCCTCTCCGACGGCACGGCATCCACAGACTCTGTCATGATGGAACAGGCCACCGAGCAGGCGGCCACCAACCCCAACAACATACCCGGCATGGCACAGCCGTCGACAGCGGACGCGCCGGCAGAGGCTCCCGCGGAAACACCCGCCAACTGACGACAGCCCGGGGGACCGATGGTTGACTGCATTCTTGTGGCGGACAGCGGTTCCACCAAGACGGACTGGATGGCGGTATCCGCCGAAAATGGCATTTTGGAATTCAGGACTACAGGCATCAACCCTGTAAGGGATTCGCAAGATGCCATATTGTTTGTCCTGAACGGTGAGCTGATGCCGCACCTTCCCTCCGCTTGGAACTGTGCGGGCGTGTATTTCTACGGCGCGGGGTGCCGGCGTCCTTATGCCGATACCGTCAGAAACTGTCTCATGCAGACTTTCCGCGGCGCTCAGGTGACAGTGGACACGGACATGCTCGGCGCCGCGCGCGCATTGTGCGGCAACAAACCCGGCATAGCCTGCATCTTGGGCACAGGCTCCAACAGCTGCTACTACGACGGCAGAGGGATTGCCGGCAACGTTCCGCCCCTCGGCTACATACTTGGGGACGAAGGGAGCGGCGCCGTGCTCGGACGCACTCTTGTGGGGCTGTTGCTCAAAGGTGTGTTGCCGTCTTCTTTGCGCGACAAGTTTTTCAGACAGTACGCCCTCACCACAGAAGCCATCATAGAGAATGTCTACAGGAAACCTCTCCCCAACCGTTTTCTCGCCTCGTTGGCGCCTTTCATAGCGGACCACAGGGGGGAGCCGGGCATACACGAAATGCTTGTCAGTTCGTTCCGCCTCTTCTTTTCGCGTAACGTAAAGGCGTACGGACATCCGGAGATGCCGGTTAATTTTGCCGGGAGCATCGCGTACGTCTTTGAGGACGAACTGAAGGCCGCCGCGTCGCAGGAAGGGCTGAAAACGGGGAAGATATTGCGCAGTCCCATAGCCGGAATAGCAGGTTTCCACGGAAAGGTTTAAACAAAATGCGTATTTTTATACAAAATTTACATTTTATGTTAAATAACATATACGGCGTGCTTGCAAGTTGCCGTATTTACTTGTAACTTTGCATCGTTATCCTGAAAACAATCTTTTTACCTTAAACAAGGCTAATACCTATCATAAAGCAGGAGTGACTGTGAAGTTACTCCTGCTTTTGTTGTTCCGCACCTTCCGTCATAGCACAAAGACGGTTTCGTCGCCGCAGATGTTGCGTATCTTCAGGCGCAGGGGCTTGTCTTCCGATGTGACGGTGCCGTCCCAGTAGCCGGCGGTCTTCTTGCCGTTGACGGTAACGGTGCCCGTTTTCTCTATCTTCACCTCCGTGTCGCTGTGCCAAGGATCGGCCACCCCAGCATGGGTGCAGTCCACTGAGAGCCATTCTATGGTCTCCAGCCCCTCGTCGCTGAGCTTGATGGGCACGAATTTGGCTTTCTTGCCGTCCGCGTTCTTCTTTGCCGTCTGCAGCCCGCCCTTGAGGTTGAACTCGTCTACCTTCCTCTTCACATGATTGCTGTGGAAATACTTCATCCGTATGCTCCATCCCATGGACATCCCCAAGCCGCTTTTAGCCTCGGCGAGTGTCCACTCCGCCTTGTCCTCCGGCACCACGTCGTCAAGCACCTGCTTCAAGTCTCTCAGCTCAAACCCGATGAGCGTGTAGCGGTTCTCCGACTTGATGAACTTCCTCATCACGTCAATGTCCTCTATGTCCACATAATACACTATGACACGCTTCACGTCTTCCGGCAGGTCGGGCAGAGCTTTGTGTATGATGTTCATCATCTCGCTCTTGTCCAGCATGCGCTTGCTGCTGTCGAGCAGGTTGGGCAGATACACGGGCATCATGCCGTACAGGCTGTCCGTGATGCTTCCTGCCCAATACTGGCTGTCAAGCTCGGCGTTGGCCTTCAAGCCCCGGATAAGGCAACCCTTCAGCTTGTCCATCGTCTGCACGGGGTTGCGGAAGAGGCGCACGCCGTCCTTCACCTCCAGCGCCTCAAACTCCGCCCCGGCGTTGACCAGGCGGTCGCGGGCAGTCTGGAGGCTGTTGATGTTTATGTCGCCATGGATGAAACGGCGACCCAACTTATGGGCCACGGCTGCGGCAACTCCGCTTCCGCCGAAGAAGTCTGCCACCAACATCCCTTCATCAGACGACGCCTTGATGATGCGTTCCAAGAGAATCCATGGCTTTTCTGTAGCATAATCTACGCGTTTTAGTCCATCTTTTGGAAATCTACCAGCTATAGCCATTTCCCACCAGTCT
>CAVHCL010000115.1:26290-36445 GCA_963634425.1 Bacteroidaceae bacterium
ATTGTATCGTGCTTCTTATTGAAATTCTTCATTCCAGGGGAGCCTGGGCCATAATAGCACCACACAATTTCATTCCTGAAGTTCTCCTCCCCGAAGATCTCATCCATGAGAATCTTCACATAATGTCCGATGTGATAATCCAGATGCACATAGATGCTGGCATTCTCGCTCATCACGCTCTTGATGGCCATGAGGTTCTCGTACATCCAGTTGAGGTAACGCTCCTTGTCCCAGATGTCGCCGTACATCTTCTCCTCAAACTCCCGCATTTCGTCGTTGTCGAGCGTCTGCTCGGCCTCCTTGATGGCTTTCTGCACGAGCGGATTGCGGCGGATGTAGATTTTCTTGGCATAGTCGGCACCGCTGGCAAAGGGCGGGTCTATATACACCAAGTCCGCCTCTATGCCCTGTTCCTTAAGGTAGGCGCAGGCGGACAGGCACTCGCCGTGCATGATGAGGTTGTGCCGGTCGTTGTCGCCCTTCTTCTCTATGGTCTTCACCTCGTAGAGCGGCATGCCGCGCTGTATGTGTTCCACTATGCGGTCGTTGTCGCGGTAGCGCAGGATGCGGTTTGTGCGCACAAAGTTGTCGAGGAGAGCCTGCCCCTCCAGTGTGTCGGGATAATAGGGGATGTATTTTACTGCCATTGTCTTTTTAGTCTTTAAAGAAATCGTTTATCGTCTGCATCGTCCTTGCCGTCCGTTTCTCCGGAGGCAACGTGTCCTCGATATATAGGAAGCGGAACCGTTTGCGGCGGAAAGCCTCGTTGTTCTTCTTGACGAAGACATTCTCCATGAAGTCCAACCGCTCCTTGAACTTGTCGGCGTAGACTTTGCCTTTTGTCTCTATGATGCAGATGCGGTCTATCTTCCCCCCGTCGTCACGGCTGAGCACAAGAAAGTCCGGCACATAGAGGCCGTCGTACTCCCAGTGTCTGCCCACCTTGCGGAAACAACGTATCTTGAACTCCGTGAGCGTGTCGTCGCCGTTGAAGTAACACTCCAGCCGCCTGTCCTTCATCATCGGTATGAGCCCCTGCGCAAAGTATTCTTTCTCCGGGTTGCTGTCGAAGCGGTAGGGCAGATAGTGGTAAGTCCGGTTGCGCTCGGGATAATTATCCACGCCCATGCCTTTAAATTCCAAAAGCGTCTGAACCTGTTCCTCAGGCATCCCTAACTTGCGCATTTTCTCCACCGCATCATAGACCTCTTGCGGCATATCACCTTTCTCCGGGTCGTTGTCCCATGCCAAGATTTCCTCTACCGCCTTTTGCCCGGGATAGAAAAGGCTGTCGTCCGTCACGTCGAGCGGCGACGGGCGCTCCACCGATAGGATGCTTGCCGTCTCCGGCACCACCTCCTCCACGATGCGGTAGTCACGCTTGGGCACGAATGCCTTTCTGATGTTGGCGCGTATCCGCTGGTGGTCGTACGCTGCGTCTTCCGTGCGTGTTTCCCCGTCACCGTCCCCCGAAGGCTTGGTGGCCGCCTCAAATATGGCCCGCAACAATGCGTCGTGTTGCCGCAGATCGGACACGGGCAATGTCCCGAAACTTTCCGCCGCTATTTTCTCCAGCCACCAATGGTAAGAGAGGCTCTCGCCTTCCTCTTGCATGAGTTCCTGGTAGTCCACTATCCTGCCTGTCATGTCCTGCACGGCAGCCACCGCGGTGTCCGCCTTTGCCAGCAAGCCGGGGGCGGCAAGCCTTGCGGCGGTGTCGGGCTGCTCCTCCACAGTCTGCGTCTCGTACTCCACCTTGAGTTGGTAGAAGTCGATGGGCGGCACTTGCGTCTTGTCCATTCGCGAATGCCGCTCTATGTGCTTCAGCTCCACTTCCGGCTTGTTGCTGAACTCCTGCAGGGTGATGTTCTGCTGCTGTTTCAGTTCCTTGTTGAGCTTGTCGGCGTTCCACTTGTTCATCCAGACGAGAGCCGTCTCCCTCTCCCCGCGCGTCACCTGGCGCAGGCACCGGCAGGAGGTCTGTAGCACCATGTTCTTGGGGCAAGCCCCCTCGTGTGGCAAAACCACCCCCGTGAGGCTTTTGCAGTCCCATCCTTCCTTGCCTATCTGCACCAGCAACACGATGCGGACCTTGGAGACAGGAGAGTCGAGCATGGCAAAAGCCGCCTCCGAACCTTCCGGCTCGGGGTAGCTCTTAGCGCCGTGCTTCTTGGAACCGCTGCCCTTGTGCCGCTTGAGCACCGCCTCGGTGGGGTTCAACCCGTATTCCGTCACAATCCCGGAGACAAGCGGGTAGATTTCCTCTTCCAGAGTCTGGATCTGTCCGCAATATACGGCAAGTTTCGCCCGCGTGCCGTCGGCGTAGGTGGTGTCTTTGTATCTGTCCAAGAACTCGCGCACGCCATTGCTTACGATGGCAGGCATGCCTTGGTCGGCGAACTTCACCTCCGGCCGTTTCAGGAAGTTGTCTATGCCTTCTATCAGCGGATAGTAATACACCACGTTGGTGATGTTGGTGTTCTTGATGCCGAAGCTGCCGCCAAGGGTCACTTTTTCCGTTCCCTCCAGATAAGGCGTGCCCGAAAATCCAAGCACATTACAGAACGACGGGTTCTCCGTAGCCCACCGGGTCACCACCTGGCGGAGTTTTATCTCGCCGTCGGAAGCGTGGTGCACCTCGTCGATGAAGATGGAGAGGGACGGTATCTTGCCTATCGTATGCCGGAGCTCGTTCGCTATCGACATTTTCCGGAGCTCTTCGTCAGAAAAAAGGTTTTTCTGCTTCCCGTCGTTCTCTGCCCATCTGTCAAGGATCACTTTCTCGGCATTGGTCACAGCCACCAGCCCCATCGTAGCGCCGTCTTGCAGGTGCTGGTTCACCTTCCGCGCGTTGGGGTTCTTTATGGCATTGCTGTTTTGCGCGCTTTTCTGCTCGTCCAGAACCTCGAACTTCACCAGTCTCTTCAGGGCGGCCGCCGTGGCCCCGGGGAACAGCCAGGTGGCATCGAAGTCCTGGATGCTGCGGAGGCTCGGGACGATGCTCGATTTCAAGCCCGAAGGGGCAAGAATCAGAAAGTTGTGCGCCCATACCGGGTTCGTCGGCTCGTTCTGCGCGAAGTAGAGGTCTATGTAGATGAAAGCCGCCATCAGGTATGTCTTGCCCGCCCCCATGGGAAGGCTGAAGAGGTAATCTGGGTAGGCCACTCCATAGAAGATGTCCTTCAACACCCGTCCGCAGTCTATCTCACTGGCATGGTGGCGGATGAACTGCTCCAACTCCGGGGCAATCTGCTCGCCGTTGCGGTCTTTCTGGCGGCTGTACTGGTAGAGCGCCAACGCCGCGGGGTTACGCGTCATCGTGTCGCGCGCCACCGCGTTTATTTCCTCGGCATCCACATCGGTGATGTTGAATGTGCCCTCGGCAAAGAGCCGCCACAGGGGTTTGCCTTGGCAGGCTATCTTCAGGTACAGGTATGTCTTGATGGCGTCAATCTGGGAGTCGCGCATCATGCCGCGCCGGCGGATGTAGCCCACTATGTCGCGCACGGTACAGCCGGGAGACAGGTACCAGAGGTCTCTTTTGCTTTGTATGAGTTGATAGAACATTCTTCTTTTGTATCCGACTAACAGACTGCAAAAATAAGCATCTTTCCGCAGTTTGCAAAGCGCAGAGGGCTAATATTGCTTGTGGATGCGGGAAATTAACGGTACCTCGCTGCCGGCGCAAACAAGCAAAACGTGGATTTTGGTGAATTCGATGTGTTGTGAAAGAGTGAAAGACGCTTTAAAAAAACGTTTGCACCGGTGTGTCGCATTATTATATTTCGTACCTTTGCGGATATTTACAGGGATGTTCGTAAAAAACAGGCAATGCTTCGATGGATGGGATACTAAAGTTGTTAGGCGAGAGGGTAGCGTGGTTAGGTGCACTGACGGAATATGTTGACAAGGGATGACGGAGCGCATCATTCTCGGCATTGACCCCGGCACCACCATCATGGGGTATGGAGTGCTTGGAATAAAGGAACGGAAGTGTGAGGTACTTGCGCTTGGTGTCATAGACCTGCGCAAGTTTTCCGACCATTACCTCAAGCTGGGGCACGTTTTCCAGCGCGTGAGCGGAATCATTGAGTCTTACCTGCCAGACGAGCTTGCCATAGAAGCCCCTTTCTTCGGGAAGAACGTGCAGAGCATGCTGAAACTGGGGCGCGCGCAGGGTGTTGCCATGGCAGCCGCCATCTCGCACCAAGTCCCCATCACGGAGTATGCGCCCATGAAGATAAAGCTTGCCATCACGGGGATTGGCACAGCCAGCAAGGAACAGGTGGCGGACATGCTGAGGAGAATGCTTCACCTCGACAGGGAGGAGATGGGGCATTTCCTCGACTCCACCGACGCGTTGGCCGCCGCATACTGCCACTACCTGCAGACGGGCAGGCCGCAGGGCGAGCACAAGTATAAGTCGTGGAAGGACTTCGCCGTCAAAAACAGAGACAAAGTGCGGCTCTGACATCCCGTGTGCGTGTGTCCCGGCAAGGGGAAAGGTAAAGTAAAAAAGAAGGTAAGAAAGAAAAAATGATAATAGAGATACACAACGGTGTGGCGCGCCATCCGCTATGGAGAATGGCGTCGCCCGTCAACCTGCAGATAGACAAAGGGGAGCAAATAGCCATAGTGGGAGACAACGCAGCCGGCAAGAGCCGTCTGGTGGAGCTGCTGACGGGGCATTATCCGCTGCTGGCGGACGAAGTGAAGTACGATTTCTCGCCAAGCGTTATGCCGCTTGTGAGCGACAACCTCAAGTATATCTCGTTTCGCGACTCCTACGGCGAGCAGGACGGCACATATTACTACCAGCAACGGTGGAACCAGCACGACATAGACGAACACACGCCCACCGTGGGGCAGCTGCTACGCGACTCCTTTGCCAAGGCCGACGCTGCCATCCCCGGCACACTGACCGCACAGGAGAGGGCAGACGAGCTGGAGCGGAGACGCGCCCTCAGGCAAGGCATGGCGGACATGTTCGGCCTGTCGGCCCTTGCCGGCAAGTATATCATCTCCCTCAGCAGCGGCGAACTGCGCAAGTTCCAGTTGGCGCGGGCTTTGGGGGCGGCGCCCCGTGTGCTCGTCATGGACAATCCGTTCATCGGGCTTGACTCGGGCACCCGGGACATGCTGCGGCTTCTTCTCCGGCGTCTCGCCGCGGAGACCGGGCTGCAGGTGGTGCTTGTCCTTGCAAGGAAAGAAGACATTCCTCCCTTTGTCACGCATGTGCTGCCGGTGGATGGGCTCACGCTCATGCCCAAACAGACACTGGAGGAGTACATGGCATCCCATCCGTCGCCTGTGAGGCCCACGCCTCCCGACACTTTGAAGTGGGTGCTCTCGCTTCCGCCGCGCCACATAGAGCCGGGCGGCTTCTATCCTCCGCAGGGAGGCGAGATACTGAGTTTCCGCAAGGTGAGCGTCAGATACGGGCAGACCACAGTGCTCAACTCGCTCGACTGGACGGTGCGCGAGGGCGAACGCTGGGCGTTGGGCGGAGAGAACGGCTCGGGCAAGAGTACGCTGCTGAGCCTCGTCTGCGCCGACAACCCACAGGCTTACGCCTGCGACATAAGCCTTTTCGGACACCGCAGAGGCTCCGGCGAGAGCATCTGGGAGATAAAGCGCCACATAGGCTACGTAAGCCCGGAGATGCACAGAGGGTACGTCAAGGACATACCGGCGGTGGACATAGTGGCAAGCGGCCTCAGCGACTCCGTGGGACTGTACGTGCGTCCCAAGCCGTCGCAACGCGCGGCGTGCCTGTTGTGGATGAGGGTCTTCGGCATAGAACATCTCGCCGACGTCACTTTCCTGAAGCTCAGCAGCGGCGAACAGAGACTGTGCCTGCTGGCGCGCGCCTTTGTCAAAGACCCCGAACTGCTGATACTTGACGAGCCTTTGCACGGACTGGACAACGAGCGGCGTTCCCTTGTGCGCGATGTCATAGAGACGTTCTGCCACCGTCCGCACAAGACTCTCGTCATGGTGACGCACTATCCCGAGGAGCTGCCTCCATGCATCTCGCACACTCTCGTGCTCAAGAAGACGCGGCTTTCTTGACGGTTCCGCCACAGCGGATGTTGCTTTAGAGCCCGCCTACGATGTTCACTTCCGGTGTCAGGAAAATTCCGAAACGTTCCCCTACATCTTCAGATATCGCCCTGCTGAGGGCGAGAATGTCCGCCCCTGTGGCGCCTCCGTTATTCACCAAAACGAGGGCTTGGCGCGGATGCACGCCCGCTTTGCCTAGACTGCGCCCTTTCCATCCGCACTGTTCTATCAGCCATCCAGCCGGTATCTTGCTGTGTGCCGTGTCTACCGTGAAATGCGGCATTGAGGGATAGCGGGCAAGCAGCTTGTCGCAGAGGTCGTTGTCCACCACGGGATTCATGAAGAAACTGCCGGCGTTTCCTGTTACGGCGGGGTCGGGGAGTTTCTCTATGCGTATCTCTGACACAAGGTGTCTCACCTCTTGTGCGCTTACTGTGTCGGCGCGCAGTCCGCGGGCGCGCATGGCGGCTTCCAACCCTCCATAACCAAGACGCGGCACGTATGTCTTCGCCAGTTTATACGTGACGCGCGTTATGGCATATTTTCCTTTCAGCGCGTTTTTGAAAACTGAGACCCTGTATCCGTATCCGCAGTCTTCCGCGTCCCAAACATGTTTTTCCCCGTTATCCAGCCTTACGCCTTCCACGCTGCTTATCACGTCGCTTGCCTCCACTCCGTATGCCCCGATGTTCTGCACGGCGGAAGCCCCCACTTGGCCCGGAATAAGGGAGAGATTCTCCAGCCCGTGCCATCCGTGCGAGACTGCGTATTGCACCCATTGGTCGTGTGTCTCTCCGGCTCCCACCTTCAAGGTCACCTCACGGTTGTCCACGCAGACCACTTCCACACCTTTTACGGCAGAGAGAAGCACCACGCCGTCGTAGTCGCCGGCAAACAGCAGGTTGCTGCCTCCGCCCATGTGGAACACCGGCAGACCGGCATATTTTGTGTTGCACAGACGTATGGCCTGTTCAAGCTCGCGCTCCGTGCCGTATTGGACGAATGCCCGGGCGCTGGCTTCTATGCCGAACGTGTTGTAACGCAGGAGTGATTTGTGTGTTTCGCAAAGCATACTTTCGCAGTGGTGTCAGTTCTCGTACAACGTCAGTTTCCAATCCTTGCCCTCGCGTTGGTAGACGAAGACCTCCCGGAGTCCGTTGGCGTTGCCCCGCTTTTCCACCACCACTTGATAGGAGCCGTATCCCTGGCCGTACCTGATGTTGGAGATGATGCCCGACGGCACCTCTGAGCAAAAACTCGTCCACTGTTCGGCGTCTATGGTTCCGTCTATGTCGTTGATGTTGTCCTCGGGGTCTGTTATGGAAACTGTGAGCGGCCGGGAAATGTGCTCTGCCTGGTAGACGCTGTCCGAAGAGAACTGCGAATAGAAACAGAGAAACTCATCGAGGTCGGAGTCTTCGAAACTGTAGTCCTTTATGTTTGCAAGCATCCACCCGCCGTCGCCACGCTCAAAACAGAACTGACGCACATTGTGTCCGTCCAGGTTTATCCTCTCCACCTTCACTGTGGAGTCGGAGTATTCGTGTCCTATCTGGTTGGTGTCGCCGTAAAGTACCGTGTAGTACTCGTCCTCCAGAAAGGAGAACTCAGCATGAAAATTTTTTGTGGACACATCGGTCTCCCCGCCGTCGGCGTAAAGGCGAAGCGGATACTTGATGCGTTTGTAGAACAGGCTCCGGTTGTGTGTGAAGGCAAAAAGGAAATCGTCGAATGTACCGTCTATCCTGCCGGATATCTCTTCTTCTTGTTCTTCTTCGTCGGGGATGGTGTCTACGCCGAGGAAATCGTCCTCTATGACAATACTGTCCCTTCTGTTCTCTCCGTTGTCGACCGAACTTCCCGCGCATCCGCAGAATACGGCAGGAAAAAGCACGATATACAAATGTTTCAGGCGCATACTGACGTCACATTTCTAAAAAATCGCACAAAAGTACGCTTATTTTTTCATTCGGAGACCGTTTTACGGCAGAAATACGTACCTTTGTCCAAATTTTATGAAACAGGCAGCAGTATGACAGAAAAAATACAAAAACTGATGGACGAAATAGCCTCCCTGCACACCCGCAATGCGGAAGAGGCTGAGGCTTTGCGTGTAAAGTACCTTGGAAAGAAAGGCGAGATAACGGCTTTGATGAACGACTTCCGCAACGTGCCTTCGGAAATGAAGAAGGAGGTGGGCATGAAGATAAACAAGTTGAAGAACTTCGCCCAAGAGAAGATAAACTCGCTGAAACAAGAGTCCGCGTCGCGGCAGGACGTTTGTTGCAACATAGACCTCACACGCACGCCCTATCCTGTCAGGCTCGGGACAAGGCACCCTATTTCGGTGGTGAAGAACGAGATAGTGGACATCTTTAGCCGTCTTGGCTTTACGTTGGCGGAGGGGCCTGAGATAGAGGACGACTGGCACGTGTACAGCAGCATGAACTTCGCCGACGACCATCCCGCCAGGGATATGCAGGACACGTTCTTCGTGGAGTCGCACCCGGACATCATACTGCGCAGCCACACCAGCAGCGTGCAGGCGAGGACGATGGAAAGCACCCAACCGCCCATACGTGTCATCTGTCCGGGAAGAGTGTACAGAAACGAGGCCATCAGCGCAAGGGCGCACTGTTTCTTCCATCAGGTGGAAGGGCTTTACGTGGACAAGAATGTAAGTTTCACCGACCTCAAGCAGGTGTTGTTGCTCTTTGCGCAGGAGATGTTTGGCACGGACACCAAGATACGTCTGCGTCCTAGTTATTTCCCCTTCACGGAGCCAAGCGCCGAAATGGATATCAGTTGCCACCTTTGCGGAGGCAAGGGGTGTTCGTTCTGCAAACATACCGGATGGGTGGAGATACTCGGCTGCGGCATGGTGGACCCGGCTGTGCTTGACGCCAACGGGATAGACAGTTCTGTGTACACAGGCTATGCGTTCGGCATGGGCATAGAACGCATCACCAACCTCAAGTACCAGGTAAAGGACTTGCGTATGTTCAGCGAAAACGACGTGCGCTTTTTGGAAGAATTCACCAGCGCCAACTGATATGTGGAAGAGATGCTTTAAGTTACCGGCGGCATTGCTCTTGTTGGCAACAGAAAGTTTTGCGCAGTATGGCGGTTTCCCCATATCCGTTGATGTGGGTGGGGTGAGCCGCAGTTGTCAGGTGTATGTGCCACGGGACATAGAGAAGAACCGTCCACTCCTCATAGCCCTTCACGGCAGATGGGGGAACGGCGGGGAGATGGCGGCTTGTTCGCACTTTGAGATACAGGCGGACACTGCCAGGTTTATAGTGGCTTACCCGGACGGGTTGGTTCGCCCCGAGTTGGGCGGCGGAAACAATACCGGTTGGGATGCCGGCGGCGCGACAGACGACGATGTGAAGTTCTTCAAGGAAATCATCAACCACATGAGCGACCGCTACGGCATTGACCGCAAGCGTGTTTACCTGTGCGGCTTCTCGCTTGGCGGCATGATGACCTACCACTGCATCAATGTGGCAAGCGACATCTTCGCGGCTTTTGCGTCGGCCAGCGGCTATCCGCTCAACGAGTACCAGGCGGTGTACACCTGCAAGCGCCGTGTGCCGATAATGCATATCCACGGCAAGGACGACGGCTTTGTGGTCTACAACGACAAACTGCAACGGATTGTCGACAAGTGGGTAAATGCCATAGGAGCCAATCCCGAGCCGGAGGTGGAAGAGAAAGCGGGCGTTTACACACGTCGCCACTATTTGCCTTTGGACGGTGGATGCGAGTTCGATTTCTATTCGCTGGACGGGTACGGGCACGAGTACAAGAACACCGACAGCTTCAACGAGAGCGATGTCATTTGGAACTTCATGCGTCGCTACACGCTTGACACCCACGCTTGTGACACCTTGCGCCTACGTACCCAAGGTAAGTGAACATCCTCTGGCATGTCCGATGGCCGGACAGTCTGCCGCTACCCGGCACTTTGCTTAAACGCTTAAACAAATATTAAGGACAACTGTGTTATTTAGCGTTGGTTAAATAACGAATCAAAGAAAATGTGCGATAGCCCGAAGAGTTTTGTGCCGGGCGGTTTGTTGAAGAAAT
>CAVHCL010000115.1:36478-48496 GCA_963634425.1 Bacteroidaceae bacterium
GAATAATGTTGCACGGACAACGGGAATGGCTTACCTTTGCACAGTGTTTTTTTTTAGACAAGTATATTCGGAAAATTCAAAGTTGAACATGAACAAGAGATTATTGTTACTAATCGGGACGTGTCTGTCGGGAGCGACGGTATGCGCCGACACCTATCCTTATCTTACATTCCAAAAGTCCGACGGTTCTGCGGTGTCTATGGCAGTGTCGTCGCTCACTATGACTTTTGCCGATGGAAAACTTGTTGCCAGCAACGGCACGGATGCCCAAGAGTTGACCGTGGCGGACCTGGCAAGTATGAATTTCTCAAAAAGCGCTACTTCGGGTATAGAGGATATGGCCATCTCTGATGCTGACGGCGAGATAGAGGCATTCTCTTTGCAAGGAGTGAGTTATGGCAAGTTCAGCACCCTGCAAGCTTTCAAGGACAAGGCCACGGCAGGCGTGTATGTGATAAAGGGCAATGGTAAAACACAGAAAATGGCAGTAAGATGAAAAGGGTTTTCATTTCTTCAATCGTGGCAAGTTTCTTCGTCTTCGCTGCGGAGGCACAGACGCTCAATGTCGTGGCAGACAATGTCACCTACGCTTTTTCCGCTGCCCAGACGGGAAACATGACTTACCAGAACGGGGAGACGCTTACCATACAGGGCAAGACGTTCTCCGTCAGCGGCATTTCCAAGATGTATGTGGACGAGAGTGAGGTGGAGGACAATACGGTGAGCGTGACTTACGACGGCACGGCCGCCACGGTGACCATAGCCGGAAATGTGGCACAGTACGTGACACCAACCGTCACCAATGCCCACGTCAGTGTTGTGCAGAGCGCCGACGTGAGCGATGACACTTGTGGTGAAATAACTTATTCGCTCAGTGGCGTTTCCGCCGACGGAGAGTTTGTGCTGGAAGGCTCTTACAAGGCTTCGCTGGAGTTGGGCGGACTGACACTGGCCAACCCTTCGGGCGCGCCGCTCAATATCCAGGACGGCAAGCGCATAGAGCTCAGCGTCAAGAAAGGTACGGAAAACACCTTGACAGACGCGGCAAACGGCGATTGGAAGGGATGTGTGGTCTGCAAGGGGCATCTCGAACTGAAAGGCAAGGGTGTGCTCAACGTTTACGGCAATACCGCCCATGGCATTTACGCCAAGGAGTATGTGGAGATGAAAAACTGTACGGTCAACGTGCTCGCCGCCGTTAAGGACGGCATCAACTGCAACCAGTACTTCCTTATGGAGAGTGGCGAGGTGAATGTTTCCGGCGTTGCGGAAGACGGCATACAGGTTTCTTATAAGGACGATACCGACAGGGAAGAGGAGGACACCGGCGCTTTGAGCATACAGGGCGGAACCCTCAACATTGCGGTTACGGGCACTTGTGCCAAGGGCTTGAAAGCCGAGGGCGATTTGGCGGTGTCGGACGGTACGGTAACTGTCACCACTTCGGGCGGCGGCGCGTGGGATTCTGACGAAGCCAAGACAAAGGCTTCCAGCTGCATGAGCGCGGGCGGCAATGTCTTGATTGACGGAGGAACTCTCTCACTTACGAGCAGCGGCTCGGGCGGCAAGGGTATCAACGGCGACGGAACCCTCACCATCAACGGCGGTAATGTCACAATAAGCACCACCGGAGGGATGTATGCATACGTGAATGGCAAGGGGTATGACGGATATACCGGCGACACAGAGAGACTGACGAGCGCGCAGAGGTCTTCGCCCAAGGGTATGAAGATTGACGGAAATGTTGAAATCAACGGCGGAAGCATCTACGTCTCCACCACAGGCAACGGCGCCGAGGGCATTGAGAGCAAGGCAGAGCTGACCATCAACGACGGTACTGTTGTTGTCAACGCTTATGACGACGCCATCAACTCGGGCAGCCACATGTATATCAACGGCGGAACCATCACGGTGGTGGCTTCCGACAACGACGGATTGGACTCCAATGGCAACATGTACTTCAATGGCGGTTATGTCATGGCTTTCGGCACCACATCACCGGAATGCGGCATAGACGCCAACGAGGAAGGCGGATACTCCGTGTACTTCAAGGGCGGAACGTTGTTGGCTGTGGGCGGAGGCAACTCCGTGCCAAGTTCTTCCGAGTCAACCCAACCTTATGTCAGCGGAACGATGTCCGTGACAGCAGATACTGAGATTTCGTTGAAGAGCGGCAGCACAGTGCTGGCAACATTCACCGTACCGAGTGCCTACTCTTCGTCTTCGGGCAACGGAGGCTTCAAGATGGTAATGGGAGGCGGCCCTGGCGGCGGAGG
Source organism: Bacteroidaceae bacterium (assembly GCA_963634425.1). Taxonomy (GTDB): domain Bacteria; phylum Bacteroidota; class Bacteroidia; order Bacteroidales; family Bacteroidaceae; genus Physcousia. The sequence goes on from CAVHCL010000115.1 coordinate 38,755, forward strand.
AAACGACGGTCCGGGCGGCGGCGGAAATGACGGCCCCGGTGGCGGCGGAAATTCGAGCGGTTCTGTCTTGATTTCTTGTGCGGGACTCACTTCCGGCAGCAAATATACCATTACGAGCGGTTCGTCCTCGTCTACGGTTACGGCTGTGTTGAGGGGCAGTTCGAGTGGCGGACGGTAAAATAATAGACAGCCAACTTTAACGTAGTCAACAGTGTTGAAACATTGTGCTTATATCTCAATGGTGATAAAAGGACAGAAGAAGACGGAGTTGGTTCTGTACGTTGTGTTGTGGACGGTACTGTTTGTGGCGCCTGTGCTTAGCATATGTGTTGGTGATGTTTTCACATTGTCCTCTGCCAGCAGGTCTCTCGTTTCCTTGGAACAGATTTCGTCCGGCGCATCAGCCGACTGGCAAGGGGTGTTCAATGCATGGAGTTTATTGGTAATGTTCTTCGTCACCTTTGCCGTCCACAACTTCTTCGTCGCTCCGGTACTCGTTTACCACAACCGCAAGTGGATGTACGGTATCAGCGTAGTGCTTCTCTTTGCCTGCTTTGCGGCATACCAAGTTTTGTGCCGTCCGCATGTTCCGCATCCCGTAGATGACAGGAGAGAAATGAGAGGTGATATGGACTTCTCGCATCCCCCTGTGCCTCCGGATGAGACAATGATGCATGAAAGGGATTGGCATGACGGCGGTCCGGAGGACAGAAACCACGAGCCTCCTCGTGTTTTTGGAGGGGAAGATTCGGTGGCTTTTATCATTATGGCCTTGCTCCTCGGACTGAACATCGGAACCAAGTATTTCTTCAAGTCTCTGGACTACCGGAAAAGGGTGAAGGAACTGGAACGCGAGAGTCTCAGCAGACAGTTGAAGTACTTGAAGTACCAAATAAGTCCCCACTTCTTCATGAATACGCTCAACAATATCCACGCCCTTGTTGACATTGATTCGGAACAGGCAAAATATACGATAGAGGTACTGTCGAAGTTGATGCGCTATGTGCTCTACGAGGGAGACAAAACGATGGCTCCGCTGCAAAAGGAGCTTGACTTCATCTCCCATTACGTGGATTTGATGCGTATACGCTATACGGACAAGGTTCTCATTACCGTTTCTGTGCCATCGGCAGCGGCAGACAACGGTAAAGCAAAGCCCAACTTGATGGACATCATGGTGCCGTCGCTCCTCTTCACCACTTTTGTCGAAAACGCCTTCAAGCACGGTGTCAGTTATCGGAAGGAGTCATTTGTGGCGGTGAGCGTCAGAGTGGATGAGGAGGCGCATAAAGTGGAGTTCCGTTGTGACAACAGCGTGAAGCCTGTTGCAGAAGAGAAACATGGTGGAGTGGGGTTGCAGAATGCCATGAAGCGTTTGCGTCTGATGTACGGTAATGATTATCACTTGGAAATAAACAGTGACAGCGAGGAATACCATGTGCTTTTGGAGCTGCCTGTGGGATGTCCCGGTGCGGCGGCGGTGGGAGCTTGGGGTTCGCCGGGCTGACGGCTGGTGGTTGGAGGGACGTAAGTTTTTGTAATTTGTTGTCATTCAACTGATAGGGTGGCGGTTGCGTGAAACGTGTATCCATTGAGAACAGAGCAATGATTTGAGGCGCAGATGAGGTTATTTCTTGTGATGATTCCGCCTCGAAATAGGAAATTCCCCCGGCACATATAGGAAATTCCCCCTTGCGGACTGTGGTGCTGTTCGTACCTTTGCACTGTAAAACAATTTAAACACTAAGCATTATGAAACGGACATTGACTATTCTTGCCATGGCATTCCTGGGTTGCTCTTCACTTCTTGCCATGACCTACGAGAGAGCACGCGAAGAGGCTTTGTTCCTTACGGACAAGATGGCGTACGAGCTCAACCTCAGCGACCAGCAGTACGACTACGCATACGAGATAAACCTCGACTACTTCATGAACATGGACTGCGAGGCAGACCTCTACGGACACTATCTCGACTACCGACTCACAGACCTGAGATGCATACTCCACGACTGGCAGTACTCTCTGATGATGGCCGCCAACTACTTTGTACGTCCTTTGGTATGGCGGTCGGGATGTTGGCACTTCCCCATCTACACGCATTACAAGTGCGGACATTTCTACTTCCACCGCCCCAGCGTGTACCTCAGCTACACAGGAGGGCATAGCCGCTCTCACTTCCATATCGGTTTCTACTCCGGCAGAAGACCCGAGTGGAAAGGAGGCCTGAGGGGTAAACGCCCCATATCCGCTCCGCAAGGGCACAGAGTAAGCGGTAACGGCTACAGTTTTTCTGTTCCGTCACACAACGGCAGAACTGCCACTCCGAGAGGAGCAAGCGCAGGAAACAACAGAACCGCCATTCCAAGAGGAGCAAGTGCGGGAAACAACAGGACCGCCACTCCAAGAGGAGCAAGTGCGGGAAACAACAGGACCGCCACTCCGAGAGGAGCAAGCGCAGGAAGCAAAGGGGACTCGTTCAAGTCCAGCAGCACCCGCAGCACCTCCTCTTACCGCCAAGGCGGCACCGCCAGCCGTGGCAGCGGAGCCACAGCCAGACAAGGACAGTCGGCACGCGGCAACAACAGCAGTGTAAGAGGAAGGTAGAAAAGCCTTTAGGCAAGTTCTATGACACGCCTAAAAAGACAAGGCTTCATCAAGACAATAGGGTACAGTAAAATTAATTGAACAAACTGAGTGAGATTTATTGATTTTATTGTACCTTTGCCGTGCCGTCTTGAGGTTTGCCCGTCCAGGACGATGGTGATAAGACAGGCATGAACTCCGCACGGCAAAACGCCAAACATTAAACAATAAGGAATCATGTTCTCAGGAATAGTAGAAGGTATGGCATGCGTGGTTGCCATAAGAAGAGAAGGAGAAAACGTACACTTCACACTCGCTTGCGACTTTGTGTCCGAACTTGCTGTCGACCAAAGCGTCGCCCACAACGGAGTGTGTCTGACTGTGGTGTCGCTGGACGACGACACTTACACAGTAACGGCCATGAAGGAAACTATGGAATGCAGCAACCTGGGATTGCTAAAAGAGGGCGACGAGGTTAACGTGGAACGCAGCATGATGATGAACGGCCGCTTGGACGGGCACATAGTGCAGGGACACGTCGACCAGACAGCAATATGCATCGCTGTGGAGGAACAAGGCGGAAGCCACCAGTACACATTCCGCCACAAGACCGACAAGGAGATGGTAAGGCACGGCTACTTCACGGTGGACAAAGGCAGCGTCACGGTCAACGGCGTAAGCCTCACAGTCTGCCGTCCGACGGAAGACACCTTCCAGGTCTGCATAATCCCGTACACCTTTGAGCACACCAACTTCCACGCCATAAACGTAGGCTCTGTGGTGAACATAGAATTTGACATCATAGGCAAATACATAGCCCGCATCAATGCTTTGGGAGCTTAGAGGATAAGTCGTTACAAAGCCACAAGGAGCGTGTAGACCACATTTATGAGTCCTGCGCAAACCAACAGTTTGTTGTACGACGAGCCCTCAGCCTTTCTTACCGCCGCAAACAGGACTATGGCAGGAAGGAACACAAGCAAAGGAAGAGCAAGACCGAACGCCTTATAAGCCATTGCCGGCATCAGCACCACAACAAGGAGCATCAAGCCAAGTCCGGCATTTCTGCCGAAACGAACAGGCAAGGTGCGTTTTCCCACAATTCTGTCGGCATCCATATCGCGCAAATTGTTGATAAGCAGCACACACATTGAAATCAAGCCGCATACAGCTCCTGCATAGAACACCTCCCACGAGAATCCGCCTGTCTGCAAAAAGTATGTTCCCGAGGACGCTATCACTCCGTAGTAGAGAAACACAAATATGTCGGCTATGCCAAGGTACGAAAGCGAGTGGTCTGTGGCGGAATAGAGCCATGCGAAAACCAATGCGGAGACACCTATCAACAGAACGACCCACCCTCCTACCGTCACCAAAAACAGACCACAGGCGACACATACTGCCAATGTCAGTATACAAGCCTTGCGCACCTGTGACGCACAGGCTTCTCCTTCCGCCAATGCGCGCCTGAAACCTGCCCTACCCTTTTTGTCGGCACCACGTATAAAGTCGTAATAGTCATTCACAAGGTTGGACAAGACCTGGAGACCCACGGCGCACGCCACCGTAACCAACGCCACCGTCCATGACGCTACGGGTTCGGACATGACAAGCAATGCCACAAGCACAGGACACAAGGACGCGAACAGAGTCTGCGGACGTATTATGCGCAACCAAAGAACAAATTTATCCATACCGTATTCCTAATTACTTAGATGCCGTATAAAGTGTGGTGATGCCGAAGGTGAGCGTTCGGAAACGCGCATCCCGGAAACCGGCGGCACGCAGACGCGCGGTCATCTCGTCGCCCCAAATAAACTGTCTCACGCTTCTGTAAAAATAGGAGAAAGCCGCATCGTTGTCGGTCAACAGCTTCCCTATCCTTGGCATGATGTGCGAGAAATAGAGATTGTAGCACCAACGTATCAGCGGATTGTGCGGATAAGAGAACTCCAGTATTACCAACTGCCCTCCGGGCTTCAACACCCTGTACATCTCGCCCAACCCCTTGTCAAGGTCTGAGAAATTCCTTATTCCGTACGCACAGGTCACAGCCTCGAACCTGCAGTCTTCGAAAGGCATGTCAAGGGCACTCCCCAAGATGAAACTGATCTGCCCTTCAATGCCTGCACGCACCGCCTTCTCTTGACCGATGTCCATCATCTCCTCGCTTAAATCAATGCCTGTCACGTGGGCGGCTTTTTTCTTTTTTATGGCAGACATGGCCATATCGCCGGTGCCTATCGCCACGTCCAGCACAGACTCTACCGGCTTCATACTGCGGACAGCCTCGTTGCGCCACCAGATGTCTATGCCGAGCGACGTCAGGTGGTTGAACCTGTCGTATGCTTTGGCTATGCCGTCGAACAGCTTCCCGATGTTCGCTTTCTCGCTCAGACTCATTTCAAGCCTCCCTCTTCTCTAACAACACAACGTTCTCCACATGCTGCGTGTGGGGGAACATATCCACCGGGCGGAACCTTGCCACACGGTATCCGGCATCCAACAGCTGAAGGTCCCGTGCCTGCGTCGCCGGATTGCAACTCACATACACTATCCTCTTGGGAGCGGCGAAGAGTATGGTATCTATCACGTCCCTGTGCATTCCGGCACGCGGAGGGTCTGTGATTATGATGTCGGGGGTTCCATGGCTGGCGATGAACTCATGTGTGAGGATGTCCTTCATGTCTCCTGCATAGAAGGCGGTGTTGCGTATTCCGTTTATCTCGGAATTGACCTTTGCGTCTTCTATGGCTTCAGCGACATACTCTATGCCTATCACCTTTTTCGCACAATCCGCCACAAAATTGGCTATGGTACCGGTACCCGTGTAAAGGTCGTAGACCACAGGCTTGCCATCTCCTTCAAGTCCATCATACGCAAACGTCTTGGTCACGCTGTACAATTCTGCGGCTTGGGCGGTGTTGGTCTGGTAGAAACTCTTCGGCCCCACCTTGAAGCGAAGGTTTCCCATCTCCAGGAATATGTGTGAGGTACCGCTGAACGTGTGTACTTCCAAGTCGCCGAAAGTGTCGTTGAACTTGCGGTTGTCGACCCACAAGAGACTGGAAATCTCGGGGAACGTCTCATGTACCCATGCCATAAGCTCCATGGCCTCCTCCCAGTAGTTGCGTGTGTTGCCGTCTTGGTCGGCAAGGCAGAACTGCATCAGCAACATCAGTTCTCCTGTGTTGCTGAGACGTATCATCATGCCGCGCAAAAGTCCTTCGTGAAGCCTTTGGTTGTAGAAAGAGAGATTGTGACTGTACGCATAGTCCCGTATGCGGTTGCGTATGCGGTTGTTAACGTCATCCATCAGACAGCATTTCTCTATAGGCAGTATCTTGTCGAACGAGCCAGATGTGTGGAATCCCACAGCACCTTGATGCTCAAACGTGACTCCGGACGCTATCTGCTCGTTGGTGAGCCAACGTTTGTCGCTGAATCCGAACTCCAGTTTATTCCTGTACCCGTATGTCTTCCCGCATCCCAATATAGGTTCACACTCTGGCAATTCCACCTTGCCTATCCTTGTCAGATTGTCCACCACCTGCTTCTGCTTGTAAGCCAGCTGCTCAGCATACCGGAGACATTGCCACTTGCAGCCTCCGCACACTCCGAAATGCGGACAAAAAGGCTCGCTGCGTTTCTCGCTGTACGTATGGAAACGCACTGCCACAGCCTCTGCATAATGATGTTTTTTGCGTGTTATCTTCAGGTCAACCACATCTCCCGGCACCACAAAAGGGACAAAAACCACCAGTTCGTCCACCCTTGCCAAAGCCTTGCCTTCAGCCGCCACATCCTCTATCTCCACTTTTTCCAGCAATGGGAACTCTTTTTTTCTGCGTGTCATATTTTCACTGAAAAACGTATTTCGTCCGCAAAAATAGCTAATTATTCAATAAAAATAAGGCTTTACCTTGGTCAAAAAGCAATAAATTGCTACTTTTGCATTATACATGAGAATTACACAACAGGAACTTTAATAACTATCAAGAACAAATCAAATTTATTTATGACTCAAAAACGTGTTTACACATTCGGTAACGGACAAGCCGAAGGAAATGCCAAGATGCGTGAACTTTTGGGAGGCAAAGGGGCAAACCTTGCAGAGATGAACCATATCGGAGTGCCAGTACCTCCAGGCTTCACCATCACCACCGACACTTGCAACGAATACTACAAGGTAGGGCAAGACAAGATAGTGGAACTCTTGCAGAGTGAGGTGGATGCTGCTGTGGCTCATATCGAGAAACTGATGAACTGCAAATTCGGCGACGCCAAAAATCCGCTTCTCGTGAGTGTGCGTTCGGGCGCACGAGCTTCCATGCCCGGAATGATGGACACAATCCTGAACCTTGGCTTGAATGACGAAGTAGCCGAGGGAATGTGCAAGAAGACAAACAATCCGCACTTCGTATACGACAGCTACCGCCGCTTCGTACAGATGTACGGCGATGTGGTGCTCGGCATGAAGCCTGTGAACAAGGAGGATATCGACCCCTTTGAGGCAATCATAGAAGAGGTGAAGAAGGAACAGGGCGTAACGCTTGACAAAGACCTCTCTGTGGACAGTCTCAAAAAACTTGTCGGGCTCTTCAAGAAAGCCATCAAGAGCCAGACCGGCAACGACTTCCCCACAGACCCCAAGGAACAGCTTTGGGGAGCCATCTGCGCCGTGTTCCGCAGCTGGATGAACGAGCGTGCCATCCTCTACCGTAAGATGGAGGGAATACCCGACGAGTGGGGAACAGCCGTATCCGTGATGGCTATGGTGTTCGGCAACATGGGCGACACGTCTGCTACCGGAGTGTGCTTCAGCCGTGACGCCGGAAACGGAGAAAACCTGTTCAACGGAGAATACCTCATCAACGCACAGGGAGAGGATGTGGTGGCAGGTATCCGCACGCCTCAGCAGATAACAAAAATAGGCTCACAGCGTTGGGCTGAGCGTGCCGGCGTCTCCGAAGAAGAACGCGCGGCAAAGTACCCGTCCATGGAAGAGGCTATGCCCGTGTTGTACAACGAGCTGAATGACTTGCAGAACAAACTTGAGAAGCACTATCGCGACATGCAGGACATGGAATTCACCGTACAGGAAGGAAAACTGTGGTTCCTGCAGACGCGCAACGGCAAACGCACAGGTACGGCTATGGTGAAGATTGCCATGGACCTGTTGCGCGAGGGTATGATAGACGAGAAGACCGCCATCCTGCGATGCGAGCCTCAGAAGCTTGACGAACTCCTCCACCCCGTCTTCGACAAGAATGCCCTGAAGACGGCAAAACCAATCACACAGGGTCTTCCAGCATCTCCGGGCGCTGCATGCGGCCAGATAGTTTTCCATGCAGACGATGCCGAGTTGTGGAACAAGGACGGACACAAGGTGGTGATGGTACGTATTGAGACATCTCCCGAAGACCTCGCCGGCATGTCGGCTGCGGAAGGCATTCTCACCGCACGCGGCGGTATGACTTCTCATGCGGCTGTCGTTGCGCGTGGAATGGGAAAATGCTGCGTCTCCGGCGCCGGAGCCATCAACGTGAACTACAAGACAAAGACTGTGGAGATTGAAGGCGTAACGTACAAAGAGGGCGATTTTATCTCATTGAACGGCAGTACAGGACAGGTGTACGCAGGCGAAATAGCCACCAGAACCCCGGAACTGTCCGGCGACTTCAAGGCTCTGATGGATCTCTGCGACAAATACACCAAGATGGAGGTACGCACCAATGCCGACACTCCGCGCGACGCACAGATAGCACGCGACTTCGGCGCAAAGGGCATCGGACTGACACGTACGGAACATATGTTCTTCGACGGTCAGAAGATTGTGGCTATGCGCGAAATGATTCTTGCTGACACGGTGGAAGGACGCGAGAAGGCTCTTGCCAAACTGCTTCCTTTCCAGAAGAACGACTTCTACGGAATATTGAAGGCTATGGACGGGTTGCACGTCAACATCCGTCTGTTGGATCCTCCTTTGCACGAGTTTGTTCCTCACGACGAGGCAGGACAGAAGACTATGGCAGAGGAAATGGGCGTAAGCGTGGAGGAAATACAGAAACGTGTACAGTCGCTGGCAGAAAACAACCCCATGCTGGGACACCGCGGATGCCGTCTGGGTATCACTTTCCCCGAAATCACGGCTATGCAGACACGCGCCATACTTGGGGCCGCTTGCCAACTGAAGAAAGAAGGGTACGACCCACACCCCGAAATCATGGTTCCTCTTATCGGTATTCTTTACGAGCTGAAACAGCAAAAGGAAATCATCAAGAAAGTTGCCGAGCAGGTGTTCGCAGAAGAAGGTGTGCGTATAGACTTCGAGATTGGCACTATGATAGAAATACCGCGTGCAGCCCTTACCGCAGACAAGATTGCAACCGAAGCTGAGTACTTCTCGTTTGGTACCAACGACCTTACACAGATGACATTCGGATACTCCCGCGATGACATTGCGAGCTTCCTCCCCGTTTATCTTGAGAAGAAGATTCTGAAGGTTGACCCGTTCCAGGTTCTTGACCAGAACGGTGTGGGGCAACTCATCAAGATGGCTGTGGACAATGGACGCAAAGTACGTCCGACACTCCGTACAGGCATTTGCGGAGAACACGGCGGCGAACCCAGTTCTGTGAAGTTCTGCGCAAAAGTGGGCATGAACTACACTTCTTGTTCACCCTTCCGTGTGCCCATAGCACGTCTTGCAGCGGCGCAGGCAGCGGTAGAGGAATAATCCAAGAATGCTGACAATCAGCGAATAGAGTAGGTGTTAGGGGATTGCTCCCCTAACACCTCTCATTGCACCGTACGTACGGGTCTCGTATACGGCACCGCATATATGTAGGTACGCATACTCTTGTTACGCGTCTGATTTTCAGTTATATGTGTGATTTTATTTTTTTTTTGTAGAACTATAGTGGAAATTCTGTAAAAAAAACACCACTTCTGTGGCTGCTTTTTCCGCCACAAACACGTCAGATTTAATCATTTTTGCGAAAACAAATCAAAGACGTTAAGACCTCATAAACAACTGATATACAGCGTACTTTGTTCGATATATCTTTATTTGCTTTATCTCGTTTTCCGTGTGGAACTTTCTACAAGGGTCGCTTTAGGAAGGGATGGGTGAACATCGTCAACCCCTTCCGTGGCA
>CAVHCL010000116.1:0-23860 GCA_963634425.1 Bacteroidaceae bacterium
TGCCGATGTTCGGTAATGTTGCGGATTACAAGAACAGTTCCGGGAACAGAATAGTGACTTTCCATAACTTCGGTGGCGTGGCTGTCATAAAGGTGGACAAGATACCGGAAACGGGTACGGTCACGGTAACTGCCGACCAAGCCATCTGCGGAGACGCTTGTATGACAGAATCGACCAAGAAATTCTGCTATACGGACGATGCGTGCAAGACGGTGACGTTCAACTACAGCGGTGCGGAGAAGTTACAGCAGGGTGTGTTCTGTCTGCCTCTGCTTGCCGGGACGTACACCCTGACGGTGAGCATTGAAGGATCCAATACAACCTCAGACGGGACAGGCAAGATTGACTACAAGTACTCCAAGACTTTAGACTCCTTCACCTTGGAAAAATCTCACCTCAAGAGAGTGGAGGTGAACGTGGGAGGCAGCTACGAGATTTACGTCAACGGACACCGATTCATCGACCTCGGACTGGAAAGCGGTTTGCTGTGGGCTGAGGCGAACTTGGGAGCAGCCGTTCCTGCTGACTTCGGTGGCTACTATGCATGGGGCTATACAGAACCAATGACAACCACACAACCCGGTTGGTCTAACTACACCAAGTTCGGTACTTATTCATATGCGGAAGGAACAGATTGTGGTCTCACGAAATACAATCTTACAGACGGCAAGAATGAACTTGAACCCGAGGATGATGCCGCGACTGCCAACTGGGGCGCACCATGCCGTATGCCGACCTTCGACGAATGTAAGGCTATAATGGATATTCTCAATAAGGAAACAACCAACCAATTGTATCGTCTGTATGGCTCTGCTAGATATTATGTTGACGGTGTTGACATTAAAAGCAATACAAACGGCAATACAGTGTTTATCCCTGCGTCTGGGTATTATTCTGGAACTGGTACTCAAAAAGTGGATGAAGAAGTGTATTTGTGGACAAAAAGCCGTCAGACAGTCTCGAGCACAACTGTCAGTATATACGCTGCGCTCTCCGCTTACGTGTATAAGGGTAGTGGCGACAAGCCAAGGTTTAACGGCTCGTTCCGGCCTGAGCGTTATTATGGTCTCCCAATCCGTGCGGTAGTGCAGCCATAGTCAACCACACACTTTGAAAATATTATGGAAATGGACAAGAAGAAATATTACGAAACCCCGGCAGTGACAGTGATTGACGTGGAGACAACCTGTGTGCTTGCAGGCAGTGGTGAAAAAGTTTTCTCTATAGAAGCTGATGAACGTGACGATTATGATCAGATAGAGAAAGCTGTCTGGGATTAGCGGCGAGCCTGCATCTCTTTCCCGAACGCCTTTCCTATGTAGTTGTCGGTGCTCTTGCACGCTTCGCCGGCAAATGAGGCAGCCGTGTCTGTGAGCATTCGCCAGTCGGAAGCGGAAAGCGACAGAAGGTCTTTCTTGGTGATGCCGTTCCATATAAGCGCGCACGAGAAACCTGCGTTGAAATTGTCTCCTGCACCGACAGTGCTTACAACATTCTCCACTGGGGGAACAACAGACCTGTGGTCTCCGTGTGGGGTGCAGACCGTTACAGCCTCGCTGCCGTCCGTGCAGATGAAGAGCGGACAGTGTGCCTTTATGTGCTCCGCATATATCCTTTCGGCATCGCGTGTGCCATACATCACCTCGAAGTCGTCGGCACAGCCCCTCACTATGTCGCTTCTGTCAAAATTCTCCAAGATAGTTGGTGTCAGTGCCGCCAGCTCGTGCTGATGACTCTTGCGGAAGTTGATGTCGTAATACACTATGGCTCCTGCTTCTTCCGCTTTGCGTAGCATCCGTGTCACAAGACTGCGTGTGCCGGGACACGACGCATAATAAGAGCCGTAGAGCAGCACGTCATTTTCTGCCATCGGAGGCAGTCGGCAACTGTCGTTAACACGTGGCGGTTGTTTGTAGAACACGTAGTGGGCATCCGCATTATCGTCGAGAAAGGCAAGACTGACAGCGCTCTTCTCGTCCTCCCTGACCTCGAAAAACTCTGTGTCCACGTTGTTTTCCCTCATGAAGCGCACCGTCTGCTCGCCCACCTTGTCGGCTCCCGTGTATCCCACGAACCGGCACGGTACACCTGCACGCGCTACGCTGATGACACTGTTGAAACTGCTGCCGCCGGGCACTGCTGCCACCGGCTGACCGTTCTTGAAGATGATATCCAAGATGGTCTCACCCATACCTGTTACTTTCCCGCTCATCAGTCTTGCTCCTTTCCATTTTCGGAGACCGCCACAAACTCCTTGATGTTCTTCAGGTGGCTTTCGCCAGCCTTCCTTCCCATATTGTACACGGTGCGCATCTTCTGCTCGTTCAGCTGGGTACGCCCGATGGGCAGAGTGTCCTGCGGATACACCAACAGTATGTTGCCCGCCTTCTCCTGCCTGTGCAGGTAACGCAGTTGCTCGTTGTACATAAGGTGTCGGCGTGCCATAGCCCTTACTATGGCAGGGTATTTGCGCATCATCACATGAAAGAGGGGTATAAGCATGGTCTTCCTCTTGTAGAAGCCCTTAGGTTGCGTCAGTATCACCACGTTGCGTCCGTATCCGAGTTCCTGAAAATATTTGAGGGGTATGGAGTCCGAGATGCCTCCGTCCAAAAGTCTGCGTCCACCTATCTCCACCGGTTTGGACACTATGGGCATGGAAGCCGAGGCTCTCAGCCATTCCAGTTCTTCGTATTCCATCTTGTCCAGCTTGCGGTAGACAGGCTCCGCCGTCTGCACATCCGTACACACGCAATGGAACTCCACCGGGCTCTTCTCGTAAGCCTCGGTGTCGAAGACATCGAGGGCGGTAGGCAACAAGTGGTAACTGAAATCCGCACTTACGAGGTCTCCAGTATGCAGGAGCGAACGCAAGCCCATATAACGGGGGTCGTCCTTAAACCGCAGGTTATACCTTAGCGCACGTCCGTTTTGTCCGGATTTATAGTTGCATCCGAACGTGGCTCCAGCCGACACGCCCACCACACCGTCAAAACGGACATCATTCTCCATAAGCACATCCAACACGCCAGCCGTAAACAACGCACGTAGTCCGCCTCCCTCTAAGACAAGTCCTGTTTTCATTATCTTTTTCTCACATTTGGGGCGTAAAGTTAGCCTTTTTTCCTTATATATAGACTGTGTGTGCGTTTTTTTGTCTAACTTTGCAGCCGAATATGAAAAATTTTCTTGAATTAGGCCTTTGCAGCGAGTTGTTGCAGGCTATCGGCGAACAGGGCTATGAGCATCCTATGCCCGTGCAGGAGGAGGTCATTCCCTTTCTGCTGAATGAGAATGAAAACAGTGACTTGGTAGCCCTTGCACAGACAGGAACCGGCAAGACCGCCGCTTACGGACTGCCCATCTTGCAAAGAGGTCCCGTTGCCGACGGCAGCGACAGGAAACTCCCTTACGCTTTGGTGCTGGCACCCACACGCGAGTTGTGCCTGCAGATAACTGACGACTTGGAAGGTTTCGGGAAATACCTCAAGCACATCAAGATTTTATCCGTGTACGGCGGTGCCAACATAGAACCGCAGATACGCGCCTTGAGATCGGGCATAGACATAGTAGTCGCCACACCGGGGCGTCTCATAGACTTGATGAAACGCGGAGCCGCAGACTTGTCGAAGGTGCGGTGCCTGGTGTTGGACGAGGCCGACGAGATGTTGTCCATGGGATTTCACGAGGACATCAACTCCATAATGGAAGGTCTCCCCGAAGAGCACCGTACGCTGCTCTTCAGCGCCACCATGAGCAAGGAGATAGAACGGATAGCAAACAAATACCTCAAAGACAAGAAGGAGATACAGGTGGGCAGCCGCAACGAAGGTGCGGAAAACGTCAATCATGTGTACTACATGGTTCATGCCAAGGACAAGTACATCGCCCTGAAACGGGTGGTGGACTTTTTCCCGCGCATATACGCCATCATCTTTTGCCGTACCAGAATGGAGACGCAGGAGGTGGCAGACAACCTGATACGCGACGGATACAATGCAGACGCCTTGCACGGTGACCTCTCGCAGCAGCAGCGCGACCTCACCATGCAGAAGTTCAGACAACACCGCACCCAGTTGCTCATAGCCACGGACGTGGCTGCCCGCGGTCTGGACGTTGACGACCTCACGCATGTCATCAACTACGGAATGCCGGACGACGTGGAGGTGTACACCCACCGCAGCGGACGCACCGGACGTGCCGGAAAGAAAGGATGCAGCATCTGCATAGTGAACGTGCGCGAGAAAGCGCGCATCAAACAGGTGGAGAAAATCATACACAAGGAGTTTGAGAAAGGCGTGATGCCCGAGCCCAAGGAAATATGCAGCAAGCAACTGTACCACGTCATAGACGACATAGAGCGTGTGGAGGTGGACGAGGAGGAGATAGCCCCGTTCATGGACGATGTACGCAAGAGATGGGAATGGCTTGACAAAGAAGACCTGATAAAGAGGGTGCTGAGCCGCGAATTCGGACGTTTCCTGCAATACTATGCCAATGCGCCGGAACTCACTGCGCTTGCTTCCACATCTTCGTCGCATAAGGAGAAGGGACACAAGAAAGGCAGCCGCACGGCAGAAGAGGGGTATGTGCGCCTCTTCCTCAACGTAGGCAAGATGGACGGTATGTATGCCCGCGAAGTAATAAACCTGATAAACAACAACGTCCGAGGCGACAAGGTGGAGGTGGGACGCATCGACCTGATGAAGAACTTCTCTTTTGTGGAAGTGGCGGAAAAGGATGCCGACCGAGTAATAAAGAGCCTGAAGCACGGTGTGACAGTGAAGGGGCGCAGTGTGGTGGCAGACTTCAGTTCGCCTACTCCGTCCGACTCTGGAGAGCCAAGGCGCGCGACAAGAGGCAAACGCAACGAAGAAGACCATAGAGGCACCAGAGGCAAGCGTTCCGAATCAAGAAGGAGAGACGACCGCAAGTCCGATACCAGAAAAGAAAGCAGGTCCGCTGAACCGAAGAGCAGAAAGTCCACCGAGACCAAGAGCAAGACTTTCAGCAAGGCCGACTGGATGGAGTTCTTCACTGGAAATGCGGGAAAGAAGACTAAAACCCAGCGTAAGGCGGAGAAAATGTCGACAGGCAAATTGGTGGGAGAAACACCGGACTTCAGCGAAGAAGGATGGGCTCGCCGCAAGCCTAAGAAAAAATGACACAGCATCATCTTTAAACAGATAAAAAAAACAGGATGAAACATTTGATGCTGGCACTCGCCCTCTTGGGCGGAATGCTCCATTCACATGCCGATGAAGGCATGTGGATGTTGAGCCGTATAGACACAAAGACGGCAGACGCAATGCATGGACTGGGACTACAGCTCACGCCTTACCAGCTTTACAATACGGAGAGTGCAAGCCTGAAGGATGCCGTAGTGAGTTTCGGGGACTTCTGCTCGGGCGTGGTGGTAAGTGACAAAGGGCTGGTATTCACCAATCACCACTGCGGATACAGTGCCATACAGAAACTGTCCACACCAGAGAACGACATACTCACCAACGGTTTTGTGGCACGCAAGTACAGCGAGGAACGTCCTGTGGACGGACTCTTCGTGCGTTTCCTCTACAAAACGGAGGATTGTACCGGCTGGGTGATGAAAGCGTTGAACGAACTCTATGCCACCCATCCAGGGGCATCCGCCGACAATATCAACCACGAATATACCGACAGCATCTGCGGCGCTTTGGAGGCGGAGTACAGCAAGAAATACCCTGGCATGGACTGCTTAGTGAAGAGTTTCTATGGAGACAACTCTTTCTATGTAAGTGTGTATAAGGTGTACAACGACATACGCCTTGTGTTCACAGCCACGGAGACGTTGGGCAAATTCGGGGGCGACACGGACAATTGGATGTGGCCGCGCCAAACATGCGACTTCAGTGTGTTCCGCATTTATGCCGACAAGAATGGAGAGCCGGCGTACTACAGCGAGGACAATGTGCCTCTGCACACCGTCAATCATGCGAAAGTGAGCATTGACGGCTATCGCCCGGGTGACTATTGCATGACGATAGGGTTTCCCGGAAGCACAAACCGCTATCTTAGTTCGTGGGGTATAGACGAGCGCGTCAACGCACGCAACGTCAGCACCATACAGGTGCGCGGCAAGAAGCAGGAAGTGTGGAAACGTTTCATGGATGCCGACCGTGCCGTGGGCATCAAGTATGCCAGCAAATGGGCAGGCAGCAGCAACTACTGGAAGAATTCCATAGGAATGAACAAGGCGGTAGCAGACCTCAACGTCATAGACAACAAACGCTCGATAGAGCAGAAGATACGCCAATGGTACGAGGGTAGGGAAGAGCTGCAGAGACGTTTCTCTGATATGTTCCCTTCGCTACAGCAGTCGTACGAGGCACGCCGCAATACCGTCTACGCCCTCGGCTTCTACAGTGAGACATTCATGCGCGGCATAGAGATATACAGAGCGGCAAACATCCTCAACATGATGAGTCAAGATGCCGACAGCGCACAGATAGCGTCAACCGAGGAAAGGCTGAAAAACTTCATCAAAGACTACGACGCATCCCTTGACGAGGCCACCATGGCAACTCTGCTTGCCAACTACAGGGAACAGGTGAAGGACGACGCTTTCATGCCCGACTTCTACAAGACCATAGACGAAGATTTCGGCGGCGACTGTGCTGCATACGCACGCCATCTGTTCTCCAACACCATTTGCACTAAAGCGGACTGCCTAAGCCTTCTGCTTGCCGACAGCACTCTTAGGGAGAGAGACCCCGCCTTGCTTTATGCGGCCAGCATACCCGAAAAGATACAGGAGATGAACGGAAGCATAAAGGAACAGAACAAGACCATAAAGTACAACGAGCATCTGCTCACCCAGGCTCTGCTTGAGATGGATCAGGAAACTCCGCACTACAGCGACGCCAATTTCACTATGCGTCTCTCGTACGGGTATGTGCAGGATTATACTGCGCAGGGACACCGTTTCCAGTACTATACCGATGCACAAAGTCTGTTGGACAAAGCCGCAAAGCAAAATGAGACGGAAGACTACAAACTGGAGGACGACATAGTCCGTCTGATAGAAAAGGGAGAATGGGGGCGTTATGCAGACCGGAAAACGGGGGACATGCACTTGTGCTTCATATCCAACAACGACATCACCGGAGGAAATTCAGGCAGTCCTATGTTCAACGGCAAAGGAGAACTTATAGGACTTGCGTTTGACGGCAACTGGGAAGCCATGTCTGGCGACATCAGTTTCAACAGCGAGCTCCAGCGTTGTATAGGTGTGGATATCCGCTTTGTCCTCTTCATTATGGACAAATGGGGCGGTGCGGAAAATCTCATCAAAGAGATAGGACTGTGACACTCCTTGCCCAAACCGGCACCGCATATGCAGAAAAGAAACCTAAAGACAAAAACGCAGGACATATACTATATATATAAATGTATAAGGTATGAACAAAACGTCAGAATACAGGTTTACCATAATAGTGCCTGTCTACAACGAGGAAGACAATATGCAGAGACTGGAGGACGAGCTTTCGTTTTTTGCTGCCCAAGCTCCAGTGAGTACATGCGTGCTCTTTGTAAACGACGGTTCGGCAGACAACAGTCTTGCAGGCATAGAACGTATCTGCGACAACCACAAGGATTTCTACTACATATCATTTGCCCGCAACTGTGGACTCAGCGCAGCCATCAAAGCCGGGATAGACCTCTGCGAGTCGGAATACGTAGGGTACATAGACGCAGACCTTCAGACCTCTCCAATGGATTTCAACCGTCTGTTGGCTTACGTGCAGGACTATGCGCTCGTTACCGGCATACGCACAGGCAGAAAGGACTCTGTGTGGAAGAAATGCCAGTCGAAGATAGCCAACTCGTTTCGCCGTATGATGACTGGAGACACGGCACAGGACACGGGCTGCCCCCTGAAGGTGATGCACACAAACGCAGCAAGAAAGATGCCTTTTTTTAAGGGAATGCACCGCTTTATACCCGCCTTGATGCTGCTGCAAGGCGAAGAGATGAAACAGATATCTGTAAGTCACTTTCCCCGCCAGGCAGGAGTCTCCAAGTTCAGTATGCGCAACAGGTTTTTCGGTCCGTTGGCGGACTGCTTTGCATACCGCTGGATGAAGACACGTTACATAAACTACAACATAGCGGAAAGTAATGTATGATGGTGACACTGATAGGTTTGCTCGCACAACTGTTCTACACCGGACGAATATTGGTGCAATGGATAAAGAGCGAGAAGTCGGGCAAGATAGAGTCGCCTCTGCTTTTCTGGGTGTTCAGCATCATGGGTTCCGCCCTGCTCTTTACGTACGGCTGGATGCGGCACGATTTCTCCATCATTTTCGGAGAGTTCTTGTCATTCTACATTTATCTGTGGAACCTGAAGACAATGGGACTGTGCGAGATTATACACATGTCGCCTAAGGCGGTGAACCTGTTGTACTTGTTGCCGATAGTGTGTCTGATGTACGTGGCGAACGGTTTTGAGAGTTTCACTCTGCGTTTCTTGCGTAACGACAACGTTCCTCTCTATGCTTTGGTATGGGGCTCTTTGGGACAGTTTATATATAAGATGCGATTTGTGTATCAGTGGTACTACAGCCACAAACGCAGGGAGAGCATATTGCCTATGGGGTTCTGGTATATGGCGGTCACGGGTTCGTTGATGATAATCGTATACGGCATCTTCAGGCAAGACTGGGTGTTGGTGATAGGGCAGGTGGGCATATACGCCTCCTTCCGTAATATCATAATAGGTAGAAAGAACTTGAAATGAGAAAATTCTTACAGTCGGTACGTCCGTACGTCCCCTACATACTGGCACTGGTTCCCGTCATGACGTTCAGGGAACTAACCCCGCAGAATGAGTTGCGGTATCTGACCATAGTGGACGAAGCCTTACGCGATGGTCATTTTTGGTCATTCACTTTCGAGGGTTCTCCATACGCCGACAAGCCGCCTCTCTACTTTTGGCTGCTGATGGCCGCCCGATGGCTGTTGGGGTCACATATTCCTTTGGTCATAAATATGTTCTCGCTCATACCTGCCATAGGTATACTCATGATATTCAAGAGGTGGACAGAGAAGTTTGCCCCGTCATACCTGAAAGGTGGGATGGCAGCCTGGATGCTTGCCACATGCGGTCTACAGTTGGGTATGGCAGTGTTTGCCCGCATGGATATGCTCATGAGCCTGTTCGTCACGTGGAGCATGTACATCTTTTGGAAACGGACACATACACACGATGGGCGAAGAATGGATGCACGGCTTTCGTGGCAAATGGGCATAATGCTTTTCCTCGCCCTTTTCAGCAAAGGGCCGTTGGGTATCCTCATTCCCTTGTTGTCTATCACAGTCTTTCTGGCTTTGGACGGGAGAATCTCGGAATGGCTTCGGGTATGGAACTGGAGAGTATGGTTGCCCGTTGTTGCAGGATGTGCCGTATGGTGGAGCGCAGCCTGGTGGGAAAGCGGTTCGGAATATATCAACAACATGTTGTTCCACCAGACCGTAGACCGTGCCGTAGACGCTTTTCACCACCAGCGTCCTTGGTGGTTCTATCTCAAGACCACTTGGTATACCACACTGCCATGGGGACCGTTCTGCATAGTGGTGATGCTCATCTCCTTGGTGAAGCGCACATGGAACAGAGAACCACTTCAGAAGTTTTTCACCACGACATTCCTCAGCACCTTTGTCATGCTGTCATTCATTTCCGGCAAACTGGACGTGTATCTGTTGCCGGCATATCCGTTTCTGGTCTATGGCAGTATGCTACAGTTCAGCCAATGGCAGGTGTCCGACAAGGTCGCCCCGGCAATAGTCAAGACTTGCAAGGTGCTGATGTGCATCATTTTCGCATCAGGTCTTTGTCTGCCGTTCGCATACAGATACCTGCAATCTCTCTGACATCCCCGGGGGGCAAGCCCCCCGGGCAGTAGAAATTGCTACTGGTTGTCCGTCTGCGTTGTCCCTTTCCCGAAAACAGAGTCCATGGCGTGGGACAGGTCTGCGATTATGTCCTCCACATTCTCTATTCCCACGGAGAGGCGTATGAGGTCGGGAGCCACGCCGGCTTCTCTCAGCTGCTCGTCAGAGAGTTGCCTGTGGGTATGACTGGCAGGATGCAGCACGCAGGTACGCGCGTCAGCCACATGTGTGACTATAGAGATGAAGTCCAAAGAATCCATGAAACGGATGGCCTCCTCCTTGCTGCCTTTCAGTCCGAAAGCTATCACTCCGCAAGTGCCGCCTGGCATATATTTCTGTGCCAAGGCGTGATATTTGTTGCTTGGAAGGCCAGCGTAATTCACCCACGCCACGTTAGGGTTCCTCTCCAACCATTCGGACACTTTCTGGGCGTTCTCGCAATGTCTCGGCATACGGAGATGGAGAGTTTCCAATCCAAGGTTCAAAAGGAATGAGTTCTGAGGTGCTGGTATACTGCCCAAGTCGCGCATCAACTGCGCCACCAGTTTTGTGGTGTATCCCATCTTGCCGAAAGCTTTGGTGTATGTCAGTCCGTGGTAACTTTCGTCGGGAGTGCATAGCCCGGGGAATTTGTCAGCATATCTGTCCCATTGGAAATTGCCGCTGTCCACTACACATCCACCCACCTGTGTGGCGTGTCCGTCCATGTATTTTGTGGTGGAATGTGTCACTATGTCGCATCCCCATTCAAACGGACGGCAGTTGATAGGTGTGGCGAAGGTGTTGTCCACTATCAGTGGAACACCGTGTTTGTGCGCCATAGTGGCGAAGCGTTCTATGTCGAAGATGTTCCCGCCAGGGTTTGAGATAGTCTCTCCGAAGAAGCATTTTGTATTTGGCCTGAAGGCCGCATCTATACGCTCGTCGTCCCATTCGGGGTCTACAAATGTACATTCTATGCCCAATTTCTTCAAAGTCACACCGAAAAGATTGAACGTGCCGCCGTATATGGTGTTTGAGGTGACGAAGTGGTCGCCAGCCTGACATATATTGAAGATAGCGTAGAAGTTGGCGGCTTGTCCGCTGCTGGTGAGTACACATCCCACTCCGCCTTCCAATGCAGCTATCTTTTTGGCTACGGCATCGTTGGTGGGATTGGCGAGACGTGTGTAGAAGTAACCTTCGTCCTTGAGGTCGAAGAGTCGCGCCATCTGTTCACTCGTCTCATATCTGAAAGTTGTGCTTTGACAGATGGGAAGTTGTTGCGGTTCACCTTTTTTGGCGTTCCATCCGCCGTGTATGCAGATGGTCTCAATGTTCCTTTTCATTTTTCTTGCAGTTGTATGTTTTTGCTGACGTATGTTCGACCGCTAATTTCAAGTGTCATGTCGGTCTCTCTTCAGGATGTCCTTTGTACATCATATTCTTGTGCGGAAGTCTTCTTCTATCTCCTTGCGTCTTTCCTCGGAAAGTTCCGGCAACAAGCTGTCCACAGTCTCTGTCAGTGCGGCTATGGCCCTGGCTCTCATCTGCTGTCGTCCCATCTTCACGCCGCTGGTGTATGGTGTGGAGGGCAGCAAGGCTCTGTTGAAGTTTCCGTCACTCATAGTGAGTCATTCGTTCAGTTCTTCCAAAGTGTAGGCGGAAGAACCGTCAAAGCAGTGGGTGCATATCTGTTCCTTGGGAAGGCCGATGGCTTTCACCAAAGTCTCGAGTTTTGAGAACTTCAGGCTGTCCAGGTTGAGGCGTTTGGCAATCTCTTCCACCATGCGTTTGTATTCGGGACTGTCTGTGAGAGTGTAACGGTCGAGATTCTTGTTCTCGTCACCTTCAAAGTCTTTGATGATACGGCGTGTGATAAGTTCCAGATCACTTTTGCTGGCAGAGAAGTTGATGAACGGGCATCCGTACACAAGCGGAGGGCAGGCTATGCGCATATGCACTTCCTTCGCTCCAAGGTCGTGCAGGACTTTAGTGTTGTCCCTCAGCTGTGTGCCTCTTACTATACTGTCATCGCAGAACAAGACTCTCTTGCCGTTCAGAATGGCTTTGTTGGGGATAAGCTTCATCTTTGCCACCAGATTGCGTATCTCCTGATTGGCAGGTGTGAAACTGCGTGGCCAGGTGGGAGTATACTTGCTGATGGCTCTGGAGTATGGGCATCCGTGTCCTTCGGCATAGCCTACTGCCATTCCCACTCCGCTGTCCGGAATTCCGCAAGCACAGTCCACCACCGTTTCGTCTTCATGTCCCATAGCCCTGCCGCATTCGTTCCGTACGTCTTCCACGTTGCGTCCCTCGTAGCAACTTGTGGGAAATCCGTAATACACCCAAAGGAAAGAGCATATCTGCATCTTTTTGTTGGGCTTCCTGAGTTGTTCCACCTTGTCCGCAGTGATGCGCACTATCTCTCCGGGACCCAAATAACGGGAAATCTCATAGTCGAGATTAGGAAATGCCGTGGACTCTGTGGCAGCGGCTATCGCCCCTTCTTTCTTGGCGATTACTATGGGAGTCCTTCCCCATGAGTCGCGTGCGGCTATTATGCCGTCTTCCGTAAGCAACAACATGGAGCACGAACCTTTTATATGACGGAAAACATTCTCTATGCCTTCTACGAAATTGCCGCCTTTTATGATGAGAAGAGCCACCAACTCAGTAGGGTTAATCTTGCCGCTGCTGAACTCGCTAAGGTGTTGCCCCTCGCTGAGCAACTTCTCGGCTAAGAACTCTTGGTTGTTTATCTTAGCTACAGTGACTATGGCGAAGCGTCCCAGGTGGCTGTTCATCAACAAAGGTTGCGCGTCTGTGTCGCTGATGACACCTATTCCCGAATTGCCTCGGAACTTCTCCAATTCCTGTTCGAAACGTGTCCTGAAATAAGTATTCTCAAGGTTGTGAATACTGCGCACAAAACCACCGTCTCTGCTGTATGTGGCCATACCTCCGCGCTTCGTGCCCATGTGCGACTGGTAGTCCGTGCCGTAGAACAGTTCTGTCCCGCAAGGCCTCATGGACACTGTACCGAAGAATCCTCCCATAGTGTTATGCCTTTTGTTTGTCTGAAAAATTGGTTGCAAAGGTAATAATTAATTGGTTAAATATTGCTATATGGGAAGTGTTTTTTACACTAATCTCACCTCCTGAGACGATAAGAACGTACTTTTATAACAATTTTTCTGCCAAAGAGAAAAATAAATGTATAAATATTCTTACCTTTGCCAAAGCAACAAACGAACCATAATATTATGGATATAGACATAAGAAAGACCGCCATCATTGCCGGTGACGTGTGTGTAAGTTACAACGACATGCTTCTCCAATGCGCGAGATATGCCGCCATGATGCCGAAAACGGAAAAAGAGAGGGTGGTGTTGTTCAGCGAAAACCGCAGGGGGTGGATTTACGCTTTCTTTGCGGTATGGAAAACCGGAAACATAGCAGTCCCCATAGATGCCTGCAGCACGCCCCACGATGTGGCATACATCCTTTCCGACTGCAAGCCACAGTGCGTATGGGCTTCGTCCCACACATTGGCGACGGTGGAAGAGGGCGTACGACTGTCGGGCTTGACCACAAAGATACTGCTCGTCGACGACCAAGAAAACGAACCTGCGGAAGGCCTGTACACTGGCGACTTGCCATGGGCTTCTCTCAGCAAGGAAAACAACAGTGACACCGCCCTTATCATATATACCTCAGGAACCACAGGGATGCCAAAGGGTGTGATGCTCTCTTATGAGAATTTGTGGATAAACATAAAAAGCGTGTCCATGGACGTGCCCATCTACAACAGCGAGAGACGTGTGATGATACTTCTGCCATTGCACCACATATTGCCGTTGCTTGGCTCCCTGGTGGCGCCCATCTGTTTGGGAGCTGGCGTGGCCATCTGCCAGTCGTTGTCGGGGTCTGACCTCATGCAGACTCTCGTGAAAGGACAGGTGGGTATTGTCATTGGCGTGCCGCGTCTGTACCAATCCTTATACGCCGGTATAAAGAAAAAAATAGACTCCAACGTTGTCACCCGCACCCTGTTCAGAATATGCGAAATGGTTGGAAGCCGCCAGTTGTCGCGCACGGTATTCGCCTCGCTGCGAAAGAAGATGGGCGGGAAGATTTCATATTTCGTCAGTGGCGGTGCCGCTTTGGATGTAGAGATAGGCAATGGACTCGCCACGCTCGGATTGGATGTGCTTGAAGGATACGGAATGACGGAGGCCGCTCCTATGATAGCCTTCACACGTCCCGACGACATCAAACCGGGATGTTCAGGGCTGCCGCTTCCGTGCGTCGAGACGAAGATAGTGGACGGAGAACTGCTGGTGCGTGGCAGGAATATCATGAAAGGCTATTTCGGAAGGCCACAGGAGACTGCGGAAGTGTTGGACAAAGACGGCTATCTTCATACTGGGGACTTGGCGGCAATAGACGAAAAGGGACGTGTGTACATCACCGGAAGGTGCAAGGAGATAATAGTCCTATCAAACGGAAAGAACGTACAACCAAATGAGATAGAATACAAACTGGAGAAGTTTGACCACTATGTCAAGGAAGCTGCTGTGGCGCAGGACGCAGATCTGTTGCGTGCCATCATAGTGCCGCAGCCGGAATGGGCTTCCACACTGACAGACCAGGACGTGGAGGCCGCGCTCAAACGCGAAGTGCTTGAGCCGTACAACCAGACTGTCCCCAACTACAAGAAACTGATGAGCCTGATGGTGTACCGCCACGACTTGCCGCGTACCAAGATGGAAAAGCTGCAGAGGTTCAAGTTGAAGGACATCCTTGCCGACAGAATATCCTTGGCTGAAGAGCAGAAGGAGAAGGAGGAGGAGCCGGACTCACGGGAATACCGTATGATCAAACATTTCATAGAAGACGAGAAGAAAGTGAAGGTGCTGCCGTCGTCACACTTGGAGACGGACCTCGCTATGGACAGTCTGGACAAGATAGGTCTGCAAGGATTTCTGGAAAGGTCGTTTGGCGTGACGGTGAAATCAGAACAAATGGCCACATTCGCAAACGTAAGAGCTTTGGCGGAATATGTCTGCTTGAAGAAAACACGCATAGAAGAGGAGGAACTCGACTGGAGTCAACTGCTTCTTTCGGATAGTTCGAGCCTTGTACTTCCTCATCCATCATTTTTGTATCTGGCAGGGGAGAAATGCTTCAAGCTCTTCTTCAGATTATGGAACAACCTTACCATCCTTGGCACACAAAACATACCGTCGCACGGACCGTATATACTTGCGCCTAACCACCAGAGTTACGTGGATGGCCCCATTGCGATTTCCGCTTTGTCGTGCAAAGCAATGCGCGACATTTACACGTATGCCACAGAAGAACACGTCCGCGGGAAATTCCGGCGTTACCTTGCCGGAAACAATAACATAATCATCATGGAGCGAGCCAACCTCAGGGACTCAATCCTGAAAATGGCGGAAGTGTTGAAGAGAGACAAA
Organism: Bacteroidaceae bacterium; assembly: GCA_963634425.1. Taxonomy (GTDB): domain Bacteria; phylum Bacteroidota; class Bacteroidia; order Bacteroidales; family Bacteroidaceae; genus Physcousia. Next base: position 15,399 of record CAVHCL010000116.1, read on the forward strand.
TGCATACTTATCTTTCCTGAGGGAAGCCGTACACACGACGGGGAGATAGAGACTTTCAAGCGTACATTCGCCATCCTGTCCATGGAAATGGACATCCCTGTGGTTCCTGTATGCATCCGGGGGGCATATCAGGCATTGTCGCGTTATGACAAGTTCTTGAAACCTTACCATATAGAGGTTGAATACCTTCCGCCGATGAAAGCCAAAGAAGGGGAAGACTACGACTCGTTCGCAGAGAGCGTGAGAAGGAGCCTGGAAAATGCGCAATACAACTAACGTTTGTCGGACACTGTGAGCATACCGAAAATGAGAACCAACGTTCCGCAAAGAGCCATCAGCGTGATGCGTTCGCCCAAAACGAAATGTGAGATTACAAGCGTGAAGGTACATTGGGTGTAGACCACATTGGTGGCTTTCACCACTCCCACATGCGGCAGCACCCAGTTCCAAAGCAGGAAACAGAGCAGAGACGCCACTACGCCCAAGTAGACAATATTGAGCCACACCACCGGTCTTGTGAGAATTTCCGCAGATGTCTCCAAAGGCTTTGCCAAGGCGAACCACGGGAGGATGGTGAGCAGACCGTAACCGAATATTTTGCGTGTCACGAACTTGGGGTTATAATGGCTGGTGACGTTTTTCATCACAAGGGAATACAACCCCCACAGGATGGATGCCGTGAGTGCAAGAACATCGCCTAACGGATTGAGGTGCAACACCAACTGTCCGTTGAGCACCACCAGCACAAGTCCCGAAAAAGCGACCATAGCACCGAAGAGCTGACGACGGCTCATCCGTTCGTCTTTGTAGAAGATAGACAAAAGGATGGCTGTGGCAAACGGCGTGGTACCAATCAAAATGGCCACATTGCCTGCCGTGGAGTAACGGAGAGCCAGATTCTCTGCCAGGAAATAGACGCTGCCCCCAAACATCCCGGAGAGAAACATCATCAGCTCGTCCCTACGGCTATTGCTCCAAAGCCTGTCGTGAGAGAGAAATACCATCAACACGTAAGCTATCAGGAAACGGTAAAAGAAAATATCCGCAGGCGCCAGCCCCTCTCCCAACAAGATTTTTGAAGAAACAAAAGTCTCACCCCATATTGCGACCACAGCTATGCAGACTGCCATATGGAATTTCCCCTTTAATTTTGACAAGATACTTTCTTTATCCATATTCCGACCGCAAAGGTACTTATATATTATCAAATACGCAGGTATTGTACGGTGCGCATATTACAAAATATCTACAAAATTCAATAAATACTGTTCATATTTTAGCACTGTCACATAAAAAATATATCTTTGTTGCATATTTAACTTAAATTTGATTAAAAAGTGTATCGTTTAATGCTTCTTTTTGCCAGTCTTCTGACTTCGGGGTGTGCCAATGCCCGGATGGCGGCGGAAGTGCGTGAAAAAGCCTGGAAACTGGAGCTCTTCTGTGACAAGGAGAAGATAAACATGATACTTGACCTCAACGAGGAGTCCGTGGAGGTGCCGGGCATGGAGATGTTCGGACCGATGAACGGCTATATGAACGGCAATATATATGGTGTCTGGACAGTCACCAGTTGCAAGATACTGAGTGACAAAAGTGCGACAGTCTCGTTCTCCAACGACCTTGGCAGCGAGACACAGAAAGTTACACTTACACAGACTACGGATTCTACATGGACAGCCAAACTGGAAGGCACGACAGTGGTAAAACGTGTAGTAAACAAGAAACTGGTGAAGATTCCACCAATCCTCAACTTTAAACCAAAGCCTTGAACTTATACTCAAACGACAACACATCTATTTATCCATTTATCATCCAATGAGACAAAGAAAAAAGAAAACCAACAGACATGTCATCGCAGTGGTATTCGGAGTGGCGGTTGGCTTCGGTTTGACGACAGGGCTAAGCTATATGTTCCATGCAACGTCCACCAACGAGTCGTGTATGTCGTGCCACGTACATCCGGAAGCGGATATGACATGGAAGCAGGCCGGACACTACAACAACAAAAGCGGTGTCGTCACCGACTGTGCCGAGTGTCACTTGCCGCCCAGTGGGACATTTGCCCATTACGCCGCCAAAGCGAAAGCGGGAGTTAAGGACATTTGGTCGTATGTTACGAAAGACACTTCCGAAATGGACTTCCAGGCCAAACGCGAACTGGAATATGCCACAACCATAGTGTACAACGAGTCGTGCAAGAAGTGCCATGCCAACCTTTTCCCGCAGGGACTCTCCGACGACGGAGTGGCAGCGCACTTGTACTACGAAGAGAACGAGGAGAAGCTCAATCTGCAGTGCATCAGTTGCCATCTTGATGCGGGTCACTACCTTCCCGGCTACAAACACGAGAAAATGACGGCGGCACCGGTGGACACGTCCGGAGTGAAGTATGAAACACCGACCAAGGTGAAGTCTTTCGACACTTTCACGGAGACTATACCCGGTACGCGCTCCACTTTGAAGATGGTGGCTGTGAAGGGCGGTGAGTTCATGATGGGCAGCGACGAGGGAGACGCATACAGCAATGACGACGAATATCCGCGCCACAAGGTGAAGGTTTCGGACTTCTTCATGGCTGAGACCGAGATAACATGGGACCAGTATTGGGCATTCTATGTGGAGACCATGTCCGAGGGACGTACCAAGCCGGAGGTGATATACGCCAACAACACACGTCCCGACATTGACGCTGTGGCCGGTCCCACACCTCCCTTTGGAATGCCTGACCAGGGATGGGGTATGGGCAGTCGCCCTGCCATCACCATGACACATTATGCAGCTGAGACGTTCTGCCAATGGCTGCGTCTGAAGACAGGCAAAAACTATCGTCTCCCAACAGAAGCGGAATGGGAATATGCGGCACGCGGCGGCACGGACACTCCGTATTTCTTTGAGGGGAAACCGGGGAGCTTTACGGAAGACGGATTCTGGAACAAGATATTCGGAGCGGACACCACCAACATAATAAGGTATGCAATCTACGCCACCAACAGCAACCACCGGACACAGGAACCTTCCAAGGTGGCAGCAAATCCGTTTGGACTGAAGAATATGCTTGGCAACGTGTACGAGTACTGCCAAGACTACTATGCCGAAGACGCATACAGCAAGGTGTCCGACGGAGCTGTAGACCCCAAGGGACCGGATTCAGGAACAGACTTTGTGATAAGGGGAGGATGCTATTCGGATGACGCAAGCCGTCTGAGGTGTGCAGCACGAGCCCACTCCGACTATGAGGCATGGCTGAAGACCGACCCTCAGACACCAAAGAGTATATGGTGGCTCAGCGACTTCAAGGGTATAGGCTTCCGTGTAGTCTGTGATGTGCCTAAATTTGAATAAACAACACCTAATTTTAACTAACAAATAACATTATGGAGAAAGATTTGAGTAGGAGGAAATTCCTCACAAACAGTGCATTACTTGGAACTGCCACACTTGTGACACCTGCGTTGCTCAGCAGTTGCGGAGGCGGTAACAAACTCACGCCGCTCAAGCAGGAAGGTGAGTACTATGTACCCGAGTTGTCTGACAAAGCCATTGACGGCAAAGAGTTGAAAGCTGGTGTCATAGGTTGCGGCGGACGCGGCTCGGGCGCAGCCAACGACCTTCTCAATGCAGCCAACGGAATACAGATTGTCGCTTTGGGAGATGTCTTTGCAGACCGTCTCAACGGACTTCGCGAGCAGCTCAAGAACGATTGGAAGATGGAGATTGCCGACGACAAATGCTTCACAGGCTTCGACGCGTACAAGCAGGTCATAGACTCTGGTGTGGACATGGTCATCATAGCCACTCCTCCCGTGTTCCGTCCGGTGCACTTCCAATACGCCACAGAGAAAGGTGTGCACTCTTTCTTGGAGAAACCTATTGCAGTCGACCCCAAGGGATACCGCACCATCATGGCTGCCGCAAAGCAGGCACAAGCCAAAGGCCTTAGCGTAGTTACCGGCACACAACGTCACCACGAGCGTCGCTATGTGGAGGCCAACAAGCAGATACAAGCCGGTCTGATAGGCGAGATTACCGGCGGTAACGTATATTGGAACCAAGCCATGCTCTGGTACCGCAACAGGGAAGAGGGATGGAGCGACATGGAATGGAACATCCGCGACTGGGTAAACTGGAAATGGCTCTCCGGCGACCATATTGTGGAGCAGCATGTGCACAACATTGACGTTTTCCTGTGGATGAGCGGACTGAAGCCAGTGACCGCCACCAGCTTCGGAGCAAGGCACAGAAGAATTACCGGTGACCAGTTTGATATGTTCAGCACCGACTTCGTGATGGAAAACGGTATACATCTGCACAGCATGTGCCGACAGATAAACGGTTGCGCCGACAACGTGAGCGAGTTCATACAGGGCAGCAAGGGTTCTTGGAACAGCGGCACCAACGAGATAAAGGATCTTCAGGGCAATGTCATCTGGAAGTACGACGAGGAGACTGCAAAGCAGCAGTTCCAGCAGCACAATCCGTACGTGCTGGAGCATGTCGACTGGGTGAACCACATACGCAAGGGTACCGCCCACGAGGAGGCAAGCGACTGTGCGGCATCTTGTATGGCAGCCATCATGGGACGCGAGTCTGCATACACAGGCTCGACAACCACATGGGACGACATGACGCAGTCTTCTCTTGACTATATGCCGGAGAAATTGGAACTTGGCCCGTTGCCACTCGACACGTTCACAGTAGCAAAGCCAGGAAACTGACAACATAAAAATTGGTTTATGGAAAGAAGAAAATTCATATTGGGTTCGATGTCCACAGTAGCTTTAGCTTCTGTGGCATCGCCCGCCACCGCCGTGCTCTCTTCTTGCGCTCCTTCAGAGAAGAAGAACACCACAAAGCTTAACCTCTGTCTGCAGGAGGGCGTTGCCGTAGGCGACACCCTTGCTGAGAAGTTGGACTTCATGGAGGCTAACGGCATCACGGGCATCGAGCCTGGCGGAGGAGGACTTAAAGGTCGTGTCAACGAATTCAATGAGGCTCTCAAAAACCGTAACGTCAAGGTGGGTGCGATATGTGCCGGCTTCAAAGGCTTTATCCTTGCGGAGGACGGGCAGAAGGAAGAATTCGACACCACCATGCGTGAGATTATAGAAGCTGCCGGAGCCATTGGGTCTTGTGGAGTTATCATGGTGCCGGCTTTCAACGGACAGCATCCGTGTAAGCCCCACACAAGGGAGACACGCGAGTTCCTTTGCCAGCAGTTGCACGAATTGGGCGAGTTTGCATTGCAGAACAACACCACAGTGATACTGGAGCCGCTCAACCGCAACGAGGCGCACTATCTTCGTCAGGTAGAGGATGCGGCAGCCATTTGCCGCGACTCGGATTCGGAGGGTGTGAAGTGTATGGGAGACTTCTGGCATATGTCGGAAGAGACTTCGGACTATGCGGCATTCATGGCGGCAGGCAAGAAGTATCTCCAGCATGTGCACATAGCAAGCCGTGGCCGCCGTCTCACCCCATCGGAAGACGGAGAGAAAGACTACTATGTGGACGGTTTCCGTGCCTTGAAAGAGATCGGATATGACGGCTTCGTAAGTTTCGAGTGCGGATGCGAAGGAGACAGAGCCACTGTCCTGCCCGCAGCTTTTGAACTCCTGCGCAAGCAGTGGGAGCAGGCATAAACGGGATGTCTTGCCGACTCTGACGCCTATATCTCCAAGAGCAGTCGAGGCCTGCGGACATAATTACGGCAAAGTAGTGAGACTTTATAGCGGTTGTCAGTTGCACGTTGCAACTCTCAGCCGCTATAATTTATTTTTTTTATGGACAGGTTCGTTTTCTGAATTTTATTAGTAACTTCGCGCCGGAAAATTCAAATCAGAGTTTTGTAATCCTCATCGGAGGGTCTTGAATAAGGCTGGATAAGATGACTGGGTAAAACCGTTCATGCTTGTCCAGCCACATTTGTGTCGTGGCTGACGATGTGCAATGAGGGCATTCAACCCCAGCTGATCTTGAGGTTAGTAATCTTACAGATAAGGAGAAAAAAAATGAAGAAGACGGATTTAAGTAGAGACAAGATTGACTTCGGAACAGGCAAGATAGGCCCCTTGTTCCGTGCGTTGTTTTTCCCGACACTTGTCGGAATGGCCTTCATGGCGTCGCAGACACTGATTGACGGGATATTTGTTGGACATGGCGTGGGAGCCGCGGGGATAGCGGCTGTAAATATTGTGGCGCCTCTGTGGATGGTTGTCACCGGAGTGGGGCTGATGTTCGGCATCGGAGCCTCTGTGATGAGCGGCGTGCACCTTGCCGAGAAAAACGTGAAGGCGGCGCGCATCATCCTTACCCAGTCGTTCGGGGTGGGGTTCGTCATTGCGGTGTTGTTTTCTCTGCTTTGCCTTTGCTTCCCCACAGCGGTTGTCTATGCTCTCGGTTGCAGCAAGCCTCTGGAGGACTTTGCCTTAGACTACCTGTTGTGGCTGATACCCGGCATAGTGTTCCTCTTGTGGCAGTGCGAGGGCATGATGCTGGTCCGTCTCGACGGTTCGCCGCGTTATGCCATGTGGATACAGGTGGCAGGAGCCGTTACCAACATCGTGCTCGACTGGGTTTTCATCTTCCCATTGGGTATGGGTGTGAAAGGAGCTGCCATAGCCACCGCCATCGCCTGTGGCGTGGGAGGATTGATGTCACTGGCCTATTTCACAAGCTTTTCCACATCCTTGAAGTTCTACTGGCTGAAGATGAGCGTCACCTCCATGCTTCTCACATTCCGCAATCTGTGGGACATGATAAGGATCGGTTCTGCCACGTTCCTTACGGAGATAGCCATGAGCATGACCATCCTGATAGGCAACTATCAGTTTATGGGAATGTTGCATGAAGACGGTGTTGCCGCATTCGCCATCATCTGCTATCTCTTCCCCGTCATCTTCTCCATTAACAATGCTGTGGCGCAGGCGGCGCAGCCCATCATCAGTTACAATTACGGGGCGAAGTTGGACTTGCGGGTGTCACGGACTTTGCATCTGTCTCTGTTGACGGCGGTGACTTGCGGCATTCTCGTGATGCTGACAATGATTGCCGGTTCCAGAAATATCGTGGGACTGTTCCTGCGTCCAGAGGAAAATGCCTATGGGATAGCGACAGACGGATTGCCTTTGTTTGCCAGTTGCTCGGTGTTCTTTGCGCTCAATGTGGCTTTCATCGGCTATTACCAAAGTGTGACAAACGCAAGCCGTGCCATAGTGTACACGGTGTTGCGGGGCATCGCGTTCCCATTGGCGACCTTCCTGTTGTTACCTTCATTCTTCGGAACAACAGGGTTGTGGCTCGCCATCCCTGCGGCAGAATTGGCAACATCGCTCATCATAGTGTCCATGTACCGCTTCCGCAAATAACATTGTCACCCGATATTGCCTTTTATACAGACAGTATCGGGTGAACCTGTAAATGCGGGGGCTAAGCATTGAGAGCCAAAGAGTGCTCCTCTACGGATTGGGTGAAATGTCCCCAAATGGGAATACAGACATAAACTTTTCTGTATTTCTTTGCCCCTTTCACGGAAAAACCGTACCTTTGTATCCGAAAAACGGCCCTGTAGCTTAGTTGTATAGAGCGTCAGATTCCGGTTCTGAAGGTCGAGGGTTAGAGTCCCTCCAGGGTCACTTGCATTGTTTCACCTCAGATATTTCTTGCCGTTCTTGATGTAGACTCCTTTGGAAGTCTGGCTTATCTTTCTTCCCATGAGGTCGTAGACGGTGTCTCCCTGTACAGAAGCGGTTTTCTCAGGCGCTATGATGCCATCCTCGTGCTCTTCCGCAGTTTTGCCGAAGACGGCGAACTCATAGATGCGTGTGGTGTATCCGTCCTGTTCTCCCTGCTCTATCTGCAGCCGCACTTTGGTGGTTGTTACCGGAGTGATGGCGCGCATTACTTTGTTCTGCTGGTTGTCCTTCACGCAATCGGCGTCTGCCCATGTCCCGTCGTCCTGCAGGTATTGCAGGGAGAACGCGCGCGGTACGAAATTGCCGTTCTCACTTGCCGCTCCCAGCACCATCCACTTCTCTATGCGGACAGGAACGGAGAAGGTGTACACAAGATTGGGGGTCTTGCTCTGCGTACTCGTGACGCACCATTTGGTGGTTGTGTTCATGTCGTTGGCAAGTGTGCCCGCTTCGGATGTCCCATTCTGGTGCGACGCTGCCACGGACTTAGGCACGAGGCGGTTGTCTGTGGTGCCACCCTTCAGCTCCTTATAGTCAATCTCGGTGGTGAGGTGCGAGAACTCCGCAAGTTCGTCTGTCTTGGCATCCGACGTGGTGGCGGCAAAGAGCAAACACTTGTTGGTGGAACACTTTAGTGTCACCTCCGATATGCCCTCGGGAAGAGGCAACGAGTACTTGTACATGTACATCATAGTCATAGTCTTGTTGGACTTCGACGACACCTCGTGGGCATGCGACGAGGCGAACGCCACATCCTCCATCCTGTAC
>CAVHCL010000116.1:23870-29977 GCA_963634425.1 Bacteroidaceae bacterium
ATCCTGTACGACTCCTCAAGGTTGGTGCACGTAAGGGGTTCTCCTATTTTCCCCGAGAAATACGGAACGTCTATCTCCGCTATGCTGTCGCCCAGGACGACTTTTACCTTAGAGCCTTCTTTTTCCGTGCTTGCCATCAGGAGGAAGAGGCGGTTCTCGCCGTCCTTGCGGTCGAGAGAGAGCTTGCTGTAGTAGATGCGCAGAGCGTTGGGCTTGCTGCTGCTCCTGTCGCCCATTACGAACGGCACTCCGTGTACCGTCATGGTGTCCGGGATGAGGTCAGCGGGATATGCGTAAGTGTATTGTGCGTAAGCGTTGCCCCGGGAACTGTCATAAGACATCACATCCACATTGGGGGTAAACACGGCTGCGCTCCATGTGGGCTTGCCGGTGTCCTGTGCAAGGTCTGGCGCTGCGAGCCTCACGGCAAAAGTCTTGGGGCTGTAATGTCCTATGTCAAATTTGATGCTCTTGCCTTCCACCGTCACGCTGCCCACTTCTTCCTCAAGTGCGTTAACCTCGCGTGCGGAAATCACATTGGAGGGGAACGACAACGCTACATCCTTCAGGTCTTCCCCCACCCATTCGTAGAGGCGCACTATCAGCTCGTCCGTGTCTTCGGCTTTCTTCAGAGCCTTTATGGCTACCTTGTCTGTGTTTGGCGCAACGAACGACATCCGTCTCCCCATCGCTCCGTCGTGGCGGGTTGCCACAAACCCTACGAGAGGTTGGTTGAGATGCCCCGCTTCCATCTGTGTGCACTCACTCCAGTCGCCGTCGTGAGGGAATATGGAGTATGTGAAGCTGTTGGGACCGAGATCCATATTGGCTTGATGTTTGTAGTCGCTGCACGACGGAGTGTGCAGCAGTGTGAGCCTGAGCGAGGCTGCGTTGGGTTTGTCCCATCCGTACTTGCAGTCCGTCAGTATGGAGACGCCGTATTTGCCTGACGTTGCGCTGTGGTCTGCCCACTGGTTGGCGTTCACCTCATATTTGTCGGAGGTGCGGACACCTCTCTTTATGGTTCCGAGAGAGAGGTCGTAAGTGTCGTTCTGGTTGCTGAACGTGAAGGGGAAGTTCACCTTGAGCATCCTCTCCGTAGTCTGCCAGTCAACCTCGTTCACACAGTCGATTCGCGGAGAGAGGGCGTTCATTCTGACGTACTGTATGAATGAGGAATTGTCGGTTTGCCTCTTCACGCGGAAAGACTTGCGCAGTGGACCGTCTTCCACGAGCGTTATCTCTGCGCCGCTTCCGACGAGCGACGACGGTGTGCGGCACACGTCCGTGTAGCTGATTTCCCAAGCCGGCCAGGTGTCTTCGTGGTCATATATGAGTTGTTGGCGTACGGTGCTGCCGATGAGCGTGCGCTTGTTCTGTTCGTCGTAGATTTTGCTGACATCGCCTGTCGCCCCTATCGTGACGGTGTACCTGCCGTTGCTTATGGTGCGTGCGGACTCGTCGACGGTGAGAGAGGAACTGACCGACGAGCTTTTCCCCAACACAACATCGTATACTGCCATTCCCAAAGAGGGGACACTGGCTGCGAATATGAAATTCAGGCATCCTTTCTGTTGGTCGTATCCTGTTATCTGTGCCAGAGTCTCCTTACCGTCCGGCCCTGTGACCTTGATGGACTGAGGTCTGCTTTCTGTCGGCAGAGACCCTTCCACAATGTCTGTCCTGTCGTGTGACAGAGGATTATACACCACGATTGGGGTGCCTTCGGTCTGCGTGTCCAAGAGTTGTGAGGCTGAGCTGACGGCACTTGTCAGAGTGCGTGCGAAACTTCTGTTGGCTATATAATACTCGTTGGTGGAGAAGTCATTGGCCTTGAGCGTGGATGTTCCCGTGATGCCGTCGTGGTGTTGTTGCCATATAGTCCTCACCCAAGCGTCGCGCAGTTGGGAGGAGGGATAGTCAGCAACCCCCAGCCAGTATGCGAGCGACGAGGCTTTCTCCGCTGCGTCGGCAAGCAGCTCGTTTTGCCTGTTCCACTTTTTCAGCATTCCCCAACTTGTATATGCCCCCACTCCGTGGCTGCGCATAGGCAGTTCGTCGTTCCATGTCTGGTATTTGGAGTTGCGGTGCTCGTCGAGGTAATCGAATATCTCGTCGGGGGACGCCAGTTTTACTTTTATTTTGCCGTCATTCTTGCCGGCGGAGTAATTAAGCCAATATGGAGTGTTTTCCCCACTACTGGAGGAGTCGTCCTTCAGACCGCCGCCTCTGTCGCTGCGTGGCCCCACATATTTCACGGCTATGGGAACGCCGTACTTGTCGTAGTTCTCCTCTGTCTTTTTCAGCCAACTGTCGTCATCGGTAAGGTCTTTGTTGAACTCCTCATGGGCATCGTACGCCCCACCCTTGAAGATGGCGTATATCTGGCTTCCGTCTATGCCCTGCCAGATGCCGAAGGGCGGCAACTTGTCATATACGGCGCATCCCCAGCTCAATTTGTTAGTGTGGAAGCCCTTGATGCCGGCATGTCTGGCCAGTGTGGGCAGTGTGTACGGAAACCCGAAACAGTCGGGCAGCATGATGTCGTAGCCTCCTCTCACGCCAAATTCCTTCATATAAAATCTGTTGGCATACAACATACTGTGGAGTATGCTTTCCGGCGAGGACACTATCACATCTGTTGCATCCAAGGACATTCCGCTCACGTGCCATTGGCCGGAGGAGGTGTATTTCTTCATCTTCTCAAACTCCGTGGGATAGTACTCTTTCATCCACATATACTTGATGGCTCCCTCGTAGTTGAGACGGAACAGAGGGTACTTGTCCATTAGAGCCATATTTTGGTTAAGAGTGTTCTTTAAGTAGTCATTGATGGTGGTCGTTACCTCCCAATTCCATTGCGTGTCCAGATGCGTGTTCGATATCAGGAACAACGTTTTGTCCTCTGTCTGTGCCGCTGCGCTTACGGCAAAACAGGATGCGGCTGAGATTATCAGCCGCTTAAATCCTTTGTGTTTCATTTTTGTGTGGTGTGGTATGGTTAATTAATTAGTCTTTAAAGTCCCAGCATTTTTTTGCCGTCCTTTATGTAGATGCCTTTCATAGGCTTGTTTGTCTTCCTCCCTGTCAGGTCGTAAATATCCGACGATGCCTCTGTGCGTGCGTTTGCCGGTGCAATGCCGTCGCCGCATTCAAATCCGCATATCTCCCCGTAGTCGCCGCGCTGGTATTGCCACTCCAATATGGGATAGCCGTTGCCCGCATCAGGAGCCGAATGCCATGGAGCGCCCCAACGCGAAGCTATTTCCTGCAATTCTTCGTGTGTCTTGCCGTCCTCCACTTTTTCTCCGTTCACGTTCATGTCCGCCAATACGTACGTGTCCGTCATGATGTCGTTCTCCATTGTCCCGCCAAAGGCATATGCGGTAGTCCCCGACACGCTACGGTTCCATGCTATCACATTGTCGTATGTGGATGCCGGTGTAGTGCTGTTCTGCCCTCCGGCTGTCACGCCGCCCGCTATGGGAGAACTTACATTGCCGGCCACATAGCACTTCTCTATGGTAAGGCTTGTGCGTACCCTGCCCACAAGACCGCCGGACATGTTGCCGCTGCTGCCGTTGCCTGTTATCTCCACTGCACTGTAGCAATTACGTATGATGGCTGGAGAATACTGCATAGTGCCGCAGACCGCCCCCACATAACCTTTGCTGATGATGCTGCCAGTCATATAGCAGTTTTCCACCACTGCCGGGTAGTAGTTGCCGTCCGCATCTTTGAAAGTGCTGTGCCCCATGTATCCGCAAATCACTCCCGCGCCAGAAGACGCTGCGTCCACCTTGGCGTTAACGAACCCCACATTGCGTATCTCTCCGCACAGGATGCCGGCAAAACTGGGATAGTATTTGCTGCCCTCCGGAGTGAGGTTGTATATGATATGCCCTTTGCCGTCCAAAGTGAACCAGTTTCTGTAGTTGTTGTTCATGGTGTTGAGTTGTTGCCATTGTATGCCTGTCATGTCCACGTCCGCGTCCATCTCAAAGTACACCATCTGTTCACTCACCATCACGTTGCGCATATTGTCCAGTTGCTCGGGTCGTGATATCACGTAAGGGTTGTCCTTTGTCCCGTCGCCTTTCTGATAGGCATACTTCATGTCGTGAACCGACTTTGTCATGCGCTCTATGAGGTTTTCCACTTCCTTGTCCGTGTAATGGCAGTCGGCAAGTACACCGGCAACCTCGTCCGTAACGTCTGCGGCTTCCTGGCTGCAATATCCTTTCTCCTTGGCCTCGTTCACATCGTCGCGCATCTGTGTGTATTTGCTGCTGAGTTCCTCGTACACTGCAGTGCTGGACTTGATGCTGTCCAATGTCAAATGGATGTTTGTCAATATGCCGTAACGTTCGTTGTCGTCTTCCGTGGTCTCGGCTGTCTCTTTCATGGAAGCGATGCGTGCTGCATATCCCTTGTAGTAGCGGCTTGACGATGCAAGTGCCTTGTCAGCCAAAGTGTAGTAAGAGGCGAGCACGCTTTTCACGGCCTCCGCGTTTTTCTCGCGGAATACCACCTTGATGTTGCCCACGTAGAACTTCTCGCCTTGTGCCAGGCTGTCTCTGGTGCGCATTCCTATGGTGAGATTGCCGTCCATTACCAGTCCGTAGGCTTTTTGCTCAAACTTCCCTCTCAAGAAATTGTTGGATATCACCATTTCGGAAGACGGTGCCGTCTGCCCCTGTGCCGAGGGGTTGATGACGGGTGTCGCCACGTCGTTGACGTAGACATCCACGCCGCCCTCTGTTGCAAACCCGTTGAGCGAGATTTCGTAGACTCCATTGGCAAGCCCCTTCACGGTCTGCGAGGCGTCAAATCTGCCCGACTCCTTTGCAAAACCGAAAGGCATGAAAGGAGTGCCGATGCCGGAATCCATGTTGGCATCGTCGGACTTTGTCACATTCCATCCTTTCCATCCACTTTTCATCAGGTCCATGTTTGTGAACTTGTATGTGATGTTGGCTCCGTCTCCACTGTAGAAGACAGGTGTCGGCATAGCGTCGCTGCTGGGATGTCCGTCGTTGATGACTGGCCATCCGGTATTGTCCCATGTTATCTTGTCGAGCAGCATCAGTCGTCCGTCAAATCCGTTGTTCTTGTCGTACGAGTGGTAGAGCAGCCAATCGTCGCCGTTGTCGTCGGTGATTATCTCGCTGTTGTGTCCGGGACCGCGCCATCTGTCGTTTCCGGAGATGATGGTTGTGTAGTTGTTGTCTATCATCTTGCCGCCTTGCTTGTTTAAGTAGGGACCTGTCAGTTTGGTGGAACGTCCCACCACGGTGCGGTATGTGCTGTTTCCTCCTTCGCAGCAACTGCCTATGCTGGCGAAGAGGTAATAGTAGTTGCCTCTCTTATACAGCATGGCTCCCTCAAACGCTCCGCCGGCTATCTTGGTCTTTTTGTTGAAGTCCTTCACCGCCAACGCATCGTCGGTCAGCTCGGCTATGTACAAGTCGTGGAAGCTTCCCCATGCCAGATATTTCTTGTCAAACTCTTCTATGTACACAGGGTCGATGCTGTTGTGCACCCCTATTTCCGTACTGCGGAACATTCTGCCCACATCCGTGAACTTCTCCGGAGTGTTGCCTGTGGCCACGCCTATTCCCGTGCGTGTGCCATTGCCCCAAAGTGCGGAAGCGTAGTAGAGCACGTACTTGCCGTCCACGTAGTTGATGTCAGCCGCCCAAAGGCTGTAGTAGTCCTTGGTGCCATCCGGCTTTATGCTGTCGTTCCATGTGGGGCGCGATATCACTCCTGGGACATCTGTCCAATGCACAAGGTCTGTGCTCTTCCGGCATTTGCATCCTGTGGCGTAGGCGTAGAAAGTGCCGTCTGGCGCACGCTGCACCGTGGGATCGGGAAAGTCGCTGCCGTAAACAGGATTTCTGTAGGTGGTTTGGGCGTTTGCGCACAGGGTAACGGCGAAAGTAAGAAGAAATGAGGAAATGACCTTCATATTGTGTATATTTTTGTTGTTTTTAGCTTATAGTCGCAGCAAAGTTATACATTTTTTGCGGAACGGCAAAAAATGTAAGATAAAAAACGGCGACCTCAAATGTGACAACGTTTTTCAGAGATAGTCAATCTAAGAG
>CAVHCL010000117.1:0-7809 GCA_963634425.1 Bacteroidaceae bacterium
CTATAGAATGCTGTGTTTCTGTTCATTTGCTGATGTTTAGTCATTTTACATTGAATTCAAGAAGTTTTCTCCCCTCCAGAAAGCCGCAGATGTGGTCTTCAATATTCACTTTGCCGGTTCCTGCTGGAGTGCCTGTATAGACGAGGTCTCCTGTCTTGAGGGTGAAGAACCGACTGATGTAGCTTACCAATTTGTCTATGGAGAACATCATGTCGGCAGTGTGCCCTTTTTGGACTTCCTGTCCGTTGATGTCAAGGCTAAAGTGCAAATTCTGTACGTCTGGCAGCTGTTCCTTGCTTATCCATTCTCCCACCACGGCACTTCCGTCGAACCCTTTGCTTATCTCCCACGGCAGCCCTCTTCCCCTGAGTCTTTCTTGCAGGTCCCGCGCGGTAAAATCTATCCCGACCGTCACTTCTTCGTAGTATCTGTGTGCGAAACGCTCCGGAATGCTGCGTCCGAGATGGCATATTTTTACCACCACTTCTGTCTCGTACTCACACCTTCGGGTGTATTCGGGCACAAAGAACGGTTTTCCTCCGGAGAGCAGAGCCGAATCGGCCTTTGTGAATATCACGGGGGCTTCTATATTTAATAACGTACCATTGAGCTCTTTATTGTGCTCAGGATAATTCATTCCTATTCCAAATATCTTCATAACAAGGACAAAGATAGAGAAAAAAAGCGAAAAACGATATCCATACCGCATTGTTTTTTTGGTTGGTGATTCTGCCGGATTTCTTCCTGCATATTGACCTATCCTGTTCACAATGCAAAGCTACTGCCCCCTTTTCGTCTCGAATCCTGCGTCAAAAGTGTTGAACGGATGTTCAAAGCCATACCTCCGTTGACAGATGCCGCTGTGACACAAAGCTTTTATGCCTCATGAGGTTATGACGAAAAACATCGGGCAGACCTCAAAAATAAGTCTGCCCGATGTTAAGCGTATGTCGCCTGCCTACCTTTTTGCAAGGCGGCGGATATTACTCGGAGCGCAGTGTGAAACGCTTGAAGTCCGTCACCGCCAATTCCTTGTCTATGGAGTGAAGGTAACTCTCCACGGTGAAGTTCTTGTCCCAGATGTACTCCTGGCTCATGAGACAGTTTTCCTTCAGGAACTTGTTGAGCCTTCCCTTGGCAATGTTCTGTACCATGGCCTCGTTGAGGTGTGCCGACTTCTCCTCTGTGACTTCCGCTATTATCTTCTTGACGGCTGCCACGTCTTCCGCTGTAATCCATCCCTTAGTCTGGTTGCTCTCCATATGCTCCTCTGAGTCGAAGTGCGCAGGGTTGAACCCGGCTTTCTTGATGGCTGCCTCTACAGCTTTCTGCACTTGTTCTGCCTTGGTCTTCTCTATGGCCACTGCCACCTCGTTGTCTTTGACTGACTGAGGAACACCAGTCTCGTCTATGGCTACCGGTGCGGCACTTGCCACCTGCATGGCAATGTTCTTTCCTACAGTCTCATCGGGACAAGCCTTGCTGAAAGCCACCATAGTGCAGAGGCCGTTGCGGTTCATGTGGTTGTACACGGCTATGTTCTCGCTCTCTATGCAGCTGTATCCGTCAAGTTCCATCTTCTCCCCGGTGATGCCGCTGCGTGAGGTCACAGCGTCTGCCACAGTGCCTTCGCCCATGGGCAGTGCCTTTACCTCGTCAAGAGTTTTGCACTTGTTTGCCACAGCGGCGTTGAGTATGTCCTTGGTCAGTGCCACGAAATCGGCGTTGTTGGCCACGAAGTCCGTCTCGCATTTAAGGGCTATGATGGCTCCGAAACCGTTTTCTGCTTTCACAAGTACGCAACCTTCGGATGCCTCACGGTCGCTGCGCTTTGCTGCCACCGCCTGTCCTTTCTTGCGGAGATATGCCACAGCTCCGTCCAGATTGTCCGACTCAGCCAACGCTTTCTTGCAGTCAGCCAAACCGGCACCGGTCATTTCACGGAGCTTCTTGATGTCTGTCATTGTAACTTCCATAGTGATATTCTTTATGGGTGTGTTGTGTGATTTTTGTTTGCTCAGAACGCATTATTCTGCCACCTGTGCTTCCTGCTCGCCTGAGTTTTCTTCGGTTGTCACTTCTTCAGCGGCTTCCGTAGCTTCGGCATCCTCCGCAGTCTCCACACGTGCCTTGCCTTGTCTCCGTCCCCTCTTTGTGGGCTGGTCGTCCTGCTCGGCAGCGGCATCCGAGTCGGCTTTCTCTATCTTGCGTTCCTCAAGCCCCTCGCTTATGGCAGCGCTTATGGCTTCCATTATCACCTCCACGCTCTTGCTTGCGTCGTCGTTGGCTGGTATAACGAAGTCTATGTTGTCGGGGTTGGAGTTGGTGTCCACGATGCCGAATACGGGTATGCCCAGACGGTTAGCCTCGCGTACGGCTATCTGCTCCTTTTGCACGTCCACCACGAAGAGTGCAGCCGGGAGACGTGTGAGGTCGGCTATAGAACCAAGGTTCTTCTCCAACTTGGCACGCTGGCGGCTGATTTGCAGTATCTCGCGCTTGGAGAGGTTGTTGTATGTGCCGTCGGCTGTGAGCTTGTCTATGCTGGCCATTTTCTTCACAGCCTTGCGGATAGTGGGAAAGTTGGTGAGCATTCCACCCGGCCAACGCTCTATCACGTAGGGCATATTTATTGCCGAGGCTTTCTCGGCAACCACTTGCTTTGCCTGTTTCTTAGTAGCTACAAAAAGTATCTTCTTTCCGCTCTTGGCTATCTGCTTCGCTGCTTCTGCGGCCTTGTCTATCTTGGCCACTGTCTTGTGCAGGTCTATGATGTGTATGCCGTTGCGCTCCATGAAGATGTAGGGAGCCATGGCGGGATTCCATTTTCTCTTGAGGTGACCGAAGTGGCATCCGGCCTCCAACAGTGTATCAAAATTTGTTCTTGACATTGTGTGGTCTTTTTTTTGTTTGTTTACTTTCTTTTATAATTCCTTATTCTGTTTTAGAACCAATCTGCTGGTAGCCTGTGCGGCGGCGTTGTCTCACGCCACTCTGCGCCAGAGTCCGGCTGATTTAGATGCTAAACGTTTGAGGGTAGTACGGCGGCGCATCAACGCTTGCTGAACTGGAAACGACGGCGTGCCTTTGGACGTCCCGGCTTCTTGCGCTCCACCTCGCGGCTGTCGCGTGTGATGAAACCTTCTGCGCGCAGAGCTTTCTTGTCTTCAGCGTTAATCTTCACCAATGCACGGGCTATGGCCAGGCGGAGAGCCTGCGACTGTCCCGTGTAGCCGCCTCCGTAGAGGTTAGCCTTGATGTCGTACTTCTCCACTGCGTCCAGAAGCGCGAGTGGCTGTTTAACCACAAACTGGAGTATCTGGCTGGGGAAGTATTCCGTGATGTCTCTCTTGTTGATGGTAATCTTGCCGGTACCCTCAGCCACGTATATGCGGGCCACGGCACTCTTGCGGCGACCCAACGCATTTGCTAAATATGTTGTTTCCATCCCTTATCTTATTTATACAAGTTTATGTCTATTGGCTTGGGGTTCTGCGCCTGCTGCGAGTGCTCTGCACCCTCATACACATAAAGGTTGCCTATCAGGCGGTCTGCCAGTTTGTTCTTGGGCAGCATGCCTTTCACTGTCTTGTGCAGCAACTTGTCGGCGCCGTTGGGCTTGGCGAGAATGCTGGCAGGAGTGGCTGTGCGCTGTCCGCCGGGGTAGCCTGTGTAGGAGTAGTAGATGCGGTCAGTCATCTTCTTGCCAGTCAACCTTATCTTGCCGGCGTTGATGATTACCACGTTGTCACCGCAGTCCACGTGTGGGGTGAACTCTGGCTTGTACTTGCCTCTCAGCAATTTTGCCACCTTTGTGCAGAGACGTCCCAGCACCTGGTCTGTAGCGTCTATCAACACCCATTCCTTCTTGGCTGTCGCCTTGTTGATGGAGATGGTCTTGTAACTCAAAGTGTCCATTCTTTTTGTTTGTGTCTTTTTGTTTACTACTAATGTTTATTACTCAAATCTTCAGCATGTTGACCGAACCGTCCGCCTGGCCAAAGAACGGGCTATTCTCGCATGCCGGGGGCTTTTACGCACCCTGCTTGATAATAATCGGCTCGCAAAGGTACTTCTTTTTTTTTATTCCACAAAGCCTGTGCGTCTTTTTTTGCTTATTCCGTCAATGATTGTGAATTTGTGCGAAAAAAGTCCGAAAACGTTTCGTGAATTGATTTTTTTATTGTAATATTGCATCCGTTGAAACTTTAAAAACACATGGATATGAGACATTTTACATTTGTTCTAATGGCTGTGGCTACTTTTTGCTCCCAGTCTTTCGCACAACAGAGGGTAAGAAACATATACACTTCTTCGCCCACGCTTAACGTCAGCGCACTCCAGAACGAAGAGTCGCCCGCGCGTCTTTGCCGCACTCTCTTTGCCGGGTACAACAGCATTTGCTTGCCTGTGAGTATGAATGCGGAACAGCTTCAGGAGGCTGCCCCCGGCACTCAGGTGGAGAGACTGGCAGCCGTGAAGCAGGAGGGCAGTACGCTCAACCTGTATTTCCTCGACTGTACAGATGAGGGTATAGAGGCAGGACAGCCTTACCTTATCTTCTCGCCCAAGATGCAGACGCTGCGCACAACCCCGGGATGTGGCGTGGATACGGAATTGAAGTACGTAACGCTGAGCGACAAGGAGGGAAACCAAGTGACATTCGGCAGCAGCTGGGAAAGCCTCAAGGTGGAGGGACGCTATGGAATTCCCGCACAACAGGACACGTACGTGTTGGAAAGCATATTGGTGCGCACCGAGGCAGACAAGGTGTTTCTTCCCACCCGCTGCGGCTTCACATGGGACAGCCAGTCGGCTACTGCCACGCAATTGGAAATCAAGCATGTGACAAGTCTTGACGGTATGGCCACCAGCATAGCGTCCTTGGAAGCAAAGGGAGCTGCCGTGGATGTGTACGACATCTCAGGAACATTGGTAAAGAGCAACACCAACATCAACGACGCGCTCAATTCACTGGCAACAGGCATGTATATCATAGGAGGACAGAAGGTAGCGGTGAAATAATCCCGCTACCACTTTTCCTTTATATTTTCACATTTCATTCATTCTTCGTCTCCCAGCCAGTCGTCTATCAGGTGGCGGGCTATTGAGGCTTTATCGGGGATGTGCGGCAATGAGTCGCGACCGAACCACCCTCCCTTGTTCAGTTCTTGTCGCTGCAACGTCAGTTCTCCGCTGCGGTAGTCTGCGGTGAAGGCTGCCATCAGTGTGAACGGGAAAGGCCATGGCTGACTTCCGAAATACGTGACGTTCGATATTTCAAGTCCTGTCTCCTCTTTCACTTCGCGTTCCACGCACTGTTCCAGCGACTCTCCCGTCTCCACAAATCCTGCCACCAGTCCGTAGCGGTCGTCTCTGAAGGAACGGCTCTGCACCAGCAGTATCCTGTCGTTCCGTCTCACCCTCACTATCACAGCCACGGAGGGAGAGGGCCATATCTCTTTGCCGCACGCAGGGCATTGTTTGCTGATGGAGGTCTTCCAGTGCAACGGCGCTCCGCACACTCCGCAGTATTTGTGTGCCGAGTCCCAATAGGCGAGTTCCGCCCCTTTTCCCGATGTCAGATAGTCCGTGTGGGAGAGTATGGAGTATGTGGCGCGCAACGGGTGGGGCACAAGGCCGTCACCCTTGTACGGTGCGTCCAACCGCTCTATGCTGTAGGTGTGTTCCCCTTGTTTTATGGTGGTGACGTGTTGCCACGGTTTCAGCGTGAGCGATGCGGGGAGACGTGAAGGGACATCCCCCTCGGGTGTGAGGAGGATGTCGTCCTTGCAGTAGAGTAAGTAATGTGTCATGAGCCTGTGGAGGGCGTGTCAGATGCCGAGCGACTTCCTCACCTCCTCAGCTCTTGCCTGCGCGCGTTTCAGACACGCGTCATAGCAGGCGGCGCAACCTATGGTGTCCTTTATCTCCAGATAAAACTTTATCTTGGGCTCGGTGCCGCTGGGGCGCACGCTCACCTTGTCTCCGTTCTCGCAGAAGTATTGCAGCACGTTGCTCTCGGTGGGCATCTCCAAAGGAGTGGCGTTGCCCTGTGCGTCGTATTGTGTAAGGGTGAGGAAATCCCTTCTCCTTACCACGGGCGACCCTGCCAGTTCAGATGGAGGGTTGTGGCGTAGCCGTTCCATCATGTCCCTTATCTCGTCGGCTCCGGTCTTTCCGGGGCGCACTATGTTGACCGTGGTTTCGTAGCTGAAGCCGTACTCCAAGTAGATGTCCATGAGCAGGTCGTAGAGAGTCTTGCCGTGGTCCTTGGCCCATGCGGCTATCTCGCAGATGAGGCAGATGCTGGCAGGCGCGTCCTTGTCCCTTACCTTGTCGTAGGGCAGGAAGCCGAAGCTCTCCTCTCCGCCGCCTATGAATTTGGCTTTGTTTTCCGCAAGGGCTATCTCGCGTGCTATCCATTTGAATCCCGTGTAGCAGTCGCGCAGGCAGATGTTGTTCTTTTCCGCCATCTTGCTTATCACCTCGGTAGTCACAATGGTCTTCACCAGGAAGTCGGTGGGTTTGAGTTGTCCCAGTGCCAGACGGTTCTTGATGATGTAGTAGCAAAACATCATGCAGGTCTGGTTGCCGTTTATTATAGTCCACTCGCCTTTGTTGTCGCGGCACACTATGGCCAGTCTGTCGGCATCGGGGTCGGTGGCCACCACGAGGTCGGCACCGAGCCTTGTGCCCAGTTTTATGCCCAGCGTCATGGCTTCGGCGTTTTCCGGATTGGGGCTTACCACTGTGGGGAAGTTGCCGTCAGTCACCATCTGTTCGGGCACCACGTGTATGTTTTGGAATCCCCAGCTTCTCAGGCACATGGGCACTATCACGCGTCCTGTGCCGTGCATGGCGCTGTACACTATGTTGAGGTCTTTGTGCCGCAGTATAACGTCCTGGTCTATCATAGCCTCCTTTACGGCCGTCATGTAGTCGTAGTCGGTCTCCCCTCCTATTATCTCTATGAGGTCAGGGTTGGCTTGCGTCTTCACATCCTCTATCCTCACCTTTGCCACCTCGTCCGTTATGCCTTTGTCATGCGGGGCGAGCACCTGTGCGCCGTCGTCCCAATAGGCTTTGTACCCGTTGTATTCCTTGGGGTTGTGGCTTGCGGTGACGTTGACTCCGGCCTGCGCGTGCAGATGCCGCACGGCAAAACTCACCTCGGGTGTAGGCCTGAGTCCTTCGAAGAGGAATACCTTGATGCCGTTTGCGCTGAAGACGGCTGCCACAGTCTCGGCGAACAGCCGTCCGTTGTTGCGGCAGTCGTGGCACACCACGGCGCTGATGTCTTTCTTGCCGGGGAAGGCGCGCAGCAGGTAATTGGCAAATCCTTGCGTGGCCATGCCCACTATGTACTTGTTCATGCGGTTGGTGCCTGCTCCCATCACGCCGCGGAGTCCGCCCGTGCCGAATTCAAGGTCGCGGTAGAATGCGTCCACCAACTGTGTCTTGTCGTCGTTGTCTAACATGGCCTGTATCTCGGCCTTCGTCTCACTGTCGTAGTAGGGGGAGTTGAGCCATGCCAGCGCTTTCTCTTCACATTCCCTTGTCAGTTCTGTGTCCATTTGCTTAAATCGTTTATGTTTACGTTTGTTGCCTGTCGTATTTTTCCATGCAAATGTACATATTTTTTCCCTTTCGCAATGCAGTTGAGCGTATTTTTTTCTTGCGCTTCCATAAAGCGCAATCCATCTTTTATATCTATACCCCTGGAATACTAAAGAATATGAGCAAGACATCAGCAAAAACCGACAGTCAGAAATCACGTTTTCCCTGGCTGTACAACCATAGCATCCC
>CAVHCL010000118.1:0-10950 GCA_963634425.1 Bacteroidaceae bacterium
GCCATGCGACCCCATAAAAACTGCCGTGAGAGTGGCACAAAAGCCAATCATAGAAACCCCACTGTACAATCGTAGATCCTGCGCTGTACAAAATAGAGACTTTGTCAATACGAAACTACAGACTGAACAATTCAAAAATTGCTCAAGTTATTTTTTGAACATTACTAAACAATTGCCTAGGAAATGCCGTATGAAACTTCTTAGAAAGACCGTTCTCAAAAAAAACAAACAAAAACCGCCCTTGAGCCGATAGGGGGACTCGAACCCCCGACCCACGCATTACGAATGCGTTGCTCTACCAACTGAGCCATATCGGCGAAACCGCTTGCAAAGGTAGTACTTTTTATATTAACAGGGAAATTATCTGGGAGTTTTTTGCCTAAACAAGGATATTTGAGTAATTTTGTACCCGCAAAAGCTGTTGCAGAATGGAAAAAAGACGAGCGGTACTGGCAGGTGGCGTATTGGCTGGAGTTTTGGTGTACGCACTGCTATACACCACATTCTTCGTCAAAGTGGGCAGATGCCAGCATACGGATACACCTTATTGTATATATATAGACAAGGACGACGATGCGGACTCCGTGCGCACAAAGTCTTCACTTGGATGGAGATGGTCGGTATACACCACACTTATGCCTTACAAAACACGTGGCGGACGCTACATCATCAGCCCGGAGACAGGAGCGTTGGCAGTCTACCGGATGTTGCGCAACGGATGCCAGACACCGGTACATCTCACAATACCGAGCACAAGAACCATAAAGAAACTTGCCGGACGGTTGGCTGACAAGCTGGAGCTTGACTCCGCCGAGATATCCGAAGCCCTAACGGACAGCGTATTCTGCGGGAAGTACGGCTACGGCACCGCCACCATACCGTCGCTCTTCGTGCCCAACACCTATGAGGTGTACTGGGACATCTCGCTGGACAGTTTCATGAAAAGAATGAAAAGGGAACACGAGGCGTTTTGGAACGAGGACAGGAGGAGCTTGGCAAAAAAACTGAACATGACACCAGGGGAAGTTGCCACCCTGGCAAGCATAGTGGACGAGGAGACTGCCAACGACGAGGAAAAGCCCATGGTGGCAGGGATGTACCTCAACAGGCTACGCATAGGCATGCCCTTGCAGGCCGACCCCACCGTGCGTTTCGCCTTGGGCGACTTCAGCATCAGACGTGTCTCCCACAAGCATCTGAAAGTGAAGAGCCCGTACAACACATACGAAAACGCCGGCCTTCCACCAGGTCCTATCTGCATCCCCAGCATAGCCGGCATAGACGCTGTGCTTCACCACAAGACACACCCATACCTATATATGTGCGCCAAAGAAGACTTCTCGGGGACACACAACTTTGCAGCCACATATTCCGAGCACTTGGCAAACGCACGCCGCTATGCGAAGGCTCTCGACAACAGAAACATACACTGAAAGCGGAGTGCCCCACCCTACCTTCCGGAGCTTGCAATCATACTCTTTATCTTGTCGTTCAGCCGTGTGGCCCGCATCAGTTCCTCAATGCTGAGGTGCATCCTGTACCTCCAGTAATGGTTTGGATTGGCGGGGATATTGATTCTCTCGTCTTCGGGATGCGGGAAACGTAAGGTTGCGTCTATGGACATCCAGTCTTGCCAACTGATTACGCACAACATGGAAGGCGAGGCAAGATGCTCTGCCACCACCTCTTCGCACAGTTCCGCCGTCATTACGGCTGGAGCCACGCCCTCATGCCCGAGAGCCTGATTGTAGTAACGCTGCGCCCTGCCATAACTCTCTTCCCACCATCCGCGCAACGTGGGCATGTCGTGCGTGAAAATTGTGGACACACTCCTGTAGGGGTTGTCCTGCAGACGGGCAAACATCATGCCTGGTGTTTTAGGCATGGACTGTATCTCCAGAGACAGTATGCGCAAGCGTTCCATACACGGTTTCACACATGCGGGAACCATGCCCAAATCCTCCGCACACGCCAGCATACGCGTGCACTGCACCAGTGTAGGGAGCTTGGCCATAGCCTCCGTGTACCAAAAGTCGTTGTGCCGATGGTAGTAATATTGCTCGTGCATCCGACGGAAAGCATCCTGCTCTCTTGCGGAAAGCGAGGAGAATGCGTAATCGTCCATGGCAACTATCCTCGGATGGTAAGTCCCGGGCACATCCTCGTCCTCCACAAACAGCACATTGCTTATCAGTCTGTAGAGGCCTTCCCTGATGCGGACATCGGCCTTGTCGCCCTGATTCATGAAATACGCCTCCACCTGCCGCTGCGTGGCAAAAGGCATTTTCATGTCATAACGCCCGTTTTCCCTCCTGTCCAGAAACTTGCGCCTCACGTAGTCCGCCCTGCCGCCGAATATGTCCGCCACAATGTAGTCTGTAATATACGGGCGCGTCCATTCTTCTTTGCGGAACTTCACTCCGTAACTTTCTATCTCCTCCACGCTCATAGGCAGTGACGGTACAAAATGCCCGAGCACGGCGTGGACGCTGTGCTGCGGTATCCGCCAGATACGGAAAAAGCCCAAGACATGGTCGATGCGGTAAGCGTCGAAGTATTCGCCCATCTTACGAAAACGTTTCACCCACCACGAATATTTGCCCTCTGCCATCCGGTGCCAGTTGTAAGTGGGGAAGCCCCAATTCTGCCCGTTCGCACTGAATGCGTCAGGCGGAGCTCCCGCATAACCGTCCATGTTGAAACTGTCCGGTTCTGTCCATGCCTCCACACTGTGCCTGCTGATGCCGATAGGGATGTCTCCCTTGAGGAACACGCCGTGGGCACGCGCATAACGTGTGGCGGATGTCAACTGCCTGTCCAGCAGAAACTGAACGTAGGCGTAATACATAACCTCTTTCCTGTGTGCGTGCACGAACAGCTCCACTTCATTCCTTTCGTATCTGCCGTATTTCGGCCACACGTTGAAGTCGCACGTCCCGCAGGTGTCCCTCAGCAGACAGAAAGCGGAATACGGAAGCAGCCATTCCTCATTGCGCCAGAAAAATGCGGCGAACTCGTCGCTGCCTGTTACCTCATCCCCTTCCTGCACATACAACAGACGCAGATACTCTTCCTTGAGCGAGCACACGGCCTCGTAGTCGACTTGAGACAAAGCGTTCAGTCCGTCCTTTCTCTTCACATACCTCTTCATGTACTCAGAGTCCTTTATCGGGGGGAGAGCACTTATGTCAGTGTACATGGGGTGGAAGGCGTAAATGCTGATGGCACTGTATGGGTAGCAGTCGCGCCACGAGTGCGTCTGCGTGGTGTCGTAGATTGGAAGCAACTGTATGGTATGCATCCCCACATGAGCCGCCCAGTCTGCCAATCCCTTCAGATCCCCGAAGTCGCCTACGCCCTGGCTCCTTTCGCTGCGCAAGGAGAAAACAGGGATTGCCACACCGGCAACTCTCCAGTAGTCTTCCCTCAGATGCAACTGACGGTCGTACACCACCGACACGCAGTCTTGTGCGAGATTGCAAGGCGGGCTTTGCCTGTTGTCCCCGTCCTCCCATTTGAGCAGCGCGCCTGTTTTGTCGTCCACCACCACATACTTATACTCAAACGGCAAGTACAGGGCTTCCGCAGAGACGGACACAACCCATTCGTTGCACCCCGACCTCGCCATGCGTATACAACGCCCCGGCATCCACGCCCCGAGAGGGGGCTGGCTGCCGACGAGCGCAAGCGATTCCCCAGGCCTCAATTGCGGAGCCATGACACAGAACACTATGGTCTTGCTGAAATACACCAGGCGCACCGCACTCTCCTCCACATGAGAGAAGCATCGCGTATAGGCAGAACTGTAGAGATGGGACAGCTCGGGAATGTCCCTCCAATAGTCCGACACCGTCACACGCACCCCTGGCTTCACGTCAATCCTCCTGGGCACTGCGTCCCATTCCCTGCGCACGACACTGGTTCCGCGACACACTGCGTACTCGTACGTAATATAATAGGTATCTTTGGAGGCGACGGAAATCTCGCCTGTCCAAACCTTTCCGTCACGCGTCTCCAAAGCATAAGACTGGGACAAGGGCTTGCCGTTGCGTCTGTGGGAAGTCACCGTCACGGAGAGGTTCTCGCCCCAGACCGTCTTGTAATCCAAAGAGAGTTCCAAATGCATCATCAAAATATTGTTTTAGGCAAATTTACACATTTTTTCGTTAGGCGGAGCATATTAGCCCCCAAAAAACTTGCAGGGAAAAAATAATAGTCGTACATTTGCCTATGTGAAAGATGAGATAAGACATCCTTATCACATACAAGACCGCACTGGTTCGATCGGGATACTCATCAATTAAATTTTCGGAACCGAGATACGTTTCGCATGCCTATGGCGGGCCACACTCCGCAAGGAGACCTTAGAGTCGGTGGATTACAAAAGCGGCGAACCCTCAAAACCTACGATATCGGAGTTTCATCACATCACCAGTGCGGTTTTTATGTACTCTCTAATCCATCGCAGTTTCATTCGGGCAAAGGCGGTTATCCGCTTAAGGCGTCATGCCCCATGTCTCGGAAGACACGGGGCACGACTTGGCGTATTTCCTTTCTTCTCTGTCAGTCTGCTCCGCCACCGAGAGCCTGGTAGAGCGAGATGGTGGACGAAATGGACTCCATCTGATTGCTGATGAGACTCATCTGAGCCTGAAGGAGGGAGTTCTGTGCATTGATGACATTAAGATAGTTGACACTTGACGTGGCGAACAACTTTTTGGTGGCATCCAAAGCCTGTGTCAGAGACTCCACCTGTTTGCCGTACAACTCCTTCTGTGTCTCCGCATTGCGGAGGTTCACCATGGCGGTGTTCACTTCGTTGCCTGCCGCTATTACAGTCTGCTGGAAGTCGTTGGCGGCAATCTCCATCTCAGCCTTTGATATCTTGTACTGTGCACGCAGACGACCGTTGGAAAAAATCGGCTGCGTAAGGCTTGCAATGGCCGCGCCTATCATCATCCCCGGGTTGATGACAGCATTCCCGAGAGAATTGGTGTACTGTCCGGAAGCTGATATGGTGAGAGAGGGATAGAATGCGCTCTTGGCTATGTTCTTGTCGTAGAAAGCACTTGCCAACGTCAGTTCTGCCGCTTTGACATCGGGACGGCGCGAGAGTATCGAGATGGGCGCGCCTGTCTCTATGACAGACGGCGCACGGAACGAGGACAGCGCACCGCGGTCGACATGAGAAGCCGTCTCGCCAAGCAGTGTGGCAAGCGTGTTCTCCACTATCCTTATGTTGCTTTCCAAAGACTCCACGCTGGTGCATATACTATAATATGTAGCCTCTATGCTTGCCACGGCAGCCATATTGGACTGACCGGCCTGCATCAACTGCCGCTGCATGGTAAGGTACTTCTCCCAGTTGTCGCAGGTCTGCTTGGTGAGCTCGAGCTGTTCGTCCAACATGGAAAGCTGGTAGTACATGGAGGCTATGTTGGCCACAAGTGAGGCCTGCACAGCTTGCTTGGCGTTTTTCAGCTGAAGCAGACTGACGTCCGCCTTCCTTTTGTTGTTGCGCAGGTATCCCAAACTGCCTATCTGCCACGACATGGACACGGGGAGCGCATATGTCTTGCTGTTTCCGGAAGTCATGTCGGCGTACGAGTCGCGCTTGTAAGGGTCGTACATCTTGGAGACGGTGCCGCTGGGGCTGAAATAGACGGAAGGGATATATGCCAGTTTAGCACACTGAAGCGCATACTGAGCCTCTTGTATTTTGAGGTCAGCATTGCGTATGTCGGTGTTCTGCAAAAGCCCCTTCTCTATGAGAGCCTGAAGCGTGGGGTCGGAGAAGAACTGACGCCACTGGATGTCGCCTATGCCCTTGTCCGTTCCGCTCTGAGCGTCTCCGTAGATACCGTCCGTGTTCAATTCGGCGGGACGTTCGTATTTCTTGTATATCCCACAGCCGCTCATAAGAGCAGCTGTGAGTGTGAAAACAATTACCTTTTTCATATATTACTGTGGTTTTGTCGTTTTATTCTCCCTTTTTGTACATGTCCTTCTCGCGCTGGCTTCTTTCCTTCTCCTTAAGGAACTGAGCGTCAGGTTCCACCACTTCCGCATGACGTATCTTCTCCTGCAGGAACTCGAAGATGATGAAGAAGAGGGGCACGGTGAAGAGTATGGCAAGCGTACCCACAAGCATTCCTCCGATGGTGCCGATGCCTATCGTACGGTTACCGTTGGCTCCGGCTCCTGTAGAGAACACCAAAGGTATCATACCGAAAATCATGGTCAGCACAGTCATGAGGATAGGACGCAGACGGGCCTCCGCAGCCGCAAACGCAGCCTCCACTATACCCATCCCCTTCCTACGGCGTTCGAGAGCGAACTCGGTGATAAGGATGGCTGTCTTGGCCAGCAGACCGATAAGCATGATGACTCCAGTCTGGAGATAGATGTTGTTCTCTATCTGACCCATGAAAAGCATCTGTCCTATGGGCAGTGTCTGACCGCCCAAATCTATGGACAAGTTGTAACCGAGGTTCCACAGCCACGCAAAGCAGAACGTTCCCATGATGCCCGCCGGAACGGAGAAGATGACTGAGAACGGTATGAGGAAACTCTCGTAGAGACAGCTCAGGATGAGGAATATAAGTATCACACATACCGCATATATTATGTATGTGTCGTAGCTGCCGATGGTAAGTGCTTCCTCACGCGCCATACCTCCGTATTCGTAACTGTATCCTTCGGGAAACACCTCCGACATCACACGCTCTATGTCGAGCATGACCTGAGTGTTGCTGACACCTGTGGCTGGCGTGACGTTGACGGCAATGGAACTGAAGAGGTTGAAACGTGTGTCTATCTCCGGTCCCAATATTGGGGTCAATTTCACAAACTGGCTCAGTGGCGCCATTTCGCTGCCGTTACGCACATACATGTTGCTGAGGTCGTCCTCGCTGGTGCGCGACTGCGGACCGCTCTGCAGCATGACGCGGTACACCTTGCTAAACTGGTTCATGTTGCTGACGTACGAACCTCCGCAATAGCTTGCCAGAGCCGAGAGCACACTCGAAGGAGATATGCCCGCGCGCTTGCACTGGGCGGCATCCACCTCCACCTCGTACTGCGGGAAGTTACGGGCATACGTGGTGATACACCGTGCCACGTCGGGCAGTTCGTTCATCTTGGCGATGAACTGCTGCGCATACTGGAAGAACAACTCCTTGTCGGCCTCTCCAGTCTTGTCCTGCAACTGCAACTCTATGGAACCCATACCGTACCCCGGTATCATACCCGGTTCGAACACGAAACATTGTGCGTCCGGTATTTCCTTCATCAGACGCGCATTGAGTTTGGCGTTGGCCACCATGGTGCTGCTGCTCATCATGTTGTCCAAAGGATGATAGTTGAGCGTAGCCAACACAGCCAACACACCAAGAACAAGGGTGACTATACCCTTCTTGACAACGTTCTTCTTGCTGCGCACTCCCTTGACGAACACTATAAGGGAGATGACGAACGCAAACACCGCAAACGAGAACGTACCCAGTCCAAGTCCATATTGGCGGTCTACCCAGTTCTTGAGACGGATGACACTCATACCGTACGACGTGCCTTCACCGGCAAGGAAGCCATAACCGGCCACCTTGGAGTAGTCCGACACCTCTGGAATGTCCCTTATGATATTCTCTGCCTTGTTCAGCACATCGTAAGTGGCGGCGACATTGCTGCCGGGGACACCGCTGACGTTCATCATACACACGCCCTGGTCTTCCGAAGGGACAAGACCGCTTGGCAACTGACCGGCAAAGAACAATATGCCCGCAAAGGCCACAGCCAAAGCGCCGAAGCTGACAACATAGCGTGCCTTACGGTGTACAAGACGGCGGAGCACGCCGAGATACTTACCCATCATGGCTGTATACGTGGCCTCGTACGCAAGACGTGTGCGGTAGTTGAGCGCACCGAAGAAACCCTTTTTCTTCTCCTCATTGGCGGGACGCATCAGCATGGCGCAAAGAGCTGGGCAAAGCACAAGGGCACTGACGCACGACAGACCTACCGCCGTAGCAAGCGTGATACCGAACTGTGTGTAGAAGACACCCGACGTTCCGCCTATGAAGCTGACGGGAATGAACACTGCCATAAAGACAAACGTACAGGAAATAACGGCCATGGTAACGTCTCCCATGGCATCCTTGGTGGCCTGGTAAGGACTGGTGTATCCCGCGTCAAACTTGGCCTGCACCGCCTCCACCACCACAATGGCATCGTCCACCACGGTGCCTATGGCAAGGACAAGGGCGAACAACGTAAGAAGATTGAGCGTGAAGCCCGCCACCACAAGGCATGCGAACGTGCCCACCAGAGACACTATAATGGATATGGACGGTATGATGGTCGCCCTGAAATCCTGAAGGAAGAAATATACCACCAACACCACAAGGAGTATGGCCACGACAAGAGTTTCCTTGACATTGGCTATGGACGCAAGCAGGAAGTCGTTTGACGACATCATCTTCACAAACCTCATACCCTTGGGAAGGTCGTGGCTCAACTCGTCGAGCTTTGCGGAAACACGGTCGTTGGTTTCCTTGGCGTTGGCTCCGGCGAGCTGGAAACAAAGGAAGGTGACGCCCGGATGTCCGTTGGCCTCGCCATGGAAAGAATAACTTACGGCTCCAAGTTCCACATCCGCCACATCCTTCAGACGGAGTATAGTACCGTCCGCATTGGCGCGTATGACGATATCCTCAAATTCCGTGGTCTTCTTGAGACGTCCTTTGTACTTGAGAGTATACTGCAAGCTGTTGGCTACGCCCTCGCCGTGCGTGCCGTTGACAGGCTTCTCGCCCAACTGTCCAGCGGGCGACTCAAGGTTCTGCTCAGAGAGAGCTTGCGTGATGTCGTCAGGGACAACACCATACTGCGCCATCACCTCCGGCTTCATCCATATACGAAGAGAATATGTGCCTCCCAACTCTATCACGTCGCCGACACCCTCGACACGCTTTATCTGGGGGATGACGTTGATGTCGAGATAATTGGAGATAAAATCCTCGTCGTATGCGCCGTCCTCAGAACAGAGGGCGTCAATCTGGAGAAACGAAGTCTGCCTCTTGATGGTGCTGACACCGATACGCGTCACCTCCTGCGGAAGAAGTCCCTGCACCCTGCTCACACGGTTCTGCACGTTGACGGCGGCCATGTCCGGGTCGGTGCCCTGCTTGAAATACACGTTGATGGTGGCACTGCCCGAGTTAGTGGCGGTACTGTTCATGTAAAGCATGTTCTCCACACCGTTGATACCCTCCTCCAGAGGTTGTATCACAGCGTTCATCACGGCATCGGCACTGGCACCGGTGTATGTGGCGGTGACGGTGACCGTGGGAGGCGCAATGTCGGGATATTGCTCCAACGGCAGAGTCGTGTACGATATGAGACCCACCAAGAGTATCATGATGGAGATGGCAATCGCCATCACGGGTCTTTTTATGAAAATATTTCCTTTCATCGTATTTGCATTTGTTGTTAAGGCGTGTTCTAAAAATTGCACGCGTGATTAAACTTCATATTCATGCACCTTTTCTCGCCATGGCACAGCCGACGCAAGCATCGCCCTGCTCATCTGGCTTAACGAAAACGTTTTTTTGTAGACGGATATCTCTCTGTGTCTTTCGTTTTTAGCCGAGCGGCTAAAATCCGGAAGCCCACCAAAGGTATTTTTTAGAACCCACCCAAGTTATTTGTTGGGCTTCACATTCTGGCCGTCCCTCACCATACCGGCACCGGCAGCCACTATCACGTCGCCCTCCTTCAGTCCGCTTGTAACCACATAGTCCTTGCCGTTGTTCTGAGGTTCTATGGTGATAAGCTGCTCGTGGGCTACATTATCTTTGTCCACAAGGTACACCTTGTACTTATCCTGCATCTGCACTGTGGCTACTACAGGAATCACTATCTTGTCTTTGTACAACGACGGAATCACCACCGAGCCGGTGCTTCCACTGTGCAACAGTTTCTCCGGATTGTCGAATACGGCGCGCAACTGCACCGTGCCCGTGCTGCGGTCCACCACTCCGCTGATGCTCTCCACCCTGCCGGAATGAGCGTACTCGCTACCGTCGACAAGAGTAAGAGTGACGGCTGGCAGTGTGTCTATGGCTTGTTCTATGCTGCCGTACTGGCGTGCCATGGAAAGCAGCTTCGACTCGTTGATGGCGAAATAGACGTACATCTGACTGTTGTCGCTGACCGTGGTAAGGGGCTGTGGCATACTGGGACCCACCAGCGCTCCCTGCCTGTAGGGAAGAGTGCCAACCACTCCGTTGGACGGACTCTTCACCACTGTATAGCTGAGGTTGTTCTTGGCGTTCACCACCTGCGCTTCGCACTGGGCTACCTGCGCCTTGGCCGTCAAGAGGGTGTTGTATGCGGTCTGCAAGTCCACGTCGCTGATTACCTGCTGGTCGAAAAGCGTCTTCTTGCTGTCATAGTTGAGCTGCGCTGTGGCAACCTGTGCCTTGGCGGCGTTCAATGCAGCTTCAGCAGTGTTAAGTGCGGCCTGATAGGGAACCTGGTCTATAATGAAGAGCGTTTGGCCGTCTTTCACAGACTCGCCTTCCGTCACGCACAATTTCTTCAGGGTACCGCTCACCTGCGGCATCACATCTATGTCCTGACGTCCCCTGATAGTGGCACTGTACTTGTCGTACATGGTAATCTCCTGTGCCTTCACTGCCATTGTCTCAAAATTGGCGCCTGTCGCCTGCATTTGGGACTTCTTTCCACATGACGAAAAGAATGCCACTGCCATGATACTCAATGCTGTCACTGACTTGAAATTCATATCCATTTTTACCTTAAATATTATAAATTATGATGTTATTCCCAAATTCGGGTGCAAAGTTACAACAAAATATTCATACAAATGCGTTGTATATTGGTATGAAAATCCTTTTGGATTGTTCATTTTGAGAACACGGACTACATTTT
>CAVHCL010000119.1:0-12046 GCA_963634425.1 Bacteroidaceae bacterium
CTGCTGGTGTCTGGCTTTCAGAGCCTGGTATTTGGCGTCGAAGCCGTTCGTTATATCGCCTATTCTCAGACCTGTGCGACTTGCTTTCTCGCTGTATGTGGGGCCTATGCCCTTGCCGGTGGTCCCCACTTTGCCTTTGCCTTTGGCGGCCTCGTACGCTCTGTCCAGCACACGGTGTGTGGGAAGTATCAGATGTGCGCGCTTGCTGATGTGCAGACGGCTCTTGATGTCGTATCCGGCGGCTTCCAGTTCCTTGGCCTCTTGCATAAACAAGTCAGGGGCTATAACGCATCCGTTGCCTATAACATTGAGTTTGCCTTCGTCAAAGATTCCTGAGGGAATGCTTCTGAGAACGAACTTCTTGTCGCCGAATATTATGGTGTGGCCGGCATTCGGACCTCCTGCAAAACGCGCCACTATGTCGTAACGTGGTGTCAGCACATCCACTACCTTGCCTTTGCCCTCGTCGCCGAAGACGATACCCAGCAGAGCATCCACTTTTCCTTTTTCCATATTGTCAGTTCTCCTATATTGTGTGAAATTTACCTTAATTCAGCAGTATGCCGTCAAACGGAATGCCGCAACGACATGACAAAAGTACAAATAAAATCTGAGAAACTCATTCCTTTTGGACGAATAATTTCGGCTCGTCCACAGCCTTTCTCTGCCGCTTCTTGCCATTGGCGCATTTCTTGCAGATTCCGTGCAGGTAGAGCACTTGCTGTTTGATGTCAAAACCTTGTAGATGGAAAGCGGACAGCTGGCGTATTATATTCCTGTCCTTCACTTTCTCCAGCTTTCCGCATTTCAGGCACATTGTGCATACGGTGGGGGGCTGTCCCACTGAGCATTCGAACATGGACATTCTGGATATGGAGTGCTTCACCACCAAGTGCGCCTCTTCCAGCAAATCCATGGTGTTGAACAACGTGGCTCTGCTTACAGAGAAGCCGGCATTGCACTTCATCTTTTCGGCAAGTGCCTCTATGGAGAAAATCCCCTTCATCTGGCATACCGTCTTGAATACCTCAAACCTCTCTGGCGTTTTGCGTAGTTTTTTCGACTCCAGATATTCCGTCAGTTGTGTGCAGCCAGAGGCCAGTATGTCCGTGTTGTGCTTCATTCTTGTCCGCAAAGGTACGATTATGTGTATTAACGGCAAATAAAATTCCTGTTTTTGTTGCGCCAGTCGTTTCGCGAGATGTGTTTTCGGTTTCTCCGTCAAGGTGCGCACTTGTCGTCCATAGCTTCCAAGGCGGATGTTATGGCCTTGCGCAGGTGTATGTCGGCGGCGGGCATAAGGGACGAGGCTTGGCTGCGCAGTTCCATGGCCGAATGTTCGTTCAGAGTAGCTCCTGTGCGCAGCAGACGCGCTATGCAGAGCAGTCCGCACAGTTGCTTGTAGTAACGTGCGGAGGCTATCCATCTGAATGCCGTATCTGCCGCGTGTACTGTGCGCGATAGGGTGGACATGGCAAGAACCTGCGCCACCTCGGCTGTAGGTATCTCGCTTGCCCAAATGTCCGCCAGTTCCGGTGTGAACCTGTCTTCCGGCATTAACATACAGGCAAGAAGTCGGCATTCGCGTATGTTCTCGTTCCATAGAGCTTGTGCCAACGTGGTGTCTTTAGGGTATTCGGAAGCTATGGACTGCAGGCGTGTGAGCTCCACGCCGAAAATGAGTTTGTACGGTGCTCCCGCCTCTCTCATCTTGGCGGACAGAAGGCCGTTCATGGAGGCTCTCAAGTCTTTCTTTATATCCTTTATGTATAGTGTGGTATCCTGTGTCATGTGCGTCTGGTTTGTGCCGGAGAGTCGTCCCGACTCTCCCCTCTGTTGTTGTTCATGCCAGGGTGTTGTATTCCCTGCCGTACCTAAGCATTTGGTGTTCGTATGTTTCGGAGTACGATACGGAAACGTCTACAGGTTCGCCCTCTTCGTTTTTCACCAGGGTGTACACAGGATTGATGAATCCCTTGTACGGAGCGAGGTTGAGTGCCGCATACCTCTCCCTTACCTCATGGTGCAACGGCCGGTCGACTTTCACTCCGTAGGTCTCCACCAAGAACTGTGCGGCTTCGTAGTCCCCCTCACTCTTTATCCTTTGTATCTCGGCGAGAAGTGTGCCGAAAGCTTGCCTCAGAGCCGTGTACGACTTAACGTCCACGTAGTGTTTCCCGTTCTTTTCCGTTATCCTCACAGCCTCCGGACTGTGTTCCGATACCCAATGGGCTATCAGAGACCTGTTGCGCATGTGAGCCTCCTCTATTTGGCATCCTTCCTCTATACGGACACATTGCGTCAGCAGACCGTTCATCATGTAGCTGTAGTATTGTGCCTTATACGCTTCCATATTGGGCAAGAGCCCGAGAGACACAAGTTTCTCGTCAGCTATGTAATAGAGTCCGAAGAGATCCGCCCGGGCTTCTTCTATGGTGCTGCCGTAAGCTTTCAGCGCATCGGGGTCTGTGCCCGGAAGCAGTCTGCCGCTGCCGTGTCCGAGACATTCGTGGAGGTCTGTGTGGAGGTTGTCGCACATCTCGGCATACTTGTCCATCAAGGATACTGTCTGCCGGTCTATCACGAATTCCTGCCGGAATCCGTTGTCCCGTGCCGCTTCGCTGTAGGCGTGTGTGAGGTTGCCTATGGTCACGCTCTTGCTGCCGTACTCTTGTCTTATCCAATTGCTGTTGGGCAGGTTTATGCCTATTGCGCTGCTTGGGTACAGGTCGCCTCCCAAGATGGCAGCGTTTACCACTGTGGCGGACACGCCTCTGCACTCTTTCTTCTTGAAGCGTGCGTCGGCAGGCGAGTGGTCTTCAAACCACTGGGCGTTCCGGCTCAGCACCTTCGTGCGTTGTGTGGCTTCCGGGTCGGTAAGGTTGACATAACCTTCCCAACTGGCTTTCAAGCCGAGAGGGTCTCCGTAGACTTCTGTGAATCCGTTGGTGAAGTCTACCAGCGTCCCTGTGTCCTTTACCCAAAGGATGCAGTATCGGTCGAAGTCCCGGAGGTCTCCGCTTTTGTAGAAATGTATGAGAGCATCTATCACCTTCGCCTGCTTCTCGTCCTCGGCGTAGGGTATGGCGTTTGCCAACATCTCCGTGATGCGGTCTATGGCTTTGCCGTACAGATTCCCTGTCCGCCATACGTTTTCGTACAGACTTCCGTCCGCATTGCGTTCAAGGCGGCTGTTCATGCCGTACATTACGGGGCGGTCGGTAGGCTGTGCCGCTTTTTGCCTGGCGTAGAAATCCTCAGCTTCCGCCTGTGTGATGCTCTCGTCGTAGTAGTTTGATGCGGAAGTCTGCAAAAGGTCGTCTCCCTTTGTCTGGTTTACCCTCTTGGACAGAAACGACGGGTCGAAGATGACGGGGATGAGGGTCTTTTCCAATTCCGTCACAGAGACGCGGCCGTCCAGAGGAAGTGCCGAGGTGTCCGACTGCATCAAGGCTTTGTGGAAGAAATCTTTGCTGAAGCCCGGGACAAACTTGTTGTAAGCGTAGTGGTGATGGATGCCGTTGGAGAACCATACTCTTTTCAGATACACCTCAAACGCCTCGAAATCAAGGCTTTTGCGGTTGCCTGTAAAAGAGGTGTATATGGCTTCGAGAGTCATGCGCACCAAGAGGTTGTATCTGCAGTTCTGGTCCCACAATATGTCCCTGCCGTAAAGTGAGGCTTCGGACAGCCAATATACCAGCATCTTGGACTTCAGTGGCAAAGACGCAAAACCTTGGACTTTGTACCTCAACACCTGTATGTCGGCAAAATGTTGGTCTGTGTATGCGAAGACCTTGTTCTCTTTTTTACTGTCCATTCTTCTTTTTCTTCTTTTGTTCAGCGTCCGCTTTCCCAGTCTTTACGCACATTTTGCCCAATGTCTGTTTTCTGTATTCAGAAGGCGTGGTGCCAAGTCTCTTGAAAAAGGCTGCGTAGAAGCTCTGCCTGTTGGCAAACCCCACCGTTATGCCTATGTCTTCCATCTTCATGTCCGCATAGCGTGGGTCGGAAAGCATGTGCATGGCCTCCTTGATGCGGAACTCGTTTACCAACTGCGAATAGTTGTCCCGGTTTCTCACGTTTATGGCGGCGCTTATGTAGCGTGTGTTGGTTTTCAACTCCTCTGCCATAGCTTTGGCTGTGTATTTGGGGTCTCTGTATTTTTTCTCCACGATGAACTTTTCCATAATCTTCTGGAAAAGCTCGTCTATAAGTGTCTCACTCAACATGGAGTGGTACAGCGGAGCCTTTGCTTTTTTCTCTGTTATGTTATATTTTGCCATCGGCGTTGAATGTGGCTTATTTTCTTCGTTATGCAAAGTTAAACAAAATTCGGTCGCAAGCAAAGGAAAGATGACAAAAATACGGTTTTGAGAGAATTTTCAGAAACCTTCTGAGCCACCCTTTTTGTACCCCTGGAAAAGTACCTCAAGTCGCATCGTGGGGTAAGGGGATTTTATGTCTTTAGTTACCTCCTACTCGATTGAACATTACTAACTATGGTTTGTTTGTTTCAAGGGAGATAAAATCATCATTAATCCTTGGTGGCGTCGCAGATGGCGCGGAAGTATCCCACGCTTTCCGCTATTCCCATGAACGGATTGCTCATGTCCTTCTCGTGCTCGAGGCTTACGCATCCCGTGTAGTGGTATTTACGCAGGAGACGCACGAAACGCGGGAAGTCTATGATGCCTCTGCCCAGCTCCGCCCTCTCGCCGGCTTTGGTGTCGCCCGTCACGTCCTTGAGGTGCATGTCGAAGACACGCGAGTGGTATCTGCGGAAGTCAAGCAATGAGTCGCTCCCGTACCTGAGGTTGTGCCCAATGTCCAGGCACATGCCCATGCGACTGTCGCGTCGGCACACGTTGTTCCATATGTCCGTGGCGTCGGGGTAAAGATCCATGTCGGGACCGTGCAGGTGTATGGCCAGGCGTATGTCGTATTGCTTGACTTTCTCTTCCACATAGTCGAGCAGCTCGTAGTTGGGCACTCCCACCAGGAGGTCTACTCCCACGCGGCGAGCGTAATCGAAGGCTCTGTCCACCTCGGCCTCCGACTTCATGTAGATGGGTCCCACGGCATAGCCCTTGACACCGTATTCGGCGAGCTTGGCGTGGAAGTCGCGTATCTGCTCCTCGTTGCTGTTGAGCGGCAGGTGGAAGTCTTTGATGCAGAGGTAGTGGACATCCAGCGTGCGCATGGTCTCCAAAGTCTTCAGCAGGTTGAACCTTGCGAACGTGTACCCCGCCATACCCAAGTGAAACTGGTCGTCGGGACGCTGCTCCTTTACGGTGGAGTTCTTTTTTTTCTTCTTGCTTTTCTCCTCTGCCAAAGACTGGAGAGGGATGTTGGCTGCCGCCATCACAAGAGCCGATGCAGCACCGCTTTTGAGAAATGTCCTTCTTTTCATAGCCGTTCGTTGTTTTATGTGTGTGTTGTATGTCTGTTTTTCTTCCGGCAAATTTATACATATTTTCACGTACGGACGCAAAATGCGGCTGCAAATTTGCAAGAAACCCTAATTCTCTTGTCCGTTTCGCACGAAATTCATAACTTTGCGCATGGATTATGAGTAATAATCATCATGAACAACTACAAGACTTACATCGCATTTGACGCACAAGGAGTGCTGGACCACGACAACAGCAACCTGCCGGTGTTCAACAGGCTGGAGAGGTGGGCAGCCGACTTCCCGTCGCGCTACCGTTTCGTGAACACCAACGACATAGACTTCTCCGCCGAGCACGCCGACTCTGTGGACAGCACCGTGAAGGAACGATTCCTCTCCAAGATGGCGGAGGCGGACAACCTGCTGGTGCTGGGGAGCACGAAGACCAACGTGGAGAGCCCCATACTGAACTGGCAGATAAGCAAGGCGGTGAACAGGTTCCACCTGCCCGTGATAGTGGCATACGTGGGGTTTGAAAGGGTGGACGAGCAGACCATGACGGACTTCTTTGAGCACCTTCCCAACAAGATACGCAAATACATGGGACGTAACAGCGCACCCATCGCCCACATACCACTGACGAAGGACAAACTGGAGCGCGCACTGTCCTCATTCTCCGTAAAGGACGGACTGTATGCCTGGGACTCGAGAACGGTATTCTGACACTAAACCAACTACACACAGACACTATGCTGCACGGACTGTACATCAAACGCATACGGATAGACTCGCTATGGAACGGCAAGAGGCCGGTGGACTGGGAGTTGCGACCCGACGTGAACATCCTCTCCGGCGTGAACGGAGTGGGGAAGAGTACCATACTCAACAGGGTGGTGAGGCATCTGACCGACATCACCAAACAACGCGACGGGAACGACGGGGTGCATCTCACGTTCTCACCCGACGAAGCCAACACGGTAGATTTCGATTTCATACGCTCCATAGACCATCCTGCCATATCGGCAGACATCATCAATAAAATCACGGACAACATACTGCACTCCGAGTTGGACTTCAACTTATACCTGCTACAGCGCCGCTATCTGGACTATCAGGTGAACCTGAGTACGCGTATGCTTGAGCTCTTCGCCTCGCAGGCCCCCGACGCCACGGACAAGGCCCAGGAGATTGCCAAGGAGAAGCAGGTGTTCCTGGACATGGTGGACAGTCTGTTCAAGGACACCGCCAAGAGTGTGTGCAGGGACAAGAACGAGCTTTATTTCACCTCTTTCGGCGAGACCATAGAGGCGTACAAACTCTCGAGTGGAGAGAAGCAGATGCTGATAATACTGCTCTCGGCACTGGTGCAGGACAAGAAACACTGCGTGCTCTTCATGGACGAGCCGGACGTGAGCCTGCACGTTGAGTGGCAGCAAAAGCTGATAAGCATGGTGAGGACTCTTAACCCCAACGCACAGATTGTCATCACCACGCACAGCCCCGCCATGATAATGGAGGGATGGACCGACTGCGTGACAGACGTGGAGGACATAGTGAAATAAAAAACAGGGGGAGGGAGAAATGCCATGAGGAGGCTTGCGGACAATCTGAACTCGCAGTACATAGCATCCGCCAACAGGCTCAAGCCACACGGAGCCAGACACAAGATAGTGGCGTACGTGGAGAGTTACGACGACGTGCTTTTCTGGCGCAACGTGCTGCAGGAGTTTGAGGACGACAGGTTCTGTTTCGAGGTGGCGCTTCCCTGCCGCACCTCTTTGGCAAAAGGCAAGAAGTCGGCTCTTATGAACCGCCTTGGCAACAACTTGGGAACATACATGATAGCCTGTGTGGATGCCGACTACGACTGGCTGATGCAAGGCAGCACGCCCATGAGCCGTGCTGTGACACAAACCCCTTACGTGTTCCACACATACGTATACGCCATAGAAAACTACCAGTGTTATGCGCCAAGCTTGCACACCGCCTGTGTGATGAGCACGCTCAACGACCGTGCGGTGGTGGACTTGGAGGCGTTCATGACGGAGTACAGCCGCACGGTGTGGCCTCTGTTCGTGTGGAACGTGTGGGCCTACCGCTACGGACGCAATGCGGGATTTTGCATGAGCCAATTTGCTGAAATAGTCACGTTCCACGACACCAGTCCGTACGCATTGGCGAAACTGCTTGACAACCTGAGGCGTAAAGTCAACAAAGCTGTGGCTTGGCTGCAGAGAAAGTTCCCCGAGGGAAGGAAGACTTACGCTCCGTTGCGAGACAGTCTGCTTGGCATGGGGCTTACCCCGGAGACTACATACTTATATATGCAGGGACATACGTTGTTTGACAACGTGGTGCTGCCTCTTCTCAACCCACTGTGCACCGTTTTGCGCAGGGAAAGGGAGAAAGAGATAACGCGCCTTGCAATACACCAGACCCAAAAACAAAACGAACTGTCGAGCTACCGGCACAGCCAATGTCCGGTGGATGTGATGCTGAAGAAAGGCAACGGATACAAGGACTCCGCCCCTTATCAGCTCTTGAGGGAAGATATCAAGCGGCTTATGGCTGAATTGGAGGGAGAAAAATAACTGTCGAGCCTCTTCAGCAATCCGCTCTTACAGAACACCACCACCTTGTCGCCCGGCATTATCTGTGTGTCGCCGTACACAGACTCTCCCATTCCGTTGCGCACCAGTCCGCCTATGGTGATGCCCTGTGGCAGACGCAGCATCCTCACCGTCTTCTCCGTTATGGGACTGTTCTCTTTGGCGGTGAACTCCGCCACGTCGGCATTGGCCACGGTAAGGCATTTCACATTGCTGACATCCGTGTCAAGCATCATTTGATAGATGCGGCTGGCGGCTATGGTCTTTTTGTTGATGATGGTGCCTATGTCCAGTTTCTCTGCCATGGACACATAATCCATGTTTTCCACCATCGCCACCGTCTTGCGCACACCCATTCTCTTGGCGGCAAGGCAAGCAAGTATGTTGGTCTCTGTTTCCGGCGTAAGTGCGGCAAACGCCTGCATATCCCTCAACCCCTCGTCCAGCAGCAGTCCGGTGTCTCTGCCGTCGCCTTGTACTATGCGCACATCGTTTTCGTTCAGCATCTCCACCAGTTTGCGGCAGCGGCTTTCATTCTGTTCCACTATCTTCACGTTGAAGAAATCCGGCTTGCCCTCCACCACGTGCACCGTAGTGTTTCCTCCGCCCATTATCATCACGTTGCGCACGTCCTGGTAGTCCTCTTTTCCAACCAGTGCGCGTATGTGCGACACATACTTCTTAGTGGTCATGAAGTAGGCGATGTCCCCGAGTTTCAACTCGTCGTTGCCGCCCGGTATGATGGTGTCCTCGCCCCTCTTTACCGCCACTATGTGATAGGGCGTGCCTGGTCCGCAGAGGTCTTTCAGAGCTACGTTGAGTATGCCTGCCGACTCCCTCAATTTGATGCCGAGCATGATGAGCGCGCCGTTTTGCACCTCCCAATACTGGCGCACCCAAGAGCGTTTCAGCCCATCCAGTATCTCGGACGCTGCAAGTGCCTCGGGATAAATGATGGAGTCTATGCCCATGTTGTGGAAAAGGTCGCAGTACTGCGGAGACATGTACTCCGCGTTATCTATGCGCGCAACCGTTTTTTTTGCTCCCAAGGTATGAGCCAGAATACAGCATGTAATGTTGCGCGTCTCCTCGGGAGTCACGGCAATGAAGAGGTCAGCATACTGCACGCCGGCTTCTTTCAGTCCGTTAATGGAAGTGGGAGGCACGTTGAGCGTCAGCAAGTCAAAGTCGCCGGAGTTGTTTATCTTCGTCGTCTTCTCGGTGCTCTCGTCGATGAGCACTATGTCTTGGTCTTCTCTGGAGAGAAGTTCCGCAAGGTGTGTGCCTACGGCTCCCGCTCCAGCAATGATGATTTTCATGTCCTGTACCGGTTGTCCTTTCTGTGGTTATGTGGGTTATCCCTGTATGGCACGGCGTATGGACTCACTGTCCAGCCCCGTTATCTTGTAGAGTTCCTGTCGGGTGCCGTGCTCCACGAAGTTGTCAGGCAGTCCGAGTACCTTTATTTCGGGATGCAGAGAATGTTCCGCCATATACTCCATCACTGCCGAGCCGAGTCCGCCTTTCTTCACTCCGTCCTCCACGGTTACTATTTTCCGGCACGTTCTGCCGACGTGCGACAGTATCTCCTCGTCTATGGGTTTGAGGAACCTCATGTCGTAGTGTGCCACGTCGGTACTCTCTTTCCTCAGCGAGTTCACCACGGCGGCCACCGTGTTCCCTATTGGCCCCAGTGTGAGTACCGCCGTATCGCCGCCGGGGGTGAGACACTGCCCCTTGCCTATGGGTACGGCTTCCAGCGGACATTGCCAGTCGACGTGCTCCGCCCTTCCGCGTGGGTAACGGATGACGAAAGGTCCCATGTCTGGCAGTTGCGCCGTGTACATCAACCTTCGCAACTCGTGCTCGTCCAAAGGCGAGGATATGATGATGTTAGGCACGGGACGCAGCATGGCCAAGTCAAATGCCCCATGGTGGGTGGGGCCGTCTTCCCCTACGATGCCAGCCCTGTCGAGACACAGCACTACGTTGAGCCTGCACAGAGCCACGTCGTGTATGATGTTATCGTAAGCCCTCTGCGAGAAGGACGAGTAGATGTTGCAGAACGGTACAAGACCCTCTTTCGCCATGCCTCCCGAGAATGTCACCGCATGCCCTTCAGCTATTCCCACGTCAAAGGTGCGGCTGGGCATCTCGTCCATCATTATATTGAGACCGCACCCGCTCGCCATGGCAGGGGTCACACCGACTATGCGGCTGTTGGCGCGTGCCAATTCCAGTATGGTGTTCCCGAACACGTCTTGGTACTTGGGCGGTTGAAGTCCGGTATCGGACTCTATCTGCTCGCCGGTGTCGGGGTTATACTTGCCCGGAGCGTGATAGGCGATAGGATTCTGTTCGGCCATGGGGAAACCTTTGCCCTTTACTGTGTGCAGATGGAGCAATTTTGGCCCTTTCATGTCCTTTATTTGACGCAGGGTGGTGACAAGTTCCACCACGTTGTGCCCGTCGTTGGGTCCGAAATACCGGATATTCATTCCGTCGAAGACATTCTGCTGGTTGTTGAGGAACGACTTGAGCGAATTGTTGAACCTGATAATCTTCAGCCGTCTGCTCTCGTTGAGTATTCCGCATTTTACCAACCGCTGCGAAGTGCGGAAACGTATATAGTTGTACAGGCGGCTGGTGTGCAGTTGGTGCAGGTATTGTTTCATGCCCCCCACGCTGTGGTCTATACTCATATTGTTGTCGTTGAGTATGATGAGCAAATCGGTGTCCGACGAGGAGACGTTGTTGATGCCTTCGAAAGAGAGTCCTCCACTCATGCTTCCGTCGCCTATCACCGCCACCACACGT
The DNA here is from genome assembly GCA_963634425.1 of Bacteroidaceae bacterium. Taxonomy (GTDB): domain Bacteria; phylum Bacteroidota; class Bacteroidia; order Bacteroidales; family Bacteroidaceae; genus Physcousia. The sequence continues at coordinate 10,819 of CAVHCL010000119.1, forward strand.
CTGTCTGTCTCGCCCTTTCTCTGCGATGCCACAGCCATGCCGAGGGCGGCGGAGATGCTGTTGGAGGCGTGGCCGCAGGCGAAGGTGTCGTACTCGCTTTCATCCGGCGAGGGGAAGGGACGCAGTCCGTGCAAGTGTCTGTAAGTGTGAAACTGTTCGCGTCTTCCTGTCAGTATCTTGTGTCCGGCGGCCTGGTGTCCCACGTCCCAGACTATGCGGTCGTATGGAGTGTTGAACACGTAGTGCAGCGCCACGGTCAGTTCCACCACTCCAAGGCTGCTGGCAAAGTGCCCTGGATTGTTGGCCAACTCGCGTATTATAGTTTGCCTCAGTTCCTTGCATATCTGCGGCAGTTGGGACAACGGCATCTTACGCAAATCTTTCGGAAGGTGAATGTTTTGTAATAATATGTTTTCGGAGTCTTTTTCCACGTTTAGTCGTAATTTGATGTTACAAAATTATATAATTTCGGCGAAGATGCGTAATTTTGTGGAACAAAAATTGAAAACAAGACGATGAAACGAGAAGAAATGTTGTTCCGTACGGTGGTGGAGCTTCCGCATTGGGACACACCTCTCAAGGTGACCGACAACACGGTCTTCCTTGGCTCGTGCTTTGCGGAGAGGATAGGGGAGCGTTTCTCGTCGTATGAGCTGGACACTCTGTGCAATCCCTTGGGTGTGGTGTACAATCCGGCCAGTGTCTTGCTTCAGATAAAATCCTGTTTTAGCGAAGAACTGTCACGTATCCCGGTGTTTGAAGCACATGGCAGATGGTATTGTTGGTGGGCAGGCACTTCCGTTTCGGCAAACACGGCAGACGGGTGTGCGAACATGATACGTGCACGGCTGGATGGGCTCCGTCTGGCACTTGGCACTGCCACATGCCTCTTTGTCACTCTTGGCACCAATGTATGCTACAAGCTCAAGAACGACGGTGAAACGGTGACCAACTGCCACCGTATGCCACAAGGGATGTTCTGCGAGTATCGGATGGATGTGGAGGAGTGTACCGCTTGTCTCAGCTCCATAGTGGACACCGTCAGTGCACACAACCCGCAATGCCGGGTTGTATTCACGGTGAGTCCCTACCGTTATTCCAAGTACACCTACCACGGCAGCCAGTTGTCCAAGGCCACGCTTCTTTTGGCAGTGGACAGAGCGACACGCGACAGAAAGACGCAGACAGACTATTTCCCGGCGTACGAGATTGTGACAGACGAGCTGAG
>CAVHCL010000119.1:12056-17777 GCA_963634425.1 Bacteroidaceae bacterium
GGCAATGCCTCACGGAATGTGCCATGGACGAGACGATGGTACGCTACATGGCGGAATACGAACCTATACGCAGAGGACTGGCGCATCGGCCTTCCGATCAGGAAAGCGGTAACTATGCCGCGTTCCGCCAAAAACTTGACGTGAGCCGTGCGAGAATAAAAGAAAAATTTTTCCATTGACATGGGACGCAGTAGTGGGGCAGTCCACAGCCTCCGTCCCGTCCATAACTGACAATAAAATGACAACGTATGTATAGCATAAGTAACATAGCGGCACTGATAGGTGCGCACAGATGCGGGTCGGAAGAAACTCAGATAGATTGGCTGCTGACAGACAGCAGAAGTCTGTGTTTTCCGGAGACTACTCTCTTTTTCGCCATCCGTACCGACCGTGGCGACGGACACAAATACATCCCTGACCTGTATAAGCGCGGCGTGCGCAACTTCGTGGTGGAGGACAAGCCGGTGGCAGGATACGCCGATGCCAATTTTCTCCTTGTCCCAGACGCAAAACAGGCTCTGCAGAGACTGGCTGAGAGACACAGAGAGTCGTTCGCCATACCTGTGATAGGCATAGCTGGCAGCAATGGAAAGACGACTGTCAAGGAGTGGCTCTACCAACTCCTCTCGCCCGATTATGCGGTGACACGTTCGCCAAGAAGCTACAATTCGCAGATAGGAGTTCCTCTGTCTGTGTGGGGATTGTGGGAAGGCAGTGAAATAGGAATCTTTGAGGCCGCCATTTCGCAACCAGGAGAAATGCAGGCACTCCAACGCATCATACAACCTACGATAGGAGTCTTCACGTGTCTGGGCGAAGCGCACCAGGAAAACTTCCACAGTATGGAACAGAAATGCATGGAAAAACTTTCTCTCTTCCACGATGCCAAGGCTCTCGTCTACCCGGCCAACGATGCCACTGTATGGAAATGCGTTCGCAATATGCAGTTCGCAGGAGAGAAGATACCGTTCCACACCACAGGCAACGCTGTGGAGGACAACAAGGAGATATGCCGCACGGTGTGTCGCTATCTGGGACTGAACTACGAGGTGATAGAGGAGAGAATCAAAAACCTTGAGCCTGTGGCAATGCGTCTGGAGGTGAAAGCCGGCGTATGCGGCATCACCATCATTGACGACGCTTACAACAACGACCTAAACGGACTGGACATCGCTCTTGACTTCATGTCGCGCCGTCCCGACTGCGACGGCAAGACACGCACGCTTGTCCTCAGCGACATACAGCAGACAGGAGTGCCGCCCGTAAAGTTCTACACACACCTCTCGCAAATGATTGCGCAGAGACACATTGACCGTCTCGTCGGCATAGGCCCCGTCATTTCCGAATACAGACAGTGTTTCGCATCACTTGAGGCCGTATGCGAGTTTTATCCGTATACAGAAGCGTTTTTGGCAAGTTCCACATTCGCCAATATGGCAAACCAATTAATATTGGTGAAGGGTGCACGCTCTTTCCACTTTGAGCAGATAACAGAACGTCTGGAACAGAAGATGCACGAGACGATAATGGAAGTCGACTTGGGAGCGGTGGCGGACAATCTTAACTTTTACCGCTCGTTCCTGCGTCCGGAGACCAAGACGATATGCATGGTGAAGGCCGACGCTTACGGAATGGGCGCTGTGGAAGTGGCCAAGACACTCCAAGAACACAGAGCGGATTATCTGGCGGTGGCGGTGGCGGACGAAGGGGTGGCTTTGCGCAACGCCGGAATAACAGCAAACATCATGGTCATGAACCCGGAGATGAACAGTTTCCGCACACTCTTCCAGTACAACTTAGAACCGGAGGTCTACAGTTTCCGCTTGTTGGACGCACTCGTCCACGAGGCAGAGAAAGAGGGTATAACAAATTTTCCGGTGCATATAAAATTGGACACGGGGATGCACCGTATGGGGTTTCATCCAGTGAACGACATGGACGAACTAACATTGCGTCTTAGACACCAGTGTGCCGTAATCCCACGCTCCGTATTCTCTCACTTTGTTGGCAGCGACAGTGACAAATTTGACGACTTCTCACTCAGACAGTACGAGCTTTTTCTCCAAGGAAGTGCAATTCTGCAGAACGCTTTCCAGCATCATATATTGCGTCATATCTGCAACAGTGCGGGCATAGAGCGTTTCCCTGAGCGGCAACTGGAAATGGTACGCATCGGACTCGGACTATATGGTATAGACAGCCGCAACGGCAGCATCATCAATAACGTGGCCACACTGCGTACCACCATTCTGCAGATACACTCCGTGCCGGCCGGAGAAAGCGTGGGGTACAGCAGACGCACAAAACTTGACCGTGACAGCCGCATAGCCAGCATACCCATAGGGTACGCCGATGGGGTGGTGCGCCGTCTTGGCAACCGCATGGGGTATTGTCTCGTCAACGGACACAAGGCACCATACGTGGGTAACATTTGCATGGACGTGTGCATGATAGATGTCACCGATATACCGTGCACTGAGGGCGACAAAGTAACAGTCTTCGGCAAAGACCTCTCTCCGTCCGTCATAGCCGACATTGCCGACACCATCCCGTACGAGATACTGACTGGCATCAGCAACAGGGTCAAGAAGGTTTATTATAAGAAATGAGACATACGGAAATGAGACATACGCCCAGTCCGCTATGCCACCCCTCCCCCAAAAAACAGACTGACACATCAAACGTAAAAACATCAACAATGAAGAAATCTTTAATCTGCGCCGTATTGGCTTGTTTCTGCCTTACCAGCATCACGTCGTGTACGAAAAACGATGTCCCGACTCCTAACGAAAACGGAGGAAACACCGACACAGAAAACCAGACAATAGTCTATTTTACAGGTAGCACAAAGAACTCTGACGGCATAGCCAGCCGCACATGGGTGTGTACTAAGGCCAATACAGGAAGTCAGACGGTAAGCGACTACATAGGCAAGACCTTGACCATGGACAGCAATCTGGAGTTCTCGAGCGACATTTCCGAATTCGGAGATGAGGGCTCATGGAGCGTTGACGGCAATTTGCTGAGCATACACGGTCAGAATATGAATTTCTTGTTCGGATACACCAAACTCGCATCCGACAGAGTTCAGTTGCAAGAAATATCGGACAAGTCGGAGGACGAGTCGCTGCTCCTTGAATTTGCAACACTTTATTAACTAATTAATTTAATATCTGAGATGAAGAAGTTTGTTACATGGACGCTTGCTCTGCTGGCTGCATTCCCCATGCACGCACGGCAGACGGAGCTTGAACTTAATGACCCTAAACCAGGAAATCAAGAGACTTGGAATACGGTGAAAAAGGCTACTCTGGTATGGGGAAGCACAGACATACGCTACCCATACAGTCAACCAGCCACTGGCACAAAGACATTGGCGTTGGATGCATGGAGAGGCGAGAGAGTCTCGGCCCAAGCAGTATTCTCCACACCTGCCGACATCTCTAAAGTGACCATGGAGATAAGCGACCTCAAGTGCGGAAAAAACGTCATTCCCTCGGCATGCGTGCGCAAATATTTCGTACGCTATGTCATCACAGACTGGCACAACAACAAGGCAGACTCCTTGCTGCTGCCCGACCCCCTCTCTCCGGATGCGGAAATGACTGTGGCGGCACACACCACACGTCCCATGTGGCTTGACATACGTGTTCCGCAGGATGCCGTGCCAGGCACTTACAAGGGTGTTCTTACCGTCACATTCGACGGACAGACACTCAGCCTACCACTTTCCTTGCAAGTGTGCCGGCGCATTCTGCCGCCTCCCTCAGAGTGGGCGTTCCACCTTGACCTTTGGCAAAATCCGTATGCCGCCGCACGTTATTTCGGAGTGCCTTTGTGGAGCAAGGAACACTTTGACTGTATGCGCCCCATCATGAAACTGCTCGCAGACGCAGGGGAAAAAGTAATCACGTGCTCCATCATACAACATCCTTGGAACTGCCAGACTTACGATCCGTTTGAAAGCATGATAGCCAAAATGCGACAGGTAGACGGCTCGTGGCGGTACGACTACACTGTGTTTGACCGTTGGGTGCAATTTATGATGGACTGCGGTATAGACAAACAGATAGACTGCTATACGTTGGTGCCATGGCATTACGTGTTCGACTATTACGACTGTGCCACCAACAGCACGCGCCAGGTGAAGTGTGAACCTAAGACAGAGGCTTACCGCGAACTCATCCTGCCGTTCCTCAAGGATTTCGCAGCTCACCTCAAGGACAAGGGATGGTTCTCACGCACATGCATCGCCATGGACGAACGTCCCATGGAACAACTGCAGGCAGCGTGGGACATTGTGCGCGAAGCGGACTCCGACTACCGCTTTGAAGGAGCCATGAACTACAAAGTGGGACAGACTGGACTAATAGATGAAATGCATGATATCAGCATAGCTCACAACGATGCCAACGTACCGCGCGAGTATCTTGACGCACGACGCGCAAAGGGACAGAAAACAACATTCTACACCTGCTGCGGTCCAGACCGTCCCAACACTTTCACTTTCTCCGACCCTGCCGAGTCGGCATACATGGGCTTCCATGCTGCCGCTTTGGGCTTTGACGGATATTTGCGGTGGGCATACAATAGCTGGACACCGCGCCCATGCCAGGATAGCCGCTTCGGCAATTGGCCGTCGGGTGATTGTTACCTGGCTTACCCCACAGGCAGCAGCATACGTATGGAACGTCTGGTAGAGGGCATACAGGCATACGAGAAGATACGCATACTCCGTCCTGAGTTGACCTCCGCACAACAGAAACAACTTGACGAGGCTCTAAAGCCATTCTGTCCCATAGTATACGATGAGAATATGGATGCCGCACAAGCCGTCAACGCCGCCAAGGTTATCCTCAAGAAACTTAGCGGAAAGTAAAAATCGCTTCAGCGGGAAATAGAGCCTCAAAAAAGTAACTTAAAGTGACTTTAGAATGGTGGGTGATGTCATCACGTCACTAAGGATAGAGGAATGGTGCGGTGAGATACCGCACCATTTTATTTTATAAGATATGAAACGCATTTCACAGAAATGACACTAGCCTACACGCGCATCTTAGGGTTCTGCGACGGGACGGACGGAGCGACCACAGTAACGGAAAGTTGCGAAGTTTCTATCAGTCAAGAACAGAGCGCCAAATAAACGCCTTCATTATGTCTGCCTCTTTTCCCGCCAATCCTCCCTGTCTACAAGGCTTCCGCCCTGCGGACAAGGCTCGGCGTGATTTTGTAGTTACACACACGCCTCAACCACGCTCATGAGAAGGTCAGTGGCAGACAGTCAATACACTCTCTCGCCGAATATCTTGCTACCCACCCTCACGAGCGTGCTGCCGTTGCGTGCTGCTATCTTATAGTCGTGACTCATGCCCCACGAACGTTCGCTAAACGTATTGTCATCAGCGAAATATTTTTTCTTGGCTTCCTTATATATGTTGTAAGCCAACGCAAACTCTGCCTCTATCTGGGTGTCGTTGTCCACGTTGCTTGCCATGCACATAAGCCCACGGATACGTATATTGTGCAATTGTCTCCATTCGCCTTTTTCAAGATAGGCCATCAACTCCTGCTGAGAAAAACCAAACTTTGTTTCCTCACGTGCTATATGCAACTGCAGCAGACAGTCCACGCATCTGCCTGCCGCTGCCGCGTGCTTGTCTACCTCGCTGAGCAGATGATGCGAATCTATGGCATGAATCATGCTGACGTAAGGTATCAGAT
>CAVHCL010000119.1:17787-18486 GCA_963634425.1 Bacteroidaceae bacterium
CCTATGACGTGCCATTCTATGTCCTTGGGAAGAGCGGCGTGTTTTTCTTGAAGTTCTTGTACGCGGCTTTCCCCGAAAATACGCTGTCCCCCTTCGTAAGCTTCCATTATCAAAGAAGCCTTGTGAAATTTGCTTACCGCCACCAGTCGGACTCCCGTAGGCAGTTCGGTTGTTATTTCCTCAATTACCTGCGACGGGCTTCTCATCTGCTGTGTATTTATATATATCCATTATCTTGGTTTCGTTGATGGACATCACTTCCCAATCGCCCAGCGTTCCCTCCATGTTCTTTACCAGATTGTCAAGGGCGGTACGGAAGTCTTTAGCCTGTATCAACTGTGCTTGGGCAGTACGTTTTTCCACACCTTTTACTTCATCCAAAGTAATGTAGGCAATCTTTGCCTTGTACCATTTGTCATCGGTAAGGTCTATACTCTCTACCACTTCTGCAAGGTGTGCTCGTCTGATGTCTGTGACGGTGTATTCTCCAGACACAAACACCTTTATCTCTTCTATGAAGCGTTTCTCCGCCTCTGTGAAGTTTATCGCATTTACCAAATACGTTTCCGTAGTTGTCTTGATAAGTCCGTTCTCCACAGTCTTGTCATATTTGACTTTGCATTCAAACCAATCGTTCATAACGTTTTATCATTTAATTGTTAATTTGTCCATTTAAGTTGACTAATAAAAATCTTTCTT
>CAVHCL010000119.1:18496-18864 GCA_963634425.1 Bacteroidaceae bacterium
ATGAGCCATGTCTTCGGCTTTGCATCCTGGATGGCTGCTTATGAAATATGGTATTATCTGCTGTCTTAATCCGTGTTTGCGACAAATGCTGTCAAAGATACGCTTGAATTCGCGGAAGAGTTTGAATGAGGGCTTTCTCATAAGATAAAGCACTTCGTCGGACGTGTGCTCCGGTGCCACTTTAAGTCTTCCGCTCACGTGGTTTACAATAAGAGACTCTGTGTATTCGCGTGCAGAATTGTTGAGTTTGTCATCTTTCCAGTCGTGCATCAACAGGTCGTATCTCACTCCACTGCCTATGAAGCTTTTTTTAACTCCCTCTACAGCATCTACGCTGCGGTAGATGTCAAGAAGAGCGGTGTGGTCTC
>CAVHCL010000120.1:0-4468 GCA_963634425.1 Bacteroidaceae bacterium
CGGCGGTAGCCTTAAGGTTTTCCACTTCCAATATCTGGTTGCCGGGTTCGCGGTCCATCTGGAAGATGATGCCAGGATACTTGCGTGTGGAAGGTTTTATCTCATCCACATTGAGTTTCTCCAGCATCTTCTTACGGCTTGTGGTCTGTTTGCTCTTTGCCACATTGGCGGAGAAACGTCGGATAAACTCTTCCAACTCCTTCTTCTTTTCCTCCGCCTTGGCTTTCTGGTTCTGCGCCTGTCTTAACGCAAGCTGGCTGCTTTGGTACCAGAACGAGTAGTTGCCGGCAAACATCGTCACCTTGCCGAAGTCTATATCCACGGTGTGTGTGCATACGCAGTCCAGGAAATGGCGGTCGTGGCTGACTACGAGCACCGTATGCTCAAATTCGCTCAAATATTGTTCCAACCATTGCACCGTGTCGAGGTCAAGGTCGTTTGTGGGTTCGTCGAGGAGCAGGTTGTCCGGATTTCCGAACAGAGCCTTGGCAAGCATTACGCGCACTTTCTCTTTACCCGAGAGCTCTCCCATGAGTTGGTGGTGTTTGTTTTCCTTTATGCCGAGCCCGGACAAAAGGGTGGCAGCATCGCTTTCTGCCGTGTATCCGCCCATCTCGGCGAATTTCTCCTCCAGCTCAGCCACTCTGATGCCGTCTTCGTCCGTAAAGTCAGCCTTGCTGTACAGGCTTTCCCTTTCACGCATCACGTTCCACATTACGGTGTGTCCCATTAAGACCGTGTTGAGCACTGTCTCTCTGTCGTATTGGAAATGGTCTTGGCTCAGTACGCTAAGCCGCTCGCCCGGACCAAGTTCCACAGTTCCTTTGGAAGGTTCTAGCTCACCGCTGATGGCCTTAAGCAGAGTTGATTTGCCGGCGCCGTTAGCGCCAATCACTCCGTATATGTTGCCGTTGGTGAACTTCATGTTCACGTCTTTGTAAAGCACTCTTTTGCCGAACTGTACGGCGATGTTGGAAAGTGTAATCATATAGCTTTATTTGTTTTGTTTCGTAACAGCAATATAATGTGTAAGCCGTTTTTTTTGGATGCGAATGTTTTAACTCCCAGTTTATCTGATTCTCAATATGTCACCAAGCTTTATCTGATAAGAGTAGTCCAGACCATTCATCTTGTAGAGGCTCTTCAGCCGTATGCCGTAAAGCTGACTGATATCAAACATGCTCTGGTTGACCTCCACTATGTGTATCGGGTTGTGACGGAATTCCCTGCTCGCACAACTTCTTTTCTTTTGCAGATAGATAAGGTCTCCCTGGGTGGGCACGTAGTCGGAACAGAGGTCATTGTATTTATATAGTTTTCTAAGGCTTACGCCTGTCTTCTTGCTTATAGTTGCCATGTCGTCGCCTATTTCCACCACTATGAAGTAGTTTTTATTGTTCTTGTAGACCATATGGGACGTGAAGAAATCGTCCTCTTCCTGTTGGACACGTCCAGAATGCTTGTGTATCTTGTGTTTTTTCGTGTCAAACTGGTGTAAATTGTACATCTCTATGAGTCTTATGAGAGCTTCGGCGTAGGTAGGGCTTGTGGCATATCCAGCGGCTTTAAGTCCGCGCGCCCATCCCTTGTAGTCTGTGATGGATAGAGAAAAAAGACCCCGATAGCGTCTTCCCTGAAGAAATTTGGAGTGGTCTTCGTAACTGTCTCTGGCCGAGGCGTACTTGCGAAACTTCTCGTTTTTCGCATCGTCGTCTCTTAGCACGTACGGTCCAGTCCAAGAACCGCCAACCTTTATGCCGAAATGGTTGTTGGCCTGTGTGGCAAGTGTGCTCCTGCCGGCAGAACTTTCCAACAGGCCTTGTGCCAAAGTGATGCTGGCAGGGATGCGGTATCTGTGCATCTGCTCTATGGCCCAATCCTTGTATTTGTCTATGTAACTCCAATATGCTTGGTTTGTACTTTGCCCGTAACTTGTTGTTTGCCACAACAAGACAACGGCAAAGGCTAACATTTGTCGAAACTTGAACATGTGATTTCTTGATTTAGCGTGCAAAATTAGCCATATTTTGTTGGATTATGAAAAATATACGTGGTTTTTTCCGCAGACCCCATAGTTCCCGAGCAGGTACCGTGGGATGCGTGACAGGGAACTATGGGGTTCCCGACAGCGGAGGGTGGGGTGGTTCAGTCCAACTGGAGACCGAGTGTCTCCATCAGTTCTTTTATGGCCGGATTTCTTTTTTCCAAGACTTTCAGGTGTTCCGGTTTGCTGTACATGATTTTTACTTCCTGAATGTCCGCCAGCTTTACGGAGAAGGAAAGCTCCGTGTTGTTGAGCCTTTGCCCAAGGAATTTTACGATTTCTCCATACTGCTGTTCCATGTGGTGTTGCACTGTCTGGTTGTTGACAGTAACCTCGAATGTGGACTGCCCGGTGATTACCGGCTTCATGCTCTTCATGCGTTGTGCGGACGCAACATGGTCTTTAGGCAGGCTTGCACAGTATTCAAACCATGCCTTTCGCAAAGCCTCTTCCTCCAAAGGTGTCTCGGCATGTGCCGCAGGCGTGGCTTCCTCAGTCTTCACGCTTTCCTCTTCTTGGGAATTTCCGAAGTGCTTGAAGGAAACGCGTTTCAGAATGGGCTTTTTCGCCAGTTCCGCATTAGCGGTTCTGGCTTCTGAGGTTTTTTCATCGGAGTTTCCGCCCTTGGCACTTGCCGCCTTTTGCGGTTGCAATGCCGTTTTCTTGAAAATAGGTTTTATGGTTGCGGTAGGGCAACGCCCACCACTGCCGTCATCGTCCTCCGAAAGCTGTGCCGCCTGTATCAGGCATATCTCCACCTGCAGACGTTTGTTGTGGCTGGTGCGGTATGACTGGTCGCAGTCATTGCATAGCTTCAGTGCCTTGTATATGAATTTTGGCTTGCATTTCTTGGCTTGCTCCTGGTATCTGTTTTTCATGTTCTCACTCATCTCCAGCAACGGTATGGTCTGTTCGTCCCTGCTGACAAGTAAGTTGCGCAGGTGTGTGGAGAGCCCTGCCACGAGGTTGCCGGCATCAAAGCCTTTCATTAGTATCTCGTTGAGAAGCAGAAGGCAAGGCTCCACCTCAGCTTTCAAGAAGTGGTCTACCATACGGAAACAGTACTCCGTGCTAAGTACGTTGAGGTTGTCGCACACTTTCTCGTATGTCAGTTGCCCACCGGTAAAACTTACCATCTGGTCGAAGATGCTAAGTGCGTCCCTCATGCCTCCGTCAGCCTTTTCCGCTATCAGCGAGAGTGCTTCCGCATCGGCGGAATATCCTTCTTTTTCTGCCACATACCTCAAGTGTTCAACGGTGTCCTGCGTTGTTATCCTCTGGAAATCGTACACCTGACACCTGCTGAGTATGGTGGGCAGTATCTTGTGCTTTTCAGTGGTGGCAAGTATGAACACCACGTACGAAGGCGGTTCTTCCAAAGTCTTCAGAAATGCGTTGAAAGCTGCGCTTGAAAGCATGTGTACCTCATCTATGATGAATACCTTGTAGCGTCCTGTTTGTGGGGGGATCAGCACTTGCTTGCAGAGCTCGCGTATGTCCTCCACAGAGTTGTTGCTTGCCGCATCCAACTCGTGTATGTTCATTGACCTCTGTTCGTCGAAAGCCTTACAACTTTCACATTCACCGCATGCGTCTCCACCTTTGTGCGGTGAAGTGCAGTTTATAGCCTTTGCGAAGATGCGCGCACATGTGGTCTTGCCAACTCCGCGCGGTCCGCAGAAGAGATAGGCATGTGCCAGTTTTCCTGACGCTATGGAGTTTTTCAGTGTGGTGGTAAGACCGTGTTGTCCCACCACCGTGTCGAAATTGAGCGGTCTGTATTTGCGTGCCGAGACGATGTATTCTTCCATTTTTCTATAGTTTCATGCAAAAATATAAAAAATGTCGTGTTTACGTGAAATATGGAAAGTATTTTTTTCTACCTTTGCCTAAAATTCAACCGAAAGACGAAAAGATGGGTAATAAACTGAATTCGCTTTGGCAACTGATAAGGAGGTACAAGCACTTGTTTACGCTGTTGTGTGTGGTACTGTTCGTAGGAGTGTTGGACGACAACAGCAACCTTAACCGCTATCTGCACCGTAAGCGGTTGGCGCAGTTGCAGCATGAGATAGAGCAATTCCGGCAGGAGCATGAATATGCGGACAAGTGCATAAAAGAACTTGAAAGCAATCCTCACGCAGCGGAGAGAGTGGCGCGCGAACGCTACTATATGAAGCGCGACAACGAAGATGTATATGTGGTAGTGGACGGCACGCCCGCAGAGATGCCGCAGTCGGAAACGGAGTGAATATGAGGGAACTTGGTAAACTGGAGTTGTATATGTTTCGGCTTGGAGCGTTGCTGATGCTGTTGGGTGCTGCCGCATACATGTTTCACAGACCGTTTTCTCTTGTCGGCTTTACCATAGGTTCGTTGGCGTTTACTTTTGTCCAGTTGAGGCAAGTGTATACGGGTGACGAC
>CAVHCL010000121.1:0-2781 GCA_963634425.1 Bacteroidaceae bacterium
CCTTGCTTATCTCTATAACTGAGTTGAAATCGCCCGGACTGCTTATGGGGAAGCCTGCTTCTATCACATCCACCCCCAAAGCCTCAAGCTGTCTTGCCACCTGTATCTTCTCCACTGTGTTCAACTGGCAACCGGGAACTTGCTCGCCGTCCCTCAGAGTAGTGTCGAAGATAAACAATCTCTCACTCTTGCTCATTTTACCCTTAGTTTATTTAGATTATCCTTTTTGTCTACACGAACGCCCTTTCTGCGCCCATAGGTCAACCTACGAGCGTGCAAATGTACGCATTTATCACTTTTTAGACAAAAATAATCACATTTTATTACTTCTTTTCCCCTCGCACATTAAACAATGTATATTCTCCGTAGATAAATCGAATTATTGTCGTAACTTTGTGCGGTTTTGGACTAAGACAAACGACTACACTATCGTTAAAATTTCAGATATGCCACACAACACGGACAACAAGGATTTGAAGCTCAGCCGTTTCATGTCAAGACGGACATTCGTGAAAGCAGGAATGGGTGCGGCTGCTGCGGCAGGCATAGGAGCTGGTGTCGTTAATGCACTCAGCACTGTGGACGTGAGCGGAAAGATACTGATAATAGGGGGAGGTGCGGCAGGATGCAGCTTTGCCGCGAGACTGATGCGGAGAATAGCCAACCCTGACATCACACTCATAGACCCGTCTGACAGACAATACTACCAGCCCGGCTTCACCTTCATAGCAGCAGGCATCTTTCGTCCGGACGAGGTGTGGAAGCCTCAAAATGCGTGCATTCCCAAGGGTGTGAAATGGGTTAAGGACTCTGTGGTGGCTCTCGACCCGGAACGCCGGAAGGCACGCACTGCCAAGGGAGAGACGTACACCTACGACTATCTGGTGCTGACACCAGGGCTCAAACTGTGCTGGGACAGAGTGGAAGGCATCAGCCGCAAGACGCTGGGCGAGGGAAACGCCCATTGCATCTACGACTTCGAGGGAGCAAAACACATCTGGCCAGCCATTGACAGCCTGACGGCCAAGGGTGGGAAATTCGTGTTCACAGACACGTACACCAAACACAAATGCGGCGGAGCTCCCAAGAAGATATGTATGCTCACCGAACACCTCTCGCGCCGCAAAGGGACAAGGGACGGATGCAGAATAGACTATTTCTGTTCGGAGAAGGCCCTCTACGACGTGCCTTATTACACGCCCCGCCTGCTGCAGCTCTACGACGAGCGGGGCATAGGACTGCAAGTGGACACCCGTGTAAGTGGCATTGACACGTCCGCCAAGAAGGTCTACCTCGAAAAGCACGAGAAAGTCAAGGTGACGGAGTACGACGGGACTTTGGGCAAAGAGGTGGAGAGAGAGCAGACCATAGTAAAACCGTCAGTGGAGGACTACGACCTGCTGAGTTTCGTGCCGCCGCAGTCGGCTCCCGACTTTGTGCGCCAGAGCGGACTCTCATGGACAGAGGGCAAACTCGCCGCGGACGGTTGGGTGATGGTGGACAAGGAGACACTCATACATCCGAAATACCACAACGTGGTCTGTCTCGGCGACTGTGCCGGCATCCCCACCAGCAAGACATCTTCCGCCATACGTATGCAGTTGCCCGTGGCTGTCGCCAATCTTTTGGACATCATGCAAGGCAAGGAACCGTCGCGCAAGTACAACGGATATGCCTGCTGCCCCATCGTCACGGACTACGGACACGTGCTTCTATGCGAGTTCGACTACGACAAGGAGCCCGTCATCACATTCCCCTTCTCTCTCCTCGACATGAGCCGGGAACAGTATGCGGCATGGCTGCTGAAGAAGCACATCCTCAAGCCTATGTTCTTCGACGGTATGCTCAGGGGACTTATGTGACGCACATGGTGGCCGCAAGACCCGCAAATACCGTTGTACGATGCTGCGCGTCAAAGGAAATATAGAAGAGTATGACGAGGAGCGCATAGCGGAGCTCGTGTCGTGTCTGCCGGAATGGAGGAGGGAAAAAGCCCTTTCTTTCAAGCATTTGTCCGGGAGAAGGGAATGTGCCTTGGCATACCAGCTGTTTGCCGACACGCTTCGCGAAGAGTACGGCATGGACTCTCCCACGCCATTCGCGTACAACGTACACGGCAAGCCTTTCCTCGGAAACCGCCCGGACATCCACTTCAGTCTCAGTCATTGCCGTACGGCTGTCGCCTGTCTCGTCGCAGACTCGCCATGTGGCGTGGACGTGGAGTGCATACGCAAGGCTAAGCCCACACTGGTGGACTACTGCATGAACGAAGAAGAGGCAGGACTTATTTTCCGGTCTGCAAACCCCGACATGACTTTCACGGAACTGTGGACGCGCAAGGAGGCTGTGTTCAAGTTGCTTGGCACAGGCATAAACGGCGACATCAAGGACATTCTCTCCCCCGAGAACACCCGCCGCATTCGTCTCAGGACACACAAAAGTCCGGACGGCTCATTCGTCGTCAGTGAGGCCCTGTCGTAAGGGGGCACCGTGTGCCATTAGAAAGTCAGTACTCGCGTGACGGCAGTTAAGTGCATTGCCTCCTGACCGACAATCTGTCAACCTTTCACAGACTGTTGTTAGAAACAGTGTCAGCATTGTCAAGAGAATCTGTGCGAAAGGCTTGTGGCATGATGATTGCTTCATTCCTTGTCGGAATATGTCGGAAACAACGTTGTGACTGCTAAGTAATGTTCAAAAAATAACTTGAGCAATTTTTGAATTGTTCAGTTTCGTATTGACAAAGTCTCTATTTTGAGCCTCTGAAAAGTTGTGATACAT
>CAVHCL010000122.1:0-9506 GCA_963634425.1 Bacteroidaceae bacterium
ATATATTTCTTGGTTCCATACTGCAAAGGTACGGAATTATTTTCAATTAGTGCGCGCTAAACGCCTATACCTATTAGTTTTTTCTGTCTCTGCACCATATTTGTAAGTAACCCAATTAAAGGCTGTCTTTGTAAAGACCGCACCTGTGGTTTTTGAAGCCCAATCCGTTGTCTCGTTGTAAGCGGTAACTTCTCCCCATGCGTAATAATTGCCGTAGTCGGCTGCGGTCTTCGCTCCGATGTTGGTCTCTGCCCAAAGCAGTCCGCTTGGCAAGCCGAGGTCGACAAACTTGTGGCCGTCGATTTCCACTATCCCGGCGATGTAGTCGGTTGTCACGTTTACAACTTGCAGCCTTTCGCGCACCACCTCCACGCTGTGGGTGGTGGTGGAGGTTCCCTTGTTGGCGCCGCCATACACATCTACTGTAAGAGTGTAGCTGCCAGTGGCGACAGGAAGGTAGAACACGCCGGGCTGGTCGGCTGTGGCGCCCGAAAATTCGAAGGTGACTGTATTGTCCGCATCGCTTGCCGAAGTCTTTATTTCGGGTGTGGCATCAGCCAGGCCCGCGGTGAAAGCGCCGCAGAGCTTATTGCTGGAAGCCGTCACTGTCACCGTGCCGCGAAAAGAGGCCTTGCCAGTTCCTGCACCGTCGACGAGGGTGAAAGGACTGAACACACTTCCGCCACTTGGCAAAACGCCTATGGCGTCACCTTTCTGCCAGTAGGCATCGCCGTCGCTGCCAAAGCCAACCCGGGTCTCGTTTTCGCTTCCCGGTTGCCATGCCGTGAGGGTGACTGTCTCTTTGACTCCCGACGGACTTCCCTCAACTCCGTCGTCACTGAACACGCCGCAGCCAGCGAGACCACGGCAAGCGCGGCAACAGAGTGCAGCGCATACTTCAATTTCTTCATACTTCCTTGCTTTTTTGTTTGTTCACAGATTGGCCAGGGCCTTTCTGCATTTAGTTGTCGAGGCCGTCCCATACGCCGTTCTCCAACTGATTGTCGTCTCCCGACGGTGCTTCCACCGTGGTACTGCCGGCAATGACCGCGCATGTGCTCTCAACTACTCCTACGGATGGAGTCTCGTACGGTTTCCTTTTCTCTGTCTTCATCTTTTTACTGTTGTTGTTTTGTTGTTAGATAATGTTCTCATCAGCTTTAGCCTCTGCAAAGATATGTTTATCCCCCCCTCCCACAACAGTTAAAGTGTGTTAACAGGGATGTTTTGATGATTTCGTACAGCAAAGGGCGCACTCCACATTCAGGGAGTGCGCCCTTTGCTGTTTGGAATTAGGTGCCAGTCCTTACTTGAACATCACCTTCTTGCCGCCAACGATGTAGATGCCCTTGGAGGGGTGAGCCACACGCTGACCGTTGAGGTTGTAGACAGCCTTGTTGTCCACGGCAATATCCGCGCCCGCGGAGTCTATCCCATCCTCGTAGTCCTGGATGTCCTTGGTGATGACGACAGAACCGTGGTTCATGTCGAACACGATGTGGTACTTGACGAAGTCTATCTCGTTGTCCCATACCATCCACCACTGGCGGTCGGAACCGCGTATGAGGTCGGTGGCGGGGACACCGTCTTCCACTACCAGCGCATTGGTGTCGCTGCCGTAGCGCGACTCCATCCATCCGCTGCGCACCGAGTTCTTGGTGTACTCGTGCAGACCTGTGGTGGCACGGCATGCGAAGATGGTGAACGTGAGGAAGTCGCCCTCCGCCTCGTGTTTGTAGTCCTTGAAGAATGTGGCGTCGCCCTCGTACACGCCGTCGCCCTGATGGTGAAGAGGCCGCATCTCGTCGTTCTTCCAACGGTGGTCTTCGCCATTGTCGTCAAGTATGGACCCCACCACGAACACGTCGTCGTTCCACGGATAGTCCACTGCCTTGAAGTCTACGGTCATGTTGTCCAAATCCAGTGTCACGTCAAACTCTCCGCCGAGAGCCTGGAAGTCGTCTCCGCCGTCGGATGTCACCGTCATCTCCCCTTTTGCCGGAGTGACGAACCGCCTTGTGGCGTCGGGGCACTTGTACCTGACACCGAGACGGCTAAAGTAGACACCGGCACGGTTTTGGGTGTTGGGCATATTGGTGCGGTCTTGCAGCTTGACGCGTCCCGTGTATTTGCCGTCCGCGTTCTTTTGCAGAGGATAGAGGGTGGTGATGTCCGCATACGCCACATTGTTGCCCTCGGCATCCACCAGGTCGCCCTGCACGTAGACACCGCCGCCTATGGCCTCGTTGTCGAGCACCGACTCATAATAGGCAAGTGCCTCCTCGTCCGTGAGACTTCCGCTGTAGACGATGTCCTCCAACTCCTCACCCAGCGAGATGAGAGCTTCGTACTTGGCGGGGTCGGTGTCTATGTAGGAGTCGCCCTGGACATAGCACCAGTCGGTAAGTTCCTTCAGTTTCTCGTATATGGCGTTGCTGCCGGCTATGGCGTTGATTTCGTCTTTCACCTCAACGACAGCCGCCATCTTGCTTTCCACGTCAGCAGCCGTCCGGGCCTTGTTGATGGACTCCTCTATGGCAACGATGTGCGACATACTGAAGAGGTAGGGGTCTACCTGCGTCTGCACATGGACGAAAGCGTCCTTGTAAGACTCAAAGTTGTCTATCATCCTGTCGAGAGCCTCCTCGCTCTTGCCCATGTACTTGAGCTTGAACCTGCCCCACATGGTCATCTCGCTGTCGTAATATGGCTTGCCTGTGTTGCGTACACCTATGCGGAGCTTACCGTCCGTGACTATCCCGTACGCCTGGTTGATGTACCTGCCGCCCGCGAAAGCGAAGCTGACGGCCTCGCGCTCCTCGGGGACATAACCCTCGCCGGTGTCGAAGTCCTGTGCGCTGGTCTTCTCTCCGTTGTGCGGAGCGTTCTCGTCATTGACGGCATCGTAGCGGCAGTTGACTCCGTTGATGGCATCGGCGTAGAGTATCTGCCCCTTGTAGATGTTCATCACGGGCGTGGTGAAGTCGTTGAGGTAAAGCGAAGCGGTGACGAAGTCCGAACCGTCGTACTCTCCCATACCGTTGCCGCCGGGGCGGAAGAACGCGGGTGCCTCCAGCATATATATGCCGTCGGGCAGACCTTCCTCCATGTCCTGATATACATCGAACGACGTGTTCCACGTGCCTGCCACAGGGTATATGTCCGTGAAACCGGTGTTGCTGCTGAAGTTGCTGCCGGCGTTGCTCAGCTTTGTGTATGTTTGGGTCCACCCCTTGAAGTTGGAGTCTTCGTCGAAGCCGGCATTGACTATAAGGTTGGAAATGTCGGAGCCCTCGCTTACGCTGTTCTTGACGGCGAGTTTGAAGAGTTCCTGCAGGAACGTGGTCTCCTCTGCAAGCTGTGCGTCGTCGAGAGGCTTTTCTTCCATTATATACAGGTACGTGCCGTGTGGAAGACCTTCCACGCTCTCGTCAGAACCCTCGAGATAGGTGTCCAGAAGGTCTGCGAAATGTCCGTTCAGATTGTCGTACTTAGCGCGCTCTTCCATCACGGCCTTCACTGCCTCATCGTATGCCTGGTAGGCCAGGTGGCTCTTGCGTATGAGCATGGGAGTGGTGGAGAGGACATCTGCAGCAGCGAGTATGTCGTCGAGCGTGGCGGCGTTGTCCATCTGATCCTTGGCTTTCTCGAAAGCCTCCATGTAAGAGGTCTTGGCATCAAGGGAACTGAGGTCGGGGATGTTGGCAGTCTGCTGGGCGCGTATCAGCTCGTAACTCTCCTTGCCGTCACCGACATACTCCAACCGCCAAGTGTCCCACACTGTCCAGTTGCCGTACTCGTACATGCTGTTCTCCACACCAATGTTGACGGTGTCGTTCTCGCTCTCCACATAGAAGTAGACCGGACTGTTCCAGTAGAGTCCCTTCGCAAAGTACTTGCGGCAGGCGGCAAGCGAGTTGGGCACATAGCGTGCCGTGTAGTCGTTGAAGTTCTCTGTCTCGCGCACGCTTTCCTCCTGTCCGCCCTCGGCGATGTCCATGAACGTGCCTGCCACTTTCCTGCCTCCCGCCGATGCGTAATACTGGCTGCTGTGGTACAGGGGCACGTACTCTTCGTTGAGGACTCCCGCGCCGTACTCGCGTCCGTTGTTGTCCCACTGGCACGCACGCTGCAGACCTTGCACACGGAGCTTGTACACGCCTGCAGGAAGCCCTGTCACCTGCTGGTAGGTGTCAAACCATTTCATGTTCCAATGTTCTGCCACGCTGTTGTTGATGGCAAGGCCGGAACCGTCGCCCGAGTTGTTGGTGATGTAGCCGTCTGTGGTGTCGTTGTCGGCATTGGCAAAGACCTTGATAAAGGGATACTCGGGATTTTCGTAGTTGCAGTTCTTGCAGAATCCGTCTGCGTATTCGTGTGGTTTGCGTCCTCCCAAACCGGCTTCGTTGGTGAAGGTCATCTCCGACGCATCGTAGGAGCCGTCGCAGTTCAGTTCCTTGCCGGGGTACACCTGCTTGTGTCCGGGCATGAAAGTGGGTGCCACGTCCTCGCCCATGTTCTGGGTCCAGGCTATGGAGCTTTGGTCGCCGTTCAGCTTGTAGCAAAGCGAACCGTTCTCCACGTCGTCAAACTCTATGATGTTGCCCTGCGCCCCGAATGTGCAGTAGCAGTTGTCAGCCACGCCGTTGCTGTGACGGAACATGTACTTGCTGTCGTTCTCGTACGCCGACACGGTGGCTGTGCTCCAGCAGTTGCGCACCACCGGCGAGTTGCTGCCCAGCCATCCGCTCAGAGCTCCGCATTCCTTCTGCCCTATGATGGTGGCTGTGCTGTAGCAGTTCTCCATGTATATCTTGGCGGCGCTGCCGGTGTTGGAGCCTATGATGCCGCCTCCACCGCCGGTGGCAGTCTCCACATTACCCTCGAAACCGAGGTTGACAAGATGTATGTCGCCCGAAAGGCTGCTGCCGCCTATCAGTGCCACGCCGTTCTTTCCCATCAGGAAACATGTCTCGTCGAGACGCAGATTCCGGATGGTGGCGCCACCGTTGATGTGTCCGAAGAAGCCCACCCACTCCGACTCTGCAAATGCGGAAAGGTCGAGGTTGCTGACGGTGTGGAAGCCTCCGTCGAAGGTTCCTTTGTATGCGCTGGCTCTCGTCCCGATGGGAGCGAAGTCCGATGCGTCCGTCATGTCAAGGTCGCACGTCAGGTATGCGTTCAAACCTGTGTGCCCGGAGTTTACCATCACAGAGAACCACACCACGTCTTTCACGCTCTTCAGCTGGTACACTCCGTCTGTCTGCCCGCAGAAGTCGGGATTTACCTGACCGCAGGTCTGGCAGTAGAATTCCCCGTCCACAAATACGTGGCTGTCTATGACGGGCGTGGTGGCGGTATTGGTGTACGTCCCCTCGAGAGGTGTGCCGTCGCATCTGATGCTACCGTCGAAATAGACCTGTTTGTGTGTTGCCAATGGAACAGGATACTCGTCCTCGCCTATGTTCTGGTAGAAGCTTATGACACTTTGGTCGCCGTTAATCAAGTAAGCCAGCTTGCCGTTGGCGGCATCTTCCGGTGTAAGCCCTTCCACCACACCCTGCACGGCGCCTTCCGTTCCGCTCAGGTCAAAGATGTTCTTCACGTTGGCAGAGAAGCCTCCAGTGCGCACTATATTGCTCTCTCCGTTGAAGCCCTCTATCACACCGAGATTGATGAAGTTCTCCACAACGTTACTGGAGTTGTCGCCCATCCATCCTGCCACCGCACCTGCGTAGCCGTTGGCGGAAATCTTGCCGGTGTTGACGCAGTTGCGGATGCGCCAGCGTGGAGCGGATCCGTTGTAACGTCCTCCCACTATGGCTCCGGCGTCAGTGCCTGTGACGGCAGTGACGTCAGCCTCGTTGACGAGATTTTCCATGATGATGGTGTTGCCAGTATTCTGCGTCCATCCGGCAAAGGCTCCCACACGGTGCTTGCCGGTGACGGAACACGTCCGGTCGATGACGGTGTTCTTGATGGTGACATCCGGCCCGTTGCCTCTGAGCATACCGAAGAAGCCCACGCCTTCCTTGTCCGGCAGGTTCAGTATCATGTTGGTGATACGGTGTCCCTGACCGTCCCACGTTCCGTTGAACTTGTGCCCCTCGTCCGGGCCGATGGGGCTGTGGAGGTTTTCCTTGCCCTCAAAGTCGATGTCGTTCATCATCCTTCCGCACGCGGCGATGTTGCCCTGGGCGACATTCCAGCCAAACCATTCCACGTTGCCCGCATTGCGGAGCTCGTAGAAACCGTCGTCAGCTATGACCGGCAGCTCGTACTTGTCGGGGACGGCACAGCTCTCATCGGTGCAGATGCCGTTGACATAATCGTGTACGTGCTGAGCCGATGCAGACTGACCCCCAATAAGGCTTGCCATAGACAAAATGGCAAAACCGAGGTAGTTGTTTAATCTCATGTCTTACGATTGTTAAAGTTTTTATTTGGTTAATTTTTCTCGTCTTCAGACTGCCTTTCGCCACAAAAGTATCAATATTTTTATATATCTTGATAATATCTGCAAATTTTTTTTGTCAATTTGCGTCATTTGCCAAGAAGAGATATAAACAAATGCCTTTCCCACCACACCACTACCGCTGCGAATAGCCGTCTGGGATTGCTCAGGGCTTTCACCAGTTGGATAATGCCCATACCGGGCGTACCTAAGAAAGGCGCAGTGGCCAAACGTATCCGTCTGACCACTGCGCTTTTGCACTTTATGTTTCAGGAAACATATTTACCTTTTCAGACATTTCTTGCCATTGGCAATATAGACTCCATTGTTTAGGCAGGAAAGGTTATCGCTGGCTGCTGCCACCTTCTGGCCTTGCAAGTTGTACACGGCTCCATCGGTGATGGCAGAGGATGTGATGTTGGAGATGCCAGTGGCTGTTGTGTTGAGCGTACCATTGTTGGTGATGCTGCCGTAAGACAATGTGTGCCCATTGGTATAAACAGTAGCACCCTCGTTGATTACCAGATTGTCCACATTGGAGTCGGCATTCAGAATCCATTTGCCACTGACGGTGACTGTGGTGGACTTCGCCTCGTTGCTATTGTCCATCGCTCCTATCCATATGGCTGTGCCGGCAACATCCACAGTCGCAGTGCCATATTGGTCGGCATTCACGGCTCCGGTGTAAGTCCCGTTTTTCAAGATTAAGTTGCCTGTTCCGCCATAGGTGCTCCAACGGGTATTGTAGTCAACATACATCAGTACGCCGCCGGGCACGGTAACCGACGTGTTGTCGAGTGTCAAGGTGCCTGTGATGCTGGTAGGAATCTCGCAGAGAGGCGCACTACTGTCGGTCAGCGTAATGGTACTGCCTGTGATGTTGATGGCACCATTGTAACCCTCGGAATCTCCCGACCCGCTCTGTAGTATCATCAGTCCGCGTGAGGATGAGCCGGAGGAGAAGGTGCAATTGTTGATGTTGATGCTGTTGTCGCCCTCGATGACTCCCACTTCACCTTCCGATGAACTGCCTGTCGCGTCATTGGCAGTGACGGTGCCCGTGGAGTAGAGGATGGCACAATCGGTGCCAGTCGTTACATACGAACCGCCATTGACCGTTACCGTACCGCCGCCACGGTCGGTGGCAACTACGGAGCTGTTGCTTCCCGCTGTCACTATGTCGAGGTTGGATGCCACGATAGTTCCGCCACCAGTGGCATGGATGCCACGGGAAAGATTGGCAGTATTGCGGATGGTGACATCGCTGATGTTGAGCACACCCTGTCCATAGGCAAAGGCAGCGTTGGCTCCCTTGGCATTGGTGGTGATGGTTCCGCCAGTCATGGTCAATGTTGTGGTGGCACTGGTGCTTCCCACATAGACGGCGGAATTGACCCCATAAAAGCTGGTGTTGTCGCTGCTGGCACTATAGTCGCCAGTCTTGGTGATGGTACAGCCGGCCATGGTGAATGTGCCGCCTGTCACCTGAACCGCATTCTCGTCGGAGCCTGTTGAGGTATAGGTTTGGCCGGAAACCGAATTGGTGCCAGATGACTGAGAATAGCCAGTGCTGCTGGTGCTTCCGATGGCATAGCTGGAACCGCCACCGCTGGTGCCTCCGCCGGGATTGCCGCCAGGATTGCCGCCAGGTCCGCCCTGTGCGAAGCAAGTGAGTGATAAACAAACTGACAATGCTGAAATAAAAATCGTTCTCATAATTCCATACTTTATTTATCGTTCATATAACATGTTCCCGCAAATCGGTTGCAAAGGTAGAGGCAAGTGTCGGCATCTGCAAATTTATTCAGCCAACAGACTAATTCTCTCAACGAAAAGTCAAGTGGGCACTCCTTTCCAATGTGGACTTTTCCGTAATTTGGTTAATTCTATCCGTAATTTATCTATGTGTACTTTGGCAGAAAGACCGTAAATTTGCACCGTGGATAAGAAACACAAGATATGTAATCGAGAACTTTATGAGATAAGACAATTCGTAAAAATACTTACAATCATGAAAAGGATTATGTCAATCATTGCAGTATCAGTCGCCGCCGCCACATCGTTGATGGCTTGCGGCAAGAAAGCTTCCTCTTCCGACGAAGCCGCAGTTTCCAACCAAGACGCAACGCCCAAGGTGCTTGTCGCTTACTTCTCTGCCACCGGCACCACGAAGACCGCCGCAGAGAAAGTCGCCAAGGCCACAGGGGCGGAAATCTTTGAAATCAAACCCACCGAGGCTTATTCTGCCGCCGATCTTGACTGGACGGATAAAGCCTCACGGTGTTGCCGCGAGAACGACAACCCAAAGTCGCGCCCTGGCTTCAAGAAGAGCAAGAAATCGCTTGACGGGTATGACCTCATCTTTCTCGGTTTCCCCAACTGGTGGAACGGCGCACCACGCATCATCAACACTTTCATGGACGCTTATCAGCTGAAGGGCAAACGCATCGTGATGTTCATGACCTCTGGCGGCAGCGGCATCGAAAACACGGAGAAGGTCTTCAAGAAGGCTTACCCCAACGTGAAATGGGAAGCCGGGAAACTGCTCAACGGTATGTCGGAGAAAGAAATCGGCGACTGGGCAAAAGGGTATTTGAAGTAATTTACCTTATCTGCAAGACGGGATGAAGCCTCTGGCATTTCAGAGGCTCCATCCCGTCTTGTATGGTTATGGCTGGACTGCTAACGGACGCTGTTCTTCTCCGCAAAATATTTCCATAGCGGAGCCGCCATTAAGCTTTGCCAGATTTCTCCGTTCTTTAGCATGGCATACACCTCCCCACGAGTGAAAAATCTTACCTCCACATCCTCTCCCCTGTCGAGATGCTGAGTGCCCAAGAGCTCCACATCCGTCGCCAAGAAGCAATGGGTGATGTTGGTGTGTGTGCCTGGATTGGCGGACAACTCCATCCACTTCTGCCAGTTGCCGCCACCACAGCCGGTTTCTTCCATCAGTTCGCGCTTGGCAGCATCCATAGGGTCTTCTCCGTCTTCTATAACGCCCGCACAAAGTTCGTTAACGGTCTTCCCTAAGGCATAACGGTACTGACGG
>CAVHCL010000123.1:0-23282 GCA_963634425.1 Bacteroidaceae bacterium
AATCCTGAGCAACTTTTTTGTTGCTCAGGTAATTATAAATAAAGTTAACGCATTAACCTGCGGAATTAAGGATAAAGTTTTCTAACGGCTGCAAAGGTACAAAATAAAAAGCGCAGTGGTCACCCCTCCCGTTAAACATTGTTAAATGACGGTGATCTTTGGCAGTTTTTTTTGCGGATGTGTCAAACTGAACAGCCTAACTACAATTAGGTATATGATGTGGTAGGGCGGAAGGTTTTGCACTCTTTCTTGTGCCGTCTTGAATAAAAAATGTACCTTTGTGCAAAATTACCTGTATTATGACGTTGCGTGATTTGAAGGTGGGACAGAGAGCCGTCATCAAGAGCGTAGGTGGCGACGGAGCTTTGAGACAGCATTTCCTGGACATGGGAATGATACCCGGCTACGAGATTTGCATAAGGAAATTCGCACCTTTGGGCGACCCCATGGAACTGAGGTTGCACGACTACGAGCTTACCCTACGTTTGGCGGATGCCGAGAGGATAACCGTGACCTTAGTGGACAAAACTTGCGAAAGCGAGAGTCCGGAAGAAAACGAATACGAGGAGATTCCCCACCCCATGTACGGTGAAGACGGTGACGAGAGACACACGCACGACACTTCGTTCACGTTTGCCAGAGGAAGCAAGGAGAGTACCGGAAAATCCGCCCATGGAAATCCATGGCATGGCAATTTTGCGCTGGTGGGAAATCCCAACAGCGGCAAGACTACCCTTTTCAACCAGCTGACAGGAGACAACCAACACGTGGGGAATTTCCCCGGAGTAACGGTGGACAGGAAGGACGGTATGATAAAGGGGTATCCCAACGTGTCGGTAACAGACCTCCCCGGCATATACAGTCTCTCGCCTTACACCAGCGAAGAGATGGTGAGCAGGGAGTTCCTGCTGAATGACAGCTCAAGCGGCATAATCAACATCGTGGATGCGACGAACATAGAACGCAACCTGTATCTGACCATGCAGCTGATGGAGTTGGACAAGCCGATGGTTCTTGCGCTCAACATGATGGACGAGCTGAACGGCAACGACGGCACGGTGAGGATAAACATGATGGAGCATGAGTTGGGAATACCTGTGGTGCCCATTTCCGCTATAAAGAATGAAGGCGTGGACGAGGTGGTGGCACATGCCGTACACGTGGCAAGGCATGGCGAGACTCCCGGACGGATGGATTTCTGCAGCCCCGACGCCCACGAAGGCGCCGTACACAGATGTCTGCACAGCATCATGCACTTGATAGAAGACCATGCCAAGAGAGCCCGACTGCCTATACGCTTCGCCGCCGGGAAAGTGGTGGAAGGCGACAGATATGTGTTGGATGCCCTAAAGCTCACCGACAACGAGGAGGAGACCATAGAACACATCATCCGCCAGATGGAGGAAGAGAGAGGCATGGACCGTTTGGCGGCAATGGCGGACATGAGGTACAATTTCATACAGAGCGTTTGTGACCAGGCGGTAGTCCATCCCAAAAACAGCAAGGAACACATGCGAAGCGAGAGGATAGACAAGGTGCTCACCGGACGATATACTGCCATCCCATCGTTTCTGATCATCATGGGACTGGTGTTTTACCTCACCTTCAACAGCCTTGGCGCATGGTGCCAGGGCGTGTTGGAAGACGCTATAGGATGGTTTGTGGCCGTGGTCGACCAGACTCTGACGGCATGGGACATAGTCCAACCCATACACTCGTTGGTGGTAGACGGCGTGCTGAGCGGAGTGGGTACCGTATTGTCCTTTTTGCCGCTGATACTTATACTGTTCTTCTTTCTGAGTCTGTTGGAAGACAGCGGCTATATGGCACGCATAGCTTTCGTGACGGACAAACTGCTGCGCAGGATAGGGCTTTCCGGCAGGAGCATAGTGCCTCTGCTGATAGGTTTCGGATGTTCTGTGCCGAGTGTGATGGCCAGCCGCACCTTGCCAAGCGAACGCGACAGGAGGCTCACCATTATGCTCACACCCTTCATGAGCTGTACCGCAAAGATACCTATATACGCATTTTTCACTGCTGCGTTCTTCTCAGAAAGAGCCGGTGGGGTGATGGTGCTTCTGTACCTGATGGGAATATGTATGGGCATACTGGTGTCTCTGGTGCTCAAGAACACGTTGTTCAGAGGTGAAGCTGTACCTTTTGTGATGGAGCTGCCCAACTACCGGATGCCGTTGGCTTCCAATGTGGTGCGTCTGATATGGGAAAAGGCGAGGGATTTCCTGCAGAGGGCTTTCACTGTCATCTTCCTTGCAAGCATAGTGGTTTGGTTCCTGCAGACGTTCAACTTCCATGGACAGATGGTAGGCGAGGGCATGGAGTCACAAAGCATCTTGGCGAGTCTATCCAGTCGGTTGGCACCATTGTTTGCACCGTTGGGATTGGGCGACTGGCGCATAGTGACTTCGCTGATAAGCGGTTTGCTGGCCAAGGAAGTGGTGGTGGGTACGCTTGGCGCGCTTTTTAGCGGCGAGTCAATAGCGGAAGTGCTGGGGACGGCATCGGCTTTCAGTATGCTGGTGTTCTGCCTTCTCTACACCCCATGTGTGGCAGCCATAGCCACCATACGCAGGGAACTCGGCACCAAGTGGGCGATTTTCATAGCCGTGTGCCAGTGTTGTCTGGCGTGGATTGCGGCATTCATCTTCTATACATTGCTGTCATGAACATACAGAGTATATTGCTTCTCGGCGTGGTGCTGCTGGCAGTGGCAGCCGCCTTGTACATATTGTTGAGGCGCAAGGGACATGGTCCGTCGTGCTGTGGCTCGTGCCACGGCTGTGACGGATGCCGCCAGGGACGTTCCTAAGGACTGGATATCAGGTCGGCGCACACTTCGTCTTGAAATATACGGCTTTCAGCCACAGGCGAGTTTCCGTTGATGATGCTGAAAGCAAACCATCTGCCGTTTTCGTTGAGTGCATAACCTGTGAGGGAAGACACTCCTATGGTGGTGAGCGTGCCTGTCTTGCAGAATATGCGTCCTTCGAACTCGGGCTTGCGCATCCTTCCATAGAGAGAGCCGTAACGTGTGGGGTGTTGCGGAGTTGCAAGTGCCTCGTCTATCAGCATACTGCGGATGGAGTCGTTCCTGAAGGCGTACGCCATCAAATTCACGAAGAAGTCTGAAGTGAGCCTGTTGTCCGGCGAGAGACCGCTGCCGTCGTTCACGACAAAGCCTTCTATGTCCGTATATCCCATCTGGGAAACGATGAAATCGGTGTAGACAGAGTCCTGCAACGTCTTGTCATATGCGGCAACCTCCCGCATGGACGGTGCCGATATGTGGCGCAATGTATGGTGGAGCACACATTCTGCTTTGACGTTGCTGCTGTTGACCAACATCGGGGTTATCACATCTTTGAGACTATGACGAAGCGAATACAGGCTGGTGCAGCCGGAGGTGGCGCAGTCTGCCGCTCTGACGTTCCCGTGTGTGATGCCGTTGTCGGACATCAGTCGTGCAAGTGTGCGGACGACGTGTTTCTCCCCTTTCATCAGCAGTGGGACTTCGGAGTAAGAAATGTCCCATGGCTTGGCGGTGTGGTGTTGCCTCAGAGTGTCCTTGCGCGCCAAACGGAGCAGGATGTCTCCGTGGATTTCGTTGATGCCCCTCTCCTTTACGGCGTTCAAAAACTCATCGAAAGACTCTATCAGCGGGTCGTCGTCCATATCAAAGACAAGATCTCCTTCCAAAGAGTTTCCGCACACAGTTCCACTCGTAAGAATCCTGCTTTCGTAGCTGTGGCTCACTCCCATGTACTTCATAGCCATGATGGCGGTGGGAAGTTTCGTGCAGGATGCCGGAGGCAACAACTGCCGGTTATGGTAATGGAAGACATCACAGTTGCGCTCCAGGTCGTAAACGCTGACTGCCATCAAGGAGGTGTCTATCCTGACAGCCTGCCTTATCCTTTTCTCCATCCTTTCGGCAATGGCAAAGTCCACGCTGTCCGGAGGAAGGCAGACGATAATGTCCTGCTCTTCCGCAGACTTGCGGTTTCTGTGGTGGCACCTGTACATCATCAAGGCTGGAAGCAGCAACAGTACGACAATAATTATGCAGCACCCCCTCTTGACCGGCTTCTTTAATTTGCGCTTTTTCTTCTTTCTCTTTTCCGTCATCTTCAAAACCTTTCCTTCATCACGTTTCCGGCTTCTCTGCCGTTTGCCACCTCGTCGCTCATGAAATCCATGTACTTTGCCACGTGCATGAAGTACATCTTGTAGCCCGCACAAAGGTAGTTGAGCCCTGGTTCTCCGTCCGCAGTGTGTTCAAACCTCAGTCTGGGACATTCTCCGTGGCAGGCTTTCAGCCAAGGACAAACACGGCACTGTCTGGGCAGCGACTTGTCTTTGAGTGCGCTGAACATATTCTGCTTGGTCCCGTATGCCATTTGCGCCAGCCCGTCCGTCTTGATGTTGCCGAGGTAATATTCCGGAAACACGAAGTGGTCACAACTGTACACACTGCCGTCCGCCTCCATCACCAAGGCGTGTCCGCACTCTCTCGCATAGGCGCATATCCCCGGCTCCATGCCCAACCATCCTGCCAACGTGGCGTCGAAGACGGGGACAAACACTGTTCCCACGTCTCTCTTCACCCATTCGTCGAATATGTCTATGAGGAACTGCCCCCACTCCTCCGGTTTTATGCTGAACGGTGCTACAGGGCAGTTCCCGTCCATCACCTGCGCCAGGAGCCTTCCGTCGCGCTGTCTGTGCAAACGTTCCACCACAGGCGACATCTGTATGTATTGGCATTGGACGGTATCACGGAAGAAACGGTATAGCTCCAACGGATGCCCCACATTGGCTTGGTGCACAGCCACCATGGCGTTCCATTCCACTCCAAAGTCCTTAAGGAGGCCTATGCCGTGCATCACATTGTGCCATGTGCCGTGTCCGCCGGTGTCCTTGCGGTACGTGTCGTGCATCTCTTGTGTGCCGTCTATGCTGATGCCCACCAGCCACCGCTCGTCGCGGAGGAACTCACACCATTCGGGTGTGAGCATGGTGCCGTTGGTCTGCAGCACGTTGCTTATCCGTCGCCCTCTGCCGTAGAGACGTTGCAGGCGCACAGCCCGTTTGTAAAAGTCCAAAGTGCGCAGCATGGGTTCTCCTCCATGCCAAGTGAAGAGAATGTCGGGAGTCTGCTGGGCGGATATATACGAGCGCACGAACTCCTCCAGCGTCGCGTCGCTCATGAGAGTCTCACGCTTCCCTGCCAGAATGCTTTTCTCAAGGTAATAACAATATCCGCATCTGAGGTTGCAGCGTGCCCCGGAAGTCTTGGCTGTGATGTAAAGGGGACGCGCAAAGGGGAATACGGTGGACATCAGACAGGGAGATTACAGCAGTTTTTCCGAAAGCTTCTTGACGGGATACCAGATGGCGGCAATGCCTGTAGCTATCACCGTGATGAAAATTACCACCATGTCTGTGAGGTGCACGCTTACGGGATAGCTGTCCACAATGAAACGGCCTTCGCTTTCGCCCATCTTCACGAAGCCGAACTGCTGCTGAGCCCAGCACAGAGCCAGCCCTGCCACAAGTCCCAGTGTCGCTCCGGCAAGACTTATCATGCGGCCTTCCAGCATGAAGATGTTGACTATTTGCTTGTCCGATGCACCGAGGCTGCGCAGTGTCTCCACATCGTGTTTCTTCTCTATCATAAGCATGGAGAGAGAGCCTATGATGTTAAAACACGCCACAAGGAGTATGAGGGTCAGGAAGACATACGAGATGAGTTTCTCTATGCGCATGATGCGGAATATGTCGTCTTGTTGCTCGTACCTGTCCTGCACCTTGAATCTTTCCCCCAACAGTGCGTTTATCTCTTTCTTTGCCTTGTCCGTAGAGACTCCGTCCTTGAGTTTTATCTCCACCGACGACACGGCGTTGTCCGCATCGAAGAGGCGTTGTGCAAAGTGCAGACTGGTGAGTATGTAGTTGGCATCGTACTTGGACTGCTGCACGCGGAACACCACGCCCGGGCTCTGTAGCTCGTCGTGGTTGAACGACTCCAACGGATTGGCCATGTTCACCCGCTCTCCTTTCTTCGGGGCGTACACTTGCAAGGGATCTGTGAAATGTGTGGTGAGCTTCAGGCGTGCCGCCAGCTGGATGCCCACCACTCCGTATTCCAGGACATCGGCGTGCAACGCAAACTCACCGTCGCCGTAGAGGATGCTTTCAATGTTGGCCTGCTCCACAAAATTGTCCGCCACGCCCTTTATTGTGACCACGTACTGCAGTCCGTCCCTCACTGCCAACGCCTGCCCTTCCATGACGGGTGTCATCACCTCCACATACTCGTGGCCGGCAAGTTTCCGCAGGACGGGGTCGCGCGAGTCCACAGTATGACCTTCGGCAAGCGTGACGCGCAGCTGTGGGTCAAACGCTGTGAAGAGGTCTGCCACGAGGTCGCTGAATCCGTTGAACACGCTCAGCACGCACACCAGAGCCATGGTGGCTACCGCCACACCTGTCACAGAGATGAGGCTTACTATGTTGATGGCGTTGTGGCTTTTCTTGCAGAAGAGATACCGCCGTGCGATGAACTGTTCGTATCTCACTTCCCGAGCAATTCGTCAATGTGCGCCACGTAGTCGAGGGAATCGTCCACGAAGAACTTCAGCTCTGGTATTATTCGCAATTGCTTGCCCACCCTCAGCCCGAGGTCGTGGCGCACCTGTTTCTGGTTGTCGTTGATGTTCTTTACTATCTCTTCCGCCTTTTCGCTGGGGAAGACACTCAGGTAGGCACGGCAGACGCTCATGTCGGGACTGATGCGGCAAGTGCAGACACTTACCAGCACGCCATGCGTGGATGCGGTCTGGCGCCGGAACATCTCGCTCAGTTCCTTCTGTATCAGCCGTGCTATTTTGTTTTGTCTTGTTGTTTCCATAATCTTTAATGTCTCTTGTTGTTTTGCGTGTTTCACTCCTCCGCCTGGAACATCGGGTCCCATGCCGGGAGTTTCACAGGTTTGCGTGTCAGCAGGTCTGTGATGTGCTTGTCGCAATATTTGCGGTTGACAACCACACGGAACATGTATTCGTTGAACCACTCGTCGGTCATCACCAAATAGCCGTTCATGCCCGACGAGGAGCCCCAGCTGTTCTCCACCTTCCACTTCTTGGTGTTGCCGTCCTTGTCCAAGTCCACGGCCATCAGCGTCATGGCGTGCGTGCTTCCGCTGTCGAAACTCTGTATACGTTGCTTCTTGTTCATCCCGAAGTCTGTGCCCAACAGGCTGCCGTAGTCGTAGTTCTTCAAGTCGAGGAATCCTGTGTTGCGGTTGAGGAACTTGCCCACGTCGCAACTGAAATACATCTGACAGCTGTCTTTGAGGCTGGCTATCAGAGGTGCTTTCAGGTCTTTGATGTCAAGGTTGACGTACAGCCAGTTGTGCCCCTCATAGAGATGCCTGTCGTAGTCTATCTCGTACACTTCGCCGTATGGACGGCTGGGGTCGTTCATCAGCATCACGTAGTCGGCGTAAAGGTCCTCGCCGTCTTGGCAGACCTCCTTGTAGAACTGCAGCGGCGTGTACTTCTTGGGTTCTCCCACAGCCTTGCCGTCTTTCTTGGGGGCCCATGTGAATTCCTTTGGAGGCGTTCCGTAAGCTGCCACTAGCATGCGGTATACGGTTTTCATCTGTTCCACTTTCGTGGCTTGCAGTTCTTTCTCGCCGGCTCCGGCTGCCGCTTTCTCGCGCAGCTGCATTCCGCATTCGCGCAGTTTGCGTTTCAGATGGCTGTTGAATTCGCTTGTGCTGTTGCTCACGTAAGTCTCCGCCATCACGTCTTGCGGCACGAGTCCGTATTTGCTCACGAGGTCTGCCACGCCAGTGTATGTGCCGCCGTCGGAAATGGGATTTTGGAAGAGCCATCTCACCATTTGGTCATCCTGCTCCTTGTCGCGTATGTCTATGATGCCTTGTAGGAAGAGGTTACTTTTCTCCAGCTGGTCGTAGAAGAACAGATACACTTGGCTGAAGAAGAAGTCCTTTACCCCGAGCGTCTTCATGGCTTTGTTGCGCAGCACGTTGGTGCCGGTGAACAGCCAGCAACGTCCGCTGCCCTGCTGGTTGCTGATGCCACTGTTTGCCACTTCCACGCTGAAGTGCGTGTCCTTGGCCTGGGTGTTGTCTTGGTTTACGGCTATGCTGTTTATACTCACGCTGCTGATGGCGTTGCGCAGAGCCTTGTCAGCCGAGGTGGGGGTGTAGCTGTTTTCCAGTGTTTCCAGCACTTTGGGTGTGATGGCGGTCTGTGCCTGACACACACCGTATGCGGCAAGCATGACCGAGAGTATGATACTGCCTTTCATTCTTTTTTCTTTTTGATGTAGTGGTTGTTTGTGTGTTATACCTACTTGCGATGTGTGCGCAAAGATAGCGAAAACATCTGGAATGTCAAAATTCCGGCTTTGCGCAGTTTCGTTGTTTCGGCTGTTTGGCAAGTCCTATACGCTATTGCCTTATCAACATGAACGTGTACGGTTTGTCTGTGTTGAGGATGCGCCCCTCGCCCACAGACCAGTAGCCCTGCCCTGCACGTCCTCCGCAGCGGATGGTATAACCCTTGTCGTTTTTCTCTATGATGAAGGTGTGCCATGCGGCATCGTACGGGTTTTGGTTCTTGTCCGCCCAGAATTCTCCGCGCTCGTTGAGGTAGCGTCCGTCCTGCACGTTGGTTATCTTGAAACGCGAGGTGGATGGCACAAACTCTATGTCCCAAAGTTGACGCTGTGGGTTGACGGTGTCCTTGTCCGCCAGGAATTCGGGGTGGTCGCGTGTACGTTCGGGCGAAGCGTCCTTATCCGTAAGATACTTGCCGTCCGCCACTATGAAGTATTTACCATCCTCCACCGCCTGTTGCGGAAACACGTCGAGTCCGTAGCGGCACTGCCGTTTGTAGAGCTTCACCAGACGGTTGACCTCGTCGTTTATCCATGGCGTTATCACATCGCCGCTCACCATGGGGCGCGCCTTCACGATGCTCCCCTCAAAGTTGCGGCTGACGATGGCTTTCTGCGCCTGCTCTATGGCGAGCTGTGTGCGGTAGCGTGCCACAAAGGTTATGGAGTCGTTATCGGCCAATGCGTGCCGCATGTCAAGCACGGAAAGCCCCCGCTCTCCCAACAACCTCATGCTCTGCACCCAAGGCTTTATCTCGCCCAGCATCTCCGGCTGGTTCACACTGTCGCCAAGCAGTTGGTCGGCGGCGGAGACCAACTGCCTGAAATCGTGTTCGTCTCCCTTGAAGCCAAGGCTCTCGCCCTCTCGCCTAAGTCCGTGTCCGGTGGAGCCGAGGTCCACGTTGTTCTCGCAGAAGACCTTGAATGCGTCGGGGCAGGTGGGCATCAGCTCGGGAAGCGCACGTTTCCAGCTCTCCTCAGCGTTGTATGCCGGCATGTTCCACGTGTACTCCGCTATGCTGAAGAGGCTTACCTTGGATGCCTCGGCGTACTCCATGGGGTTGGAGCAGAAGCCCGACACCATGGAGGCTATGTCCTGTCCGTTGCCGTAAGTCTTGCCCATCAGCAGACGGCTCTGGCAGTAGTCGTTAACGGGATAGTTGAGCCAGATGAACGCCTTGCGTCCTATCTGTGCGTTTATCCACTCCATGTCGTCGCTCTCTATCATGTCCACCACGCTGTTGCCCGTCCACATGATGCGCACTTCGGGGTACATGGTTTTGCCGAGGGTGGAGAGGTAGTCGCCGTTGCTCCACGCCTTGTTGTACTGTGTGGGGCATAGTATGAGCGGCCGCACGTCCTTGTGTTTGTGCACGAAGCGGTCGGTGATGTAGTTGAGCAGCCCAGCCTGCCTGTCGCCTTTGGCTCCTTCGCCCCAGATGTCGTCGAAGAATACAGCGAAGGTGCGCACCCCCAGCGTGTACATCATCTCAAGCTTGTCCACCACGGCAATGCTGTCTTGGAGGTTCCACCGTATGTCGCCGCCGGGATGGACGGCCCACACGAACTGCACGTGGTTGCGGTGCGCCGCCTCCACCAGTTCGCTTATGCGCTGCGCCTCCTCTTCGGGATAAGGCTCGCGCCAATGCAGACGGTGGTAGGGGTCGTCCTTGGGACCGTAGACGTACGTATTAAGCTTGTGTCTGCCGTAGAACTCGAACTGGCGCAGCCTGTCCTCGTGGCTCCACGGATTTCCGTAGAAGCCCTCTATCACGCCGCGGCATTCCACGCTCGGCCAGTCTGTTATCTCGCACTGCATCACGTCCTTGGTGGCTGTCACCTGCCTCAGCGTCTGCTCGGCATAGAAGAGACCCGTCTCGTCCCTGCCAGCCATTATTATCTCGCGCGGCGTTATCTTCAAGTAATATCCCTCGGCCTGTTTGGGCACGAGTTTCTTGTACTTCGACACGATCTTGTCCCCGGCGACGCCTTTCCTTACAGTCACATACTGCAGACTGTCTGAGGCGAACGCCCTGCTCCCCCACGTGACGCTCTGTGGCGCCGGCGACAGGCAAGGCTGCTGCGCCCGGGCGGTGAAAATGCTGCATGCTGCAACGAGCAAAGCTGCGTAGATACTCTTGTTCATGGTGATGAATGTTTATTTGGACTTCAATTTTGCCCAAAGGTATGAATAAAATGCCGAACTGCCTAAGGTATCCGTGGAAAAGGGTTTGTCGAAAGGCGTTTTGTACTGCGCCCTCTGCGGAGACCGTGGAAACAAGTCCGCCGCCGTCCTTTTGTTGGGATGGCGGCGGACTCTGTCTGACGCAAACTGTCTGTTGCGTGTTATTTCTTCTTTCCCTTGGCGGAGGCCGTTGCCGGGTGAGTCTTGTCCATGAGGACGCGGAACCAGTAGCCGCCAATGACGGAACGTGCCTTGAAGCCCACCATCTTGGCGGTCTTTGTATCGCTCCAGTCGGATGTGGGCACGCGGCTCTCGGTCTCGTTGATGTACTTGTACACGGGGCTGACCAACTGCTGGAAGGTCTTGATGTCTGGTGCCATCGCGCCAGTCCACATTATCCAGTCGGACTTGGTGTAGTCCTTGCGGCAGTCGAGCGGCAGACCGTACTTGTTCTGCTTCTTCAGGTAGTAGGAAATCTCCGTCTGCATAGCGTTGTTGGGTATGATGCCTGTTCCCCAAAGCTTGTCCCACACCATGTTATATTTCTGACTCCATGTGTCCTTACCGGCACCATAGGCCAGCTCATAGTGGTCGCCCACCTTGGTCTCTTTCTCCCAAGCTGCCGCCATCTCCTTAGCTTTGGCGTTGTACTTAGCGTACACGTCGTCCTGTCCTTTCAGTTTGGCAAGCTCGGCAAATCCCGCAATGCCCATGATTGCCTTGATGGCAAGGTTGCAGTTGCCGGCCCAGTGTCCGGCGAAATCGTCGGTGCAGAGCTGGTTGGCAGGATGAAGTCCATTCTCCACGAGGTAGTCGGTCCATATCTGCAAGATGTCCCAATAGGGATCCACGAAGTTGGTGTTTCCGTCCATCATGCATATCTGTGCTGCCAGTGTCAGCATATTGCCCGACTCCTCCAGCGGCATATCGCCGCCGTACACCTGCTTGTTGGCGAGAGGATACTGCCCAATGTCGTGCGCCGCAAATGGTTTGGTCCACCGTCCACTCTTGCTGTAGTCGAAGATGGATGTCATCATGCCCTTCTGCAGCTCGCGGTTGTAGCAAAGGAAGAGAGGCGCCGAGGGGTATGTGAGGTCTACGGTGTTGACGCAGCCGTTGGAGTTGTTCTCTTTGGAGAAGAACAGCAGATTGCCGTCCTTGTCCTTGAAAAGTTTGTGGGCTGCCATCACGTGCCTGTATGAGCCGGACAGTATCTCGGCATATTCCTTGCCGCCGGAAGCCATGCCGTCGTCGTATATCATCTTGTCAAAAGCGCGACAACGCGACATGATGCTCGCGTACGAGTCTTGCATCTTACGGAAAGCGTCGAAGATGGTGACGGTGCCGCCGTGTGCCCAATAGCCCTTGTATCTGTTGTGGAAGTACTCTATGTCGTAAACCTCATCGTACCCGAGCATGGTGAAGCTGCGCGCTTCAGCGGTGCTGCCGAAATTGTGCGTATAGGCGAGCACTGGCATGTCGGACGGTTTGCGCGCCACTATCTGACGACCGGGACCTTTGCGCTGCGGCTGCTGTCCGCGGGCACGTGTCTCGCCAGTCTTGATGAAGTTGTCCTCCACTTCAGTGGCATCACCTATGATTACATTGCCGTTGACGGCGGGCATGTAGAAGTAGCCCCAGTCAATGCAGATGCCATCGCCAGACTTGGCAAGGATGGGCTGCTCCACCGTCCCTGTCTTGGCATAGCGGATGCCGCCGTCCATACCCATGGAGGTGACTGTAGCTTGGTTCTCGCGGTTGACAGCCTGTAGGGGGTTGGCACTGATGTAGAGCTGCACGTCGTGCTTCTTGGTGTCGGTGCTGCGCACTTGGTAGGAAATGTAGTTGACAGGTGTGGAGATGAGGTCGTAGTCGTCAATGAGCATTGGAGCCGTGAAGACCACGTCCAGTTCCACGGGACCACAGGCAAAGGTGTAGTAGGTGTTGGTGGCCAGCACGTCAACGCTCTTCTGCTCCGCCACCTGTACGGGCTGTCCCTTGGGCTTCACATTCTTGTAGAGTCCGAAGTCGGCGTATGCTCCGCCTGTGGTATTGTGGCAGTGTGCGGCTATCACATTGTTGCCCGAATGGAGGAGCTTCTTGAGGTCTCCGTCGAGGTGGAGCACCACGCCGTCCACCCAAGTCTCGCCGGTGTCAGCCACTTTGGTTCCGTTGATGTAAATCTCGAACACGTCGTCGTGGGAGTACTTGAGGTAGAGGTCTTCCTGCAGCTGCTGCGCCGTAAGTTCTACGTTGCGGCGGATGTATATGTCGCTGCCCTCCTTGGACCATTTGCTGCTGATGTACTGCAGTCCGTCACTACCCCAGGCTGCCTTCTCGGTCTTCCACGACGAAGCGTCGAACTTCTCGTCTTCCCATCCGGCTTTCTGTACTTCGCGCGACACCTTGCCTTCCCATCTCTCCTCGTCTGCCATAGGGGCGATGGAGGAAAGGAAAAACTCCTGTTGCGCTCCCATGAAGCGGTAGGTAGTGCCGTCGACGCGAAGCAGTCCGAGGATGGGCTTCTCGTCGTTGGTCCAATGGCGTGTGGTGCCGTCGGTGAGTTTGTCGTACGGCGACCATACGGAGAAATAGGGGTCGTTGACCACGAGGGGCACCGACGGCAAGCGCAGGTCTGTGCCCGCATAGGG
Organism: Bacteroidaceae bacterium; assembly: GCA_963634425.1. Classification (GTDB taxonomy): domain Bacteria; phylum Bacteroidota; class Bacteroidia; order Bacteroidales; family Bacteroidaceae; genus Physcousia. The sequence goes on from CAVHCL010000123.1 coordinate 13,282, forward strand.
TTTGAAGAATTCCGCCGTTTGTGCTAATGCAGACACCGCAGACATGAACACGATGGATAAAGTTGTCTTTCTCATTCGTTTTTTATTTGGTTGTTATTTGTTTGTCTATGTAGAGCTGTCACTGTTCCGCCTGAGGGAAAGCCGAGATGCGCAGGCGTGCCGATCCCATGGGGATGAGCGTGATGGACTCCTTTTTGCCGCGCGGTGCGTCGATGTCGGGCAACACTTGGCAAAGCCCGGTCTTGTCCTGTCCCCATCCCTCCACCTTTGCGCCGTGCGCTTTCACAAGCAGCGGCACGCTGCCGGGAGAGAAGGGATAGTTGTCCGCCGGCCAAGCCCTCCATTCCACTTTCATATCATCCAAGTCGGGGTATATGGCGTAATTCCACGGACTGGCCGCATAGATTTCCGTTGTGGGCCACTTCTCCGGGTCTGCGTCTTTCTGCCAGTGCGAATCGCCAATGGCCGTGGCGCGGCTGTCTTTCGTCTCACGCCTCTCCTTGATGAGAAGGCTCATGGTGAGAGGCCCGTAATCTATACTCACGCTGTTCTTGTTGAGAGCCCACACGCGCTTGCCGAGATACATGGGGAAGTGCAGACTCACCTCGTCGCCGTCCTTCCATGTGTTGGCAATGCGGAGCAGGCCGCTTTCCACACGGCACGGCACGGTTTTGCCGTTGACTGTGACGTGCGCGCCTTTCGTCCACGAGGGGATGCGGAAATACATGGGGAAGTCCGCCATACGCTTCTTGCCTATCCCGGACACTGTGACGCTTATATCCTCGCCGAACGGATACTGGGTCTTCTCGTCCAGGGTGACTTCCTGTCCGTCGCCCACTTTCAGAATCGCACTGCAGTCGGCGTAAATGAGGAACGCCGCTCCGCCATCGGCACTGGCAAGCACAAGGTTCTGCGCATAGTAAGGCCAGCCCATGGAATGGTTGTGCTGGCAGCAACGGCTGCTGAACGGATTCATGCTGAAGAACGGACCGCTATTGTCCACGCCGGGATTGTGGTTGCGGCTGTCGCTCTGTACCATGTTAGGGCAAGTGAGGTAGCGCAGTGCCCGCATGTCTTCCGTAAAGGCGGCAGGATAGCTATTGAAAGCCACATCCTCAAGGTTTTCCATCCAAAGGACATCGCCGGTCTGTGCCATGAGTATCTCGTCGGAGAGCATCTGTTCGGCAAAGCCACACGTCTCCGTTCCCTGTCTGGGGTCTATGTATCCGTGTCTGCAGTTCTCATCGGAGCCGAACATCCCGCCTGGAACCTGCCCGTATATGCGGCGGATGAGGGAGAAGTTGCGGTATGTGGCGCGCAGGGCTGCCGAGTCTTTGGTGACGAGATAGTATTCGGCAGGCTCGCGGAAACATTCTGCCACGTTGACGTTGTGCCAGTTGGGCAAACCGCTTTCCTGCATCCAGTCGGCAGTGCATTGGTGTATCTTGTGGCAGAGGTCGAGCAGCCAAGTCTCGCCGGTGCGGTTGTAGAGCCATATCACAGAGAGAAGGTTGTCCCCTCCGCGGCTGTTTTCCCAGTAGTCGCGCAGGAATTTCTCCTTGGGATACTGGAGCTCCCATTGGAAATAGCCTTTCATAACCTGCAGCACCCGCGGATCGCCGCAGTAGTCGTAGTAGTCTTGCAGTATCTGCAGGGCGAGCATGTTTGCCCATAATTCGCGTCTGCCGTCCTTGTGTTCGTTCACCGGACCGAAATAGCCGTCGGGCTGGGCACTGTTGATGATGGCTTCCACCCAAAACTTGGTCTCGTCGAGCATGGCTTTGTCCCCGAGTATGTACGCCATATTGCTATAGCCGCGCAACCAATACGGCACTTCCTCCCATCCGTGGGAACCGCCAGCTTCCAGCCATGCGTTACCTTCCTTGTCCAGCCAGTCGCTTATCTCGCCCAGATGTCCGCAAAGACCGTCTTTCTGCCTCCGCAACATCTCTGCAACCCATCCCCTCGGGCTGACGCTCTTTACCGGGAGCTTGATGAACGGATTGGACGGCAGTGGAGCTTTGTTGTTGACGTAGTTTGTCTGTGTCGGACGTATTGCCTGCGGTGTCACCATCTCAGCAGTCTGCGAGTGTGACGACAACGCAACGAACAGCGCAGCAGCGAGTGTGTTTAGTCTAATGCTTGTAAGTCCCATGCTTGAAAGTGTTGAACTGTTGTTGTTTTTAGGAATTGAACTGTTATAGTAAAGAAAATCTTCGCAAAGATACATTTTTTTCTCATTGTCCCCAAGGCATTATGATTATTTTAACCAAAAAGGCACTGCCAAATCAAGAATTTGCACAATAGAGTTTTTTGTATCTGACAAAGAATCATGTTTCTCCATATTTTTTGTACCTTTGGTGCATTGGGAAGCTTGTTTGCGGATTTATGCACTCAAGCGCAGATTTAAATTTATGAGATTATGGATAGAAAGACATTCATTAAAACTGGAGGTATGCTCGCATTGGGAGGCGTGGCTGCGAACCTGCAGTCGTGCCAGAGTAATGAGACAAAGACAGACGGATGGAAGGAGGAGTTGTGGGAAGGCGTGACACCCACCACGGAAGCGGACTTCCCGATACACGATTTGCACATACACGCTTCAGCAGTACAGTCTTACCAAGACATTGCAGACAAGGCGGAAGCCTATCACTTCGCCTACTACGGCATAATGTTCAACGGCACGCGTCCGACTCCAGCCACCGACGAGACTTTGCAGAAGTTTTTGGACGACACGGCATTGCTGGGGTGCTATCGCGGAATGCAGAACATGAAGCTGGGGTGGACATCCAATCTTAGCGAGGATGTATACAAGCACATAGACTACTTTTTCATGGACCCTCAAATGATACCCAACGGCAACTGCTATGGCGACACGTTGGAAGTTTGGGAACACGACTGCTACGTGCCCAACCTAGAAGATTTCATGGAGACCAACCTGAAACACTACCAGACCGTATTGGAAAACCCCGAGCCTTTGGACATCTTCGGATGGCCTTTGTACTTGCCTCCGTGCATAGCCCGTCATTACAATGAGGTGTGGACACGGGAACGTTTGGAGAAAGTGACGGAAATGTTGGTAAAGAGAAAGGTGGCGGTGGAGATTAACGACTTTGCGCAGACTCCGCATGAAGAATTCATACTTATGTGCAAAAAGGCTGGACTGAAATTCGTGTTCGGCTCGGACAGTAGAGACCACCGCTCTTTCCGTCTTGACTTCTGCAAGCGCATAGCGTGCAAGTGTGGCCTTGTGGAGTCAGATTTCTGGAGACCGGAGAGGAAAGCGTAGACAAGCAAGTAAGGAGATTATCCCCTTTTGAAAAACGAGAAGTTGACGCTTCCGTACGCTCTGTGTTCCACAAAGCATGGATGGTGCGTGAAATCGTTGGTCTTGCCGTGCTCGAGCACGAAGATACCGTCCTCTTTCAGCAGTTGGCTTCTGGTGACTATGTCCGGAATTTTCTCCAGCTGTGCAAGATTGTAAGGGGGGTCTGCAAAGATGATGTTGAACTGCTCGCGGCATTTTCCCAAGAAGCGGAACACGTCGGCACGCACAGGCATTGCGTTGAGGTCTTGGAGTTGTTCCACGAACTTCTTGATGAAACTGTAGTGAAGAGGGTCGGACTCTACGCTCACCACGCGTCCGCACCCTCTGCTCAGCAACTCAAGCGTGATGCTTCCTGTGCCAGAAAAGAGGTCCAACGCAGTGCAGTCTTCCTCAAAATCCATGTAACCGCGCAGGACGTTGAACAAGTTCTCTTTTGCGAAGTCCGTGGTGGGGCGCGCCTTGAAGTTGCGCGGCACGTCGAAGTGCCTCCCTTTGTATTTGCCTGTTATTACCCGCATGTCTCTATCCTCTTTATAAATCTTCCCAGTTGTTTCTGTAAAGACTGTGTGCCGCCAGATATCTGCAGAGTGTCGTGCATGACATCCATGCCGAGCGATTTGCATACCGACATTATGATGTAAACTTGGTCGGACTCTTCGTTGATGCTGTATGTGGCGGCGAACACGAGCTTTCCGCCCTTGAACGAACACACCAGTGTGCTGTGTCTGTCAACGACAGCGTGGAACGATTGGAGTTTCTTATCCTTCCCTTGTATGCGTGCGGCTATTTCTTCCAGCCGCACGCCTTCGTAGCAAGAAAGTTGCGCTGTGGGGAAGGATGCGAGCACCGTGTCTTTCAGCGTTTCCGGCATGGAGAATAATTCCACCACCTCCAGCGAAGGCAGTATCTGATAGTGTATCTCTGCGTTTGAGGCTTTGGTGGTGGGGAATGTAAGGCGGTAGACGGACGTCATCTCCTCGCGCCTGAAATGTTCGAGCGGAACGCATGTGCAAGGGGTGTCGGCATGTATGTCCACCTGCTTGAAGTCGTATCCTAACAGGCGCGTCTTCCGCAGTTCCTCTTCAAGGCGTACCTGCAACGGACTTGCATCGGAGCTGTCAATGTGTTGTGTCTGCAGCAGCTTGCCGTCCAAGACATTATACGTATAGAAAGAAAATCCATCCGTACTGACGCGGATGGATAGTCTGTATGTGTGGAGAGGATTATTCCCAGTTGCCAGCATTGTTGTTCCAGTTGTTGCCGGCATCGCCAATCTTCAGACCTGCATATGCGCCCTTGGCGTTGGCCAATTCCGCACGGTTGTATATGAGACGTTCGCCATGCTTGCCCATACCTTTGAGGAAAGACGTGTCTGGCGCATTGCACTCCATCACTTGGATGATGCTGCCCGAGCGCATGGTGTTGGGACATGCTACGAGTTCAAACGTGTCGCCTTCCGAAAACGGTATGTATTTCATGTCTTCCGCATTGAACCCTTCGTAGTTGTACAAAGAGTCCACAAGGGATACCCACACTGTGTCTCTGCGGAAATCCTGGAGCCCGTTAGCCACAATGGCGGCTTGGTCTCCGCTGTTGACGATGGCTGCAGCCGACGACTCAGTAAGTCCTTTGTCCATCTGCTCATCGCTGAGAACGCCTTGTTTCATCACCACCGGAAGTTTGCCGTTCTTGACAAACTGGATGAGCACCGACCATGTGTCACAATACACACCGTCGTGCTGTGCCTTATAAGCTTCTTCCGCCTCGCGGATTTCAATAAGGCGTGCCTTTACCACAGCCTCGCGCTCTGCTACTTCAGCATCAAATTCCTGAGTGTCTTTAATGCTGCGCCATGCGATGAAGAGCAGACCGAGCACGCAGATAAATAAAACTGCATTAATTGCTTTTTTCATGTTGTTATTTGTGATTTATTTTCGTATATTCGCAACGCAAAAGTAAAAAATATAATTCATATAAGCTAAACTTCGGCAGTTTTTTTGTATGACAATGTCAATAAGTGAAGATTTGAGTGGGGTGTTGAGACGCAATTTCTCGCACAAGCCCACCGACGACCAAGAATTGGCTATTGGCAGGTGTGCGGAATTCCTGCTTTCCCGAAATCGTTACAGTTTGCTGTTGCTTAAAGGGTATGCAGGAACCGGAAAGACTTCTTTGGTGGCGGCTTTGGTGAGAACCATGACACAGACACATCAGAAAGTCTGTATGCTGGCTCCTACCGGCAGGGCCGCCAAACTGCTGTCGGTATATGCCGGAATGCCTGCATACACTATCCACAAACGCATATACAGGCAGAAGTCTCTCGCCGACATGGACACCTTTCAGATTAACACCAACCTCTCCAAAAACACGCTCTTCATCGTGGACGAGGCTTCCATGATAGCCGACGGAGGGGGAGGAGGAGTGAAGTTCGGCACAGGCAGGCTGTTGGACGACTTGATGCAGTTTGTGTATTCGTGCGACGGGTGCAGACTGATGTTGGTGGGAGACACCGCACAGTTACCACCTGTGGGGGAAGAGCAGAGCCCTGCCATGGACGCCGGAGTGTTGGAGGGATACGGCATGGACGTGTCGGAGGTTTGCCTCACGCAGGTGGTGAGGCAGGCCGAGAAGTCCGGCATACTGTGGAACGCCACCATGCTCCGCGCCATGTTGTCGGCAGACGAGGTGTACGACTTTCCCAAGTTGAGGGTGAACACATTCGCGGATGTCTCCGTACTGACCGGCGGCGAGCTGATAGACGCTCTGGAGGATAGCTACGGACGGTGCGGTGTGGACGGAACGATAGTGGTGACACGCAGCAACAAGAGAGCCGGCATCTTCAACAACGGCATAAGGACGCGCCTGTTGGACTTCGAGGAGCAACTCTGCCGCGGCGACCTTGTGATGGTGGCGAAAAACAACTACTATTGGTTGGGGGAGGAGGAGGACAGCCACTCCGCACACGACAAAGAGAACCGTGATGCAGGAGAGTGCTTCATCGCCAACGGGGACGCTGCAAGGGTTCTGCGCATACGCAATGTCAGAGAGGTGTATGGCTTCACTTTCGGCGATGTGACATTGTCGTTTCCCGACTATGCCGACAGGGAAGTGGAAGCCACGGCAATACTTGACACTCTCTGGAGCGAGGCTCCGGCATTGACGAAAGCGCAACAGGATCATCTTTTCCACTCTGTTTGGGACGACTATCCAGAGATAACCAACAAAAGGGACAGGATGGTGAAGCTGCGGGAGGATGTGTTGTACAATGCGTTGCAGATAAAATACGCTTACGCCGTCACATGCCACAAGGCCCAAGGAGGGCAGTGGCAACACGTGTACATAGACCAGGGATACATGAGGGAGGAGATGCTGTCGTCGGACTACTTCCGCTGGCTGTACACTGCGCTCACGAGAGCCACGGAGAAAGTATATCTCGTCAACTGGCCGGAAACACAATGTGAAAGCTGAAGCATAGAAGTCCTATAAGCTCTGGAGAATCCAAAAACTCCAGGACTCCTATGGTCTCTCTGATTACTTGCAGTGTTTCTTCAGCAGCCTTGCCGCCTCACCTATCCAAAGGACTAACGATGTGACGACAAAGATTATTACCCAATCCGTCAACTTGACACCGCCTTTGTCAACATTGAACATCACTTGCAAGCCCGGGCACTCAGTTATCACCACCTGACCTACGAAGATGACAAGCGCAATGACGATGAACCACTTGGTGTCTTTCCACGACATGCCTTTGAAAGCCGAGTCGTTGGTCAAGAATGCCTTTGCGTTGAACATATTCCAAAACTGGAGCATGACAAAGATGGTAAAGAACAAGCCCAACTCGTAAGCCGAAAGCCCATTGTTCCCGCTCCAAACCGCCTTGCCGTCGAAGATGTCAGTCAGGCAGGCAATGTCGATGTGTTGGAAATAAATGCACAGTCCAAGCAAAATCGCCGTGAAAATGCCGCCAACGCCGAGAATATTTGCCGTCATTCCTTTCAGTACATGCTCGTCAATAGGACGCGGCTTTTCTGCCATAACCGTCTTGGAAGGAGGCAGCGAAGCCAATGCAAGGGCGGCGAAGGTGTCCATGATGAGGTTTACCCAAAGCATCTGAGTGACAGTGAGAGGCGAGTCCTCGCCAATGAAAGCGCCGATGGCAACGATAAGGCAAGCCGCGACATTGACCGTCAACTGGAAGAGGATGAACCGCTTGATGTTCTTGTACAGAGACCGTCCCCACATCACGGCGTTGGCGATAGTTGAGAACGAACTGTCTATGATGGTGATGTCGCTGGCTTCCTTCGCCACTGCCGTTCCGTCGCCCATGGACAAGCCCACGTTGGCGGCATTGAGAGCCGGGGCATCGTTCGTCCCATCGCCTGTCACCGCCACTATATAACCGAGCTCCTTCAGAAGACGCACGGCACGTTCCTTGTTGTCAGGGCGTGCGCGTGGGATAATCTTCACTTTTGGCAGACGGTCTTTCAGTTCCTTGTCGCTCATGGCGGCAAGTTCCGTGCCGCTGAGGATGTTCTCGTCTGTATCAGTCTCTTTCCACAAGCCCAACTGGCGGCCTATTTCCTTGGCAGTCCCGGGGGCATCGCCGGTGACAATCTTCACTTGGATGCCGGCTTTAAGGCAATCGGAGATGGCGGCAGGGACATCTGTACGCACAGGGTCTTCTATGCCTACAATGCCCATCATGGTAAGATCTCTGACAGCCAGCTTGCCGTCTGCAAAAGCGTCTTCCGCACGGTCGAGTTCTTTATAGGCAAAGGCGAGTGTACGGTTGGCATGGCTTTGGTATTCGGCCAGTCTCTCGTTGTAGCACCTCGTTTCTTCGTCGGTAAGCGAGCACATACTCATGAGAATGTCGGGGGCTCCCTTTACATAAACCACAGGCTTGCCCATGACGGCAGACTTTACGACGGTTGCCATATACTTCAATTCGGTGGTGAATTGTACGCGGTCTATCACATTGAGCGACTCGCGCAGGTTGAGATAGTCTATGCCTTGTTTGTCGAGCCACAAGAGGAGCGCGCCTTCCGTAGGATTTCCTATAGTCTTTGTCTTGGCTTCAGAATGGTCAAGATTGGCTGTGGTGTTGACAGCGATACATTCCTTCAAGACGGAAGACGCTTTGTCCGAACCAAGTTCCTGTCCAGCGAGCCCGGGAAAGGTTGTGCCGACGACTGTCATCTGGTTCTGCGTAAGCGTACCGGTCTTGTCCGAACAGATGACAGATACTGCGCCCATGGTCTCGCAAGCGTGCATAGTGCGGGGCAGGGTGTTCTGCTTCATCAGCCGCTTCATGCTGAAAGCCAAACTCAGAGTGACTGCCATGGGAAGTCCTTCGGGCACCGTAACGACAATCAGCGTGACGGCAATCATCAACGAGTCCAGGGTGTACTGTATCAACGCAGGCCAGTCGGCAGCCGCCGTTTCGCTTGTGGCAAAATAAACAGTGATGCCTACGACAGGCAGTATCATAAAGGCAAGCACTTGATAGAGTTCTGTACTTTTCTTGTTGCCTACGTGTTTCTTTCCGTTGAGCAAGAAGAATACAACCAACGCCAGAAGCAAAGAACCGGCAAGACATACTGCCAATGCCTCAAAATTGGGATTGGGCATCAAAACCGCATGCCGAACCAAACGTCCGAGGACAACGAAGACAGCGAGCCCGTAACTTATCTTGGTGATAAGCCCTGCCAGTTCGTCGAGCTTCTCGCTCAACGGAGTGGCTTCCCCACTCTTTACCCGTGCAGCCTCAAACACCTTGCCGCAGGCTGTGGCATCGCCAACGGCAAACACCTTAGCCACACAGTCGCCCTCCATTACCGTACAACCTTTCATAATATGGTTTGACGGATAAGTGGCATCTTTATCGAGTTGCGCAGGGTTGGTGGTCTTGGCGCACTGCGGCTCACCGGTAAGCGAGGACTCATTCATCGTGAGGTTCATGCAGTTCAACAGTTCCGCATCGGCAGGGACTTCCTCCCCGGCTTCAAGCAGGATGATGTCGTCCACGACAATATCTTTGCGTGGCACCTGGCAAACGTTGTTATTGCGGATAACCTTAACCAACGTATCGTCATTCATCTCGTTTAGGCTCTTGAACGTCTTCTCGTTTTGCGCTTCAAGGACATGCGCCACCGTCGTAGCCAAAAGCACCGCAACGGCTATGCCGACCAATTCAAGGTACGGCTCCCAGCCCTCGGCTCCGCCATAAACCCCATTGTAGAAAGCGATGAAGCCGGAGAGAAGCAGGGCAAAAAGTAGAATAGTAAACAGTGAGTCTATCTTAAACGTCTTACATTCCTCGTTCCATTCTCCGCCGAGGTAAGCCACAAGATACGTCAAGGCAAAAAGGACGCAGGTCAACACTGGAGCAATCCAAAGTCCGTCGTGCCGATAGCTGCCGGCAATCGGCAACACGACAGCGGCCAATGCGGAAATGATAAAGATAACCAAATCCACTCTAAGTAGCCAAAAGTGCATACAATCCCTCACCTTGTCCCAAACGGAGTTCTCCTTAGGAGGTGTCATGACATTGGCTCCATGTTTTCTTCGGCTCTCAAGCACTTGGGCTTCGGTCAAGCCTGCGAATCGACGTTCTTGTTCCATACTTCAATAATAAAAATCATAAACAATCATTCATAATTCCGGACGAAAG
>CAVHCL010000123.1:23292-28593 GCA_963634425.1 Bacteroidaceae bacterium
CCTTTTCCGGATTTTGCCGTACCGTATTTCGCATTTTCGTTTCTTTCTATGTGCTTGTTCCCCAAAGCAAGAGTAACCGACACGGCGCACAAAGGTAACAATAAAAAAAGTAAGAGACTCTTGCTGCCCAACGTTTTTTTCACGTAAAGGGACGGCTTGACCCATCACAAGGAAAAAACACATACAGTCAAGAGCCTAATTGGCGGAATTGTCGTAAATTTGCAGTTGGTAAGATACGAACTTGTAAAAAACAACTATTTTTATGGCAGAAAATTTAGAAATACGGGAAAGGGAGTCCGTAGTTGTGCGGTTCTCGGGTGATTCCGGTGACGGTATGCAACTGGCCGGTAACATTTTCTCCACCGTGTCGGCCACAGTGGGCAACAGTATAAGCACATTCCCCGACTATCCAGCGGACATTCGCGCCCCGCAAGGTTCTCTTACTGGAGTGTCCGGTTTCCAAGTACACATAGGAGCCGGGCAGGTGTTCACCCCCGGTGACTTGTGCGATGTGTTGGTGGCAATGAACGCTGCGGCTCTGAAGACTCAGTACAAATACGCAAAGCCGGGAGCCGCCATAATAATAGACACCGACAGTTTCGGGCACAAAGATCTGGAGAAAGCTCAGTTCCAGACAGAGGACTACCTTGGCGAGATGGGCATAGATCCAGACAGGGTGATAGCCTGTCCGCTCACCACAATGGTAAAAGACTGCCTCAAGGATGCCAGCATGGATGTGAAAAGTGTCATGAAGTGCCGCAACATGTTCGCTTTGGGACTTGTCTGCTGGTTGTTTGACCGCGACTTGGACATCGCCTTCAACTTCCTGCGCGAGAAATTCGCAAAAAAGCCAAGCGTGGCGGAAGCCAACATCAAGGTGATACAGGCCGGATACGACTATGGGCACAACACACATTCAAGCGTGGCCAACGTTTACCGCATAGAGACGAAGCACAAGATGCCGGGAAGATACATGGACATCACGGGCAACAAGGCCACTGCTTACGGACTCATCGCAGCCGCAGAAAAGGCAGGATTGAAACTCTATCTCGGCTCCTATCCTATCACTCCTGCCACCGACATTCTTCACGAACTGTCAAAGCACAAGTCTTTGGGGGTAACCACCGTGCAGTGTGAGGACGAGATTGCCGGGTGTGCATCAGCCGTGGGAGCATCCTTTGCAGGAGCGTTGGCAGCCACATCCACATCCGGCCCTGGCATCTGCCTCAAGAGCGAGGCGATGAATCTGGCCGTCATCATGGAACTGCCGTTGGTGGTCATTGACGTGCAACGCGGCGGACCCGCCACAGGGCTTCCTACAAAGAGCGAACAGACAGACCTCCTACAAGCTCTCTTCGGGCGCAACGGCGAAAGCCCTATGCCCGTGATTGCCGCCATGAGCCCTACGGACTGCTTTGATGCGGCATACGAGGCTTGCAAGACGGCCTTGGAACACATGACCCCTGTAGTGTTGATGACAGACGCATACGTGGCCAACGGTTCCGGAGCATTCAAGCTGCCCGACTTGGACAACTACCCCTCCATCCGCCCTCCGTACGTACCGGAGGAACTGAAAGGCACATGGACACCGTATATGCGCGCTGATAACGGCTCACGCTATTGGGCGATACCTGGACGCGAGGGCTTTGAACACATCCTTGGAGGACTGGAAAAGGACGACAAAACTGGTGCCATAAGCACAAATCCCGAAAACCACGATTTGATGACACGGAAACGTGCGCAGAAGATACAAAACATATCCGTACCTGACTTGGAAGTATTGGGCGACAAGGATGATGCGGAACTGCTAATCGTTGGATTCGGCGGCACATACGGGCATCTGCGTGCCGCCATGGAGGAGATGCGCAGCGAAGGCAAAAAAGTGGCCATGGCTCATTTCCGCTACATCAATCCTCTGCCCAAGAACACCACCGCGGTAATGAAGAAGTACCCGAGAGTGGCTGTGGCAGAACAGAATATGGGACAGTTGGCTGGATGGCTGCGTATGAAAGTTGACGGATTTGTACCATACCAGTACAACGAGGTGAAAGGACAACCTTTCAAGGTCAACGAACTGGTGGCATATTTCAACACATTACTCAACAAATAAAGGACATACACACAATGGCATACACACAAAACGATTTCAAGAAAGGACAGCCAAGGTGGTGTCCGGGATGCGGCGACCACTTCTTTTTGGCAAGTCTACACAAAGCAATGGCTGAGATAGGCGTAGCACCCTACAACACTGCCGTAATTTCCGGCATCGGATGCTCCAGCCGTCTGCCGCACTACATGGCCACATACGGCATGAACACCATACACGGACGTGCCGCAGCCATAGCCACAGGAGCCAAGATAGCGAACCCCAACCTTACTGTGTGGCAGGTGAGCGGCGACGGTGACGGACTCGCCATAGGCGGAAACCACTTCATACACGCCAACCGCCGCAACATTAACTTGAACATGATACTGCTCAACAACCGCATATACGGTCTCACCAAAGGACAGTACAGCCCTACCTCGCCAAGAGGCTTCGTGAGCAAGAGCAGTCCATACGGTACCGTGGAAGACCCGTTCCGCCCTGCCGAGCTTTGTTTTGGCGCGCGTGGGCACTTCTTCGCACGTGCAGTGGCGACAGACGCACCTGGCACCATAGAAATACTGAAGGCGGCATATGCACACAAGGGGGCCAGCGTATGCGAGATACTGCAGAACTGCGTAATCTTCAACAACGGTACACACGATGCCGTATACAGCAAGGAAGGACGCTCCAAGAACGCCATATATGTTGAACACGGCAAGCCACTCATCTTCGGCGAAAACCGCGAATATGGAATAATGCAGGAAGGCTTCGGCTTGAAAATAGTGAAAATAGGCGAGAACGGCATTACAGAAGATGACATTCTGGTACACGACGCACATTGCGAGGACAACACGCTGCAACTGAAACTCGCCCTGATGGGGAACGGGGACGGTTTTCCCGTGGCCTTGGGCGTGATACGCGATGTGGACGCACCCACCTACGACAACTGCGTGACTGCGCAGATAGAGGAAGTAAAAGCCGCCAAGAACTACCACAACTTTGCGGAGCTTCTTGAAACAAACGACATTTGGGAAGTCAAGTGATTTTGTATCAATAAAGTTTCGGGATGCTTAGTTAAGCATCCCGAAACTTTATTTTATTCTGTATGAAAATGTGAGATTGAGGTTGGGGTAACACTTAAAACGGCTGACAACCCTCACCATGTCGCCAACCTTCCCTTTGATGTCGGTGAGGTCGCTCACAAGATCCACATGACTGAGCGGTTCGTCCACCACAAAATCGGTTCCATCCTCGTTGGGGCGGACTATGTCGTACTTGTAATTGTCAGGATCCACGTTGTCGGTGTCTATCTTGTACACATTATCCACATAGACTTTAGGCCTTCCACCCCACATCATAACGCCAACATCTAAGGAGAAACGCCAGCAATGGTCTTTTGACAAAGCTGTCTCGTACCCAACTCCCACATACGGACGGAACTTGTTTACCTGCATTTCTGCCATCACCATACCTTTCTCGTCCGGGACGAGCATCGCCTTACATCCGTCCGCAAAATATCCTATGGGCATTCCCATAATTCCCTTGGCAAGATATTTGGCATCAAGCTGTACGTCGGGCAGTTTGACCCCACCAATCTGAATATCGCCGAACATGGACTCCTGCCGGCAACTGTTGACATAGAAATAGTTGTACATGGCAACGCCCAACAATGTGGAAGCATCGCCAGTGGCGTTTACAGCCTCTCCTATGCGGCTCTTACCAGCAAAGAATCCTACTGTGGCACGCCAATGCTTGTTGTGCCTAAACGGCATGACATCCACAAGGAACTTAAACTGCGCATATTTTGGTTTCAGTTTCATGTCCACTTGGTCGTCCACCTCCATTCTTGTCATTTTGCTCATCATCTCAGTTACCTTATCCATTCCGGACTGGCTGATGGGCATTCCACTGCCAGTCTCCACACCGAAACGGCTATTGACACTGAAGCGTGGCATGTACACGAAACCCGTGCGAACCTGCACAAAGTCGCACAATGGCGTGCCGAGTTCTACACCGACACCCATACTCCCTACAGTCTCCCCGATATCCAAATGACTGAACGCTCTCGTCTGCGCCCCAACAAAAGAAGACGCACTTAGCAGCGACAAAGCAAGAAAGATTCTATTCATCAATATTTGCAATATGTGTGAACAAGTTGTATTACCGTTTATAATGTCACCTCACAATCACCTTACTGCCATCTATGATATAAACACCCTTGGGAAGCCCTTGGGTGCCATTGTCCGTACTGACACGTACGCCCTGGAGAGAGAACACTCCGTTGACTACTTTGTCTTCCTTCTGCGCCACTCCGTCTATGCCCAAGCCTTTGTACTCGCTTTCGGTGATGACGCGAAGATTCGTCTGTACGTCTGCTGTCACAGGCAAATAACAATGATTGGCGGCAACGCAGTCGTACGTGACCTCGGTATAGTTGTCATAGATATCAAGGCCAACGACAGATTGACCCGAAGTTGTAAATGACAATTTATCGTCTGCCGTATCTAAAACGCGCATCGTATTCGCATTGAACTTCACATAAGAGTCTTTGGATTTGGGACGTTCATCGTTGGCGAAAAACACGCCCTTCAAGAGGTTGTCAGCTACTGCGTTCCCCTCACGGTCGGAAAGTTCTATCCGGTTATCGGAAGGGTTGACTGAAGCGCACTCCACAAGCACAGGAGTCGCACGCGGCACGATACCTTTTATTTCCTTCAACACTGCCACGCCGAAATGACTGTCCACAATGTTGATGTAATAGACTTTCATACCTTCGCCTACAGTGGTGAACGGGAAGTCGGCATAGAACGGGCGATAGTGTTTGTCGCCAATGGAGAGTGTGGGCTTAATGCCGAAATAGTTTTCGGCATTTGTGGATTTAACCTTGTCCGCCATCCATTTGCGGAAGTTCAGTTTGCCTCCGTCTCCCATCGTCCCCCTTTCTCTTACATCGGAGTTGCTGATGTCGCTGAGGTACTTGGTCACACCTGACTCTGAGGCACTCACCTCATACGAGCCGTCTGGCTTTTCTGTGATATTCACGTAACGTTGGACAAGACTGTAGATGCCAGTTCCCTGCGACTGAAGATCGTACTTGTTGTCGCCATACTTTTTGACATATATGATACTGGAGGGATCGGAAACTGCACGGCCTAAATTCTTCCAGAGCTGCATAGATCCATAGTCCACAACATCCAGACTGTAATCGCCAGTAT
>CAVHCL010000124.1:0-15793 GCA_963634425.1 Bacteroidaceae bacterium
CCATAAAAGAGTCCCTTTGTCCGCCATACAGTTGGCTCATGGCTCTTACGAACAGCATCCTGGCGCCATGGACACCCTCCGGGAAATTTTGTATATTGTACATATAGAGGGAGTCCACCCGTGCGTAGTCCGCAACTTGGTATGCCTGGTATGCTAATTGATAAACAGAGTCCTCGATGTGTTTGCCGTAGCGTGATATTCTCTCATAGTCAGCATTGCCTATCAGTTTTGCCAACTTGCTGTCGGGATACTGTTCCAAGAGCATTTGACGGTATTGCTCGGCCTCATCGTTTTTCCCCATCCTGCCATACAGGAGGAAGAGGTGGTAGTAAACATTGTCCAAATCGTTCCTGTCTGGGAAATCGCGCAGAAGCCTTAACATAGTCCTCTCCGCCAGAGGGAAATTCTCCAGCTTCTCTTGTTCCAATATCCCGGCATTGTACAATCCCTCTTCCAACAAAGCGTTGGATTCGGCCATCTGCTCTTCAGTGAACGGTATTTGGCGTATATAATACTCTCTTTGGTGCGGGTCGTTGGCAAGTGAGTCCTTCAGAGCCTTGTCGTCGTTATGCGTGGAATCCCCCTCCGCCATGCCAACATCGTCTGCCGCCTCGTTTCCTTCTGGTGCGTATCCCTCTTCCCCTTCTTTTTGGGGCAGACCCTGCTTGTCACTTATGCGCCAAAAATCCTCGTTAGCTCTGTTTCCCCATTTCTTGCGAAAATCGGAAATGCCGCGTTTTACAGTAGCCGGAGTGTAAAAGTACCATGCGGAAGACTGTCCCCTGCCAGCATCGGCGGTATTGTTCTTTTTGTCGGCCTGCGCATTGGTGCCTTGTGTGTTGTCCCGTGTGTCTGCCTTACTGTCTTGCTCCAGTTTGCCCTGTTTTTTCAGTTCCTCTTTTTCCTTCTTTTTAAGTTCGTCTATCACCCTGTCTATAGCGGCCAGATACTCCGCTTCGGGCATCTTGGCGAGTGCCTGCAGGCTGTCTTGCAACTTTATGGCGCTGAGATGCGGTTCCAGTTCTGCAAGTATGGCATTTCTCCGCTCGCTCTCCTTGTACTCGTCGTGTTCCTTGTCCAAAATCGCCACACACTCCTTGTACGTGCGTGCCGCATCTATGTAGTTTTCCTTTTCCCAATAGAGTTGGCTCAAGCGCAGTAACAGCATGGCCTTGTCGGGCCCCGCCTTGGTGGCCTCCTTCACACCCTTTTCCCACGAGTAGATGCAGTTCAGTGTGTCACCAACATTCATGTGGATGTTGCCCATAGCGTAATAGACCCTGTCCAAATAGTCCTTGTTCTTGTCGCTTTTGGCCATGCGTTTCAGTTTCGCTATCATCTGTTTGAACTTGGTCTGCGGCATAACCTCGGTCTGCAATATGCGAGCATTGAAAGCTGTCTCGTACGGAGGGTTCAGACGTATCACATTGGACATGGCTTTGTAAGCTTGCTCCGGTTGTCCTGTCTTCTGGTAAAGTTGTCCCAGCAGGAAGCTCATCCTGTATTTGTCCTGTTTGAGTTTCGCGTTTTTGCGTGCTTTCTTGAGATGTGGTATGGCCTCCGCATATTGCCCAACCAGAATCTTATATGCCGCCATGGTGTTTTCCATTTCGCGCGCGGCCTTCACAGTTATGCTGTCTCTCCTCGTCTTGTCCAACACGTCCTCTGCATCGTATGGCCACTCCAAAGCCACGTAGCACCTTGCCATCATGACTTTGGCCATACTTGCCACGGCCGGTTGTGTCGCATATAGTCTCAGGATATAATTGTACGTGCTGGCAGCCTCTATGAAATCCCCTTTCCGAAACTGCGCTTCAGCCATCATGAGCCATGCGCGGTAGAGGTACGGATTGTATTCTTTCCTGGCCAGAAACTCTTTTTCTTTGGCTGTCCTTCTTTTGTTGTTGTTGGTGGTGGGACGTTTCTTTATGCTGTGCAGTTTTATGGCTTTTTCACTTTTGGTGATGGCGGTCTCATAGTTGCTTTTTCCTATGGAGGCAGTCTTCTTGTCAGTGCTCACATACATGGGCAGCAAACGATTGTAGTCGTCCTTGTGTCCGTTCATTTGCGACTCCAATCCTTCACGGAAGGCAACCTGTCCGTTGTACAGTGTGTTGAACCGTGCCGTTTGGGCATGATAGAAACGTGTGGCAGGGGTGTTTTTCTTGGTTGAGCACGCACACGCCAAACTCAACACCGCTGCCAGTGTTGCAATCTTCCAACCCGCCCTACACCGGACAGTCAGAGTGTTTTCCGTGCCTACAGCCATTTTACCTTTTACCAACATTATATCATAACGTATCTGGACGCGGAAATATTGTAATCCTCACTGTGTCCAACCGCCAAACAGCGAGGGGTTGTCAGCTACGCCTCTCACCCACTATCATGAAGACCTCGTCTTTCAGCCCACACGGCAAAGCCACTTGCCTCAACTGGAGGCTGCGCACCCACCCGGCAACCTCTTCCGTACGCATGGAATACAGGATTTCCCTAAACTCCTCCTCTTCCTCCTCGGTGTACGAGTCGTCCGCCAATCCTCTAAACCTGTCCAGTTCCTCGTCGTCGTAGTATTCCACGTCGCGGCTCACGGCGGCAAGCAGGCTTTCCTTCTCGCACACTTCGTGTTGTCCACAACACTCCATGTCCGCAGGATTGACCTCTTTGGGGATTTCGTCCTGCAGTATCTCTCCTTTCTCCACCTTTCTCCTGTACCAGACGTTACGCGCCACATGCGCCAGAGCCGCCACCATGCCAATAGCCGCTAACAACACAACAGAATACACGAAAAACCGTATCTCAGCGGTCATGACTTCACTATTTTAAATCCGGCTTTTTCCATATCGTCCCAATATCCGGGGTACGACTTGCTCACCACTTCCGGGTCGTTGATGCGCAAAAGTCCCGTCTTCAACGCCACAGGAGCCATGCACATGGCCATACGGTGGTCTTCATAGGTGTCTATAGTTGGAAATGTCTGCGGTGTGGAATGTCTGCCGTCCCAGTAGAGCACGTCGTTATCCAGGTCTCCTATCACAAATCCCAGTTTCCCCAGCTCCGTCTCCAAGGCCGCCATTCGATCCGTCTCCTTTATCTTGAGACTGCGCAGCCCGGACAGACGGAACGGTATATCAAGCATGGCGGCTGTGACAGCCAAGGTCTGTGCCAAATCGGGACATCCCGACATATCCAGATCTATCTCCGCACATGCGGTTTCCTTCCGCGTCAGACGTAACGTCTCAACCCCAGACAAGTCCCGGACAAACTCTGAGCACACTCCCAAACTGCCAAAAATAGTCCTCACCACAGAGTCGCCTTGCAGGCTTTCCTCAAAAAGTCCAGGCAGCAGCACTTCAGATTCGTCGTTGTCAGAGAGAGCCATCATCTGAAACCAATAGCTGGCGGCACTCCAATCGCTCTCAATGTAATAAGGCACAGTGCGGTAGCCGCCTTGCTCCATTCTTATCACATTGTCGGCAGACCATTCAACTTGTGCGCCGAAAGCCTCCATAATGCTTTTCGTCATGCAGATGTACGGACGGCTCATCACCACATCGCCCAACCGCAGTGTAAGTCCCCCTTGTACCTGTGGTCCAATCATCATCAGCGCACTCACGTACTGGCTGCTCACATTGGCAGGCAAATCCAATGTGCGGCATTTCAGAGTCCTCCCCGTTACCCTCAACGGAGGGTATCCGTCTTGTCCTGTGTATTCTATATCTGCGCCCAATGCTCTCAGCGCATCCACCAAAATGCCTATGGGTCTGTGCCTCATCCTTTCGGTTCCCGTTATGACGTGTGTTCCCTCCGTTACGGCGAAATAGGCTGTCAGGAACCTCATGGCAGTGCCAGCTGCCATAATGTCTACCGTCTCGGGCAACTGTGTGAGGGCACACCGCAACACATACGTGTCGTCGCAGTCGGAGAGGTTGCGCAACACCGTGTCCACACAGCTGTCGTCCACTTTTCCGCCAGTGGACAAAGCGTATATCACCAATGCTCGGTTGCTGATACTTTTACTGGACGGAAGCCGCACCTCTGTCTTTATCTCTCGGGGCGGACGCAGACTGACATACATTGTTTTTGGAATTTGCATTTATTTTGAACACAAAATTACACAAAAATTTGCAAGTGACAAAAAAACGACATACCTTTGCGCTCACAAAACCAGGTATCGGGATGTAGCGCAGTTGGTAGCGCACACGTCTGGGGGGCGCGAGGTCGCAAGTTCGAGTCTTGTCATCCCGACTTGAAACAGAAGGGGCTGCAACTCCAAAGTTGCAGCCCTTTCTGTTTCCTCCAGAGGAAATTGGGTCAGCGATATCGGCGTTATTCCGGGAGTTGCCAAGGAAGAGAAAAAGCCACGCAGCGAAACGAAATTTCACTGCCTCCCGAGGAAATTAAAATTTGACGGGATTTTTTGCAGGCACACCAAACAGGGCAGCCTATATCTATGTTTTACACATAGACCTGCGGGAGTGGTTTTTTAATTATTAGTTGTCAGGCAAAGCTCTTCTCAATTTCTCCACCATTATCTTTGCTGCCACCTTGGGCGCCCCTGGCTTACCCAATTTGTGCGCCATCTCGTCGTACCCATGCAGCTGTGCCTCTCTTTCCGCCTCACCAGGAAGGATGGAGGCAAGGCGGGAACGGACATTCTCAACCGTCATGGAGTCCGCCACCAGTTCCGGCACTATCTCTCTGCCGACTATGAGGTTTACAAGTGATATAAAAGGTATTTTCAACACCACTCTGCGTGCGATAGATGCCAATTTACCGGCTTTCATGAAGTAACATACCACCTGCGGCACGCGGAAGAGCGCAGTTTCAAGTGTGGCTGTGCCACTGGTGACAAGTGCCGCCGTACTGTGTTGCAGTATGCGGAAAGTCTCTCCCCGCAAGAGCCTGACTCCGTTGTCCACAATCCATTTGCCGTAGAAAGAGTCTTCTATACAGGGAGCCCCAGCAAGTACCAGTTGGTAAGAATCCTTGTAAACCGATGCCGCCTCTATCATGCGGCGCAGATTTCCTTCTATCTCCTGTTTCCTGCTTCCTGCCAGCAAGGCTATTATCGGTCTTGCGTCCAGACCGTTGTCTCCCACAAACGCATCAAAATCTGTCTTGTTCTTCCTCTTGAAAGCATCCACTTCGTCTACGGTGGGATTGCCCACATAGTGAATGGGATAATGGTGTTTCTTGCCGAAAAAATCCACCTCGAAAGGAAGGATGCTGAACAGTTCGTCCACATTTCGCCTGATTTCACGGATGCGGTGTTCTTTCCATGCCCATATTTTAGGCGAAATGTAATAATATATGGGGATTTGTGTGTTGTCGCGCAAGAATTTGGCTATCCTAAGGTTGAACCCCGGGTAGTCCACTAATATCACCACATCAGGATGCCACGTCACGATGTCGCGTCTGCATCCTGACATACCTTTCAGTATGGTGCGCAGATGCAGCAGGACCGGTATGAACCCCATATAGGCAAGTTCGTTGTAGTGCATAAACATGGTGGCTCCCTGCGCTCTCATCATATCTCCGCCCACGCATCTGAACTCCGCATCGGAGTCTTCACTGCGCAGCGCAGCCATCAGATGACTGGCGTGCAGGTCGCCGCTGGCCTCTCCAGCTATCAGGTAATAGCGCATATTAGTACAGGTGTTGTAAAGATTTCATACTGAGCAATGAAGGTATGCAAGTCATGTCCAACTGCAAGGGTGTGATGGATGCGTATCCGTGGTCAAGAGCCCAATAGTCAGTATCTTCGGCTTCCGGCTCAAGATTGGTGAAGGTTCCGGTCAACCTGTAAGTGTTCTCTCCGTCCTCCTGCCATTCCGACTGCCAAATACCTTTTGCCATCCTGCACACTTTCTGCCCTTTCAAGGCAGGAAGCATGGGAAAGTTCACATTGACGCAGACATCGTGCGGAAGCCCCTCGGCAAGCACGAATCCCGCTACGCTGAGCACCGCCTCACGGTAAGGCTTGAAGTCACATTGCTTATCCTTTGTCCTAAGGCTGTAACCCACAGCCGGCACCCCTTTCATACAGGCCTCCAACACAGCGCCCATGGTGCCACTGTAATAGAGATTCACACTTGCATTGTCGCCATGGTTTATTCCAGACACCATCAAGTCGGGCTTGCGCGGAACCGCTTTCTCCAACGCCAGTTTCACGCAGTCTACAGGAGTGCCGTTGCACGCATAAACGGTCAAGTCAGTTTTTTTGCTCAGCAACTTCAAAGACACAGGTCTTGTTGATGTGATAGAACACGCCGCACCGGAACGCGCCGCATCCGGAGCCACCACTATCACGTCGCCTAATGTACACATCAGACCCATGAGTTCGCAGATACCCTGCGAATAAACCCCATCATCGTTTGAGACAAGTATAAGAGGACGTTTCAACATAAAAATATCCAATTTTGCGGCGCAAAAGTAATAAAAACCTTTAAACAACCCCAACATTTCAAAAGAAAATATTACTTTCGCACCTTAATTAATGTAACATAAACAACAACAAACATACCGAAGATGGGTAAAATCATAGCTATAGCAAATCAAAAGGGTGGCGTGGGAAAGACCACTACTACCATGAATCTTGCAGCATCACTTGCCACGTTGGAGAAGAAAGTTTTGCTCGTGGACGCAGACCCGCAGGCCAACGCTTCCAGCGGATTTGGTGTAGACGTGAACAAGATAGAGGCTTCGCTCTACAATGCCTTACTCAACGAGATGGACACTCACGAAGTGATATACACCACAGACATAGACGGCCTTGACATCATACCGTCGCACATCGACCTTGTGGGCGCTGAGATAGAGTTGCTCAACTTCAAGAACCAGGAAAAGGTAATGAAGAACATTCTCGCTTCCGTGAAGGACGAGTACGACTACATCCTCATTGACTGCAGTCCGAGTCTTGGGCTTACCACAGTCAACGCACTTACCGCCGCAGACAGCGTCATCATACCAGTGCAATGCGAGTACTTCGCCTTGGAAGGCATCAGCAAGCTGCTCAACACGATAAAGATAGTCAAGTCGAGGATGAACCCCTCGCTGGAGATAGAAGGCTTTCTGTTGACGATGTACGACAATCGTCTGAGGCTCGCAAACCAGGTGTACGAGGAAGTGAAAAAGCATTTCCGCGAGTTGGTCTTCGACACTGTTGTCCAACGCAACGTCAAGCTCAGCGAAGCTCCGGGGCACGGAATGCCCGTAATACTATACGATGCAGATGCCGTGGGCACAAAGGCGCACCTGCAACTTGCTGAGGAGATAATCAAGAAAAACGCTAACAGGGATCATGGCAATACGTAAGAAATATCCGGGACAGACACAAGCTCTTGGCAGAGGGCTTGATGTCTTGCTGCATACAGACGAGATAATGACTTCAGGGTCATCCAACATTTGTGAGGTGAACATGGAGCTGATAACGCCGAACCCCAACCAGCCGAGAAGAGATTTCGACGACGACGCCTTGCAGGAGCTCGCCAACAGCATACGGCAGATAGGCATAATACAGCCGATAACCCTAAGGGATGCGGGAGACGGGACGTACACAATCATCGCCGGCGAGAGAAGGTGGAGGGCAAGCCAGAGAGCCGGGCTTACGCACATCCCGGCATACATCCGCACCGTGGACGACGAGAATATGATGGAGATGGCTTTGGTGGAAAACATCCAAAGGCAAGACCTCTCCGCAATGGAGATCTCTCTCGCATACCAGCATCTGATAGAGCAGTACGGCCTTACACAGGAACAACTGAGCGAGAAAGTAGGCAAAAACCGCGCGACAGTGACCAACTACTTACGTTTGCTGAAACTGCCCGCCCAGGTGCAGGTGGCTCTCAGGAACAGGGAGATAGACATGGGACACGCCAGAGCTCTGCTTGCATTGAACGACCCTGCCGCACAACTCAAGGTGTTCGCTGAGATGAAAAACGGCAAACTGAGCGTACGCAAAATAGAGGAAATGGTGAAGGAACTGTCCGAGGGGGGGGCTGTGAAAACCGGAGACGGCAAACGGATAAGGCAGAAAGGGTCCAACCTGAACTCCGACTACAGCGAACTGAGAAACATGTTGAGCAGAATTTTCCAAACCAAAGTGCAACTGACTTGTGCAGACACAGGCAAGGGAAAAATAACCATTCCGTTCTCCGACAACGAGGAACTTGAACGTATAATGTCCATCATTGACCAGAGGCAAAGTTGAAGTACACCAGTTTCATAGACTTGGGTATCCGTATCGCTGTCGCCGGATGGATGCTGGCGCAGTCTGCATCTTTTCAGACATACGCCCAAAAAAGGACTGCCGGAGAGGAAATGCCCGCATCTGTGGACTCCGTTGCGACAGACACTGTAGCCATAGACCTGTCTGACATCGCTTCCGTAACGGACAGTTTGATACACTCGGCTACAAACGGTGTTGCCGGGAAACGCTTTGTGCCGGATCCCATACGTTCCATGTGGCTGGCGATGGTGTTCCCCGGAGGCGGACAAATATACAACCGCAAATACTGGAAACTGCCCATCGTCTATGGAGGCTTTTTGGGATGTGCCTACGCCTTGACGTGGAACAACCAAATGCTGCACGACTATTCGCAGGCCTACCTTGACATCATGGACAGCGACCCTAACACGAAAAGCTACGAGAAGATGCTTCCCATGGGATACGACATCACCGGCAAGGAAGACAGGTTCAAAGAAATGTTCAAAAACAAAAAGAATTATTTCCGCAAATACAGGGACATGAGCATTTTCGCCTTTGCGGGTGTCTATCTGCTGTCCGTAGTGGATGCGTATGTTGACGGAGAGCTTTCCACTTTTGACATCTCGGAAGACTTGAGCATGCACATAATGCCTACAGTAATTCGGACACCTTGCGCCGACATTTGGAGCCGGCAGTGTGCCCCCGGCATATTGTGCTCAATAAACTTTTGAAAAAACACACCCACATGATGAAAATGAAATTGCACCACATACACAGAAGACTGGTCACATTAGGATTGGGCATGGCAATTGCTCTCTTTAATGTGGCGGCGCAGGAAACTGACAACAAGACGGCTGACGAGACCTTGCAACTGCCCGAGGGCATGCAGACCCAAGAGATAGACAGCCTGCTGAGAAATTGGGCTGTACGCAACTTCCTCACTTTCGACGACTCTTGCCAAACCACAGGGGAGAACCCACATTTTGAACCAGAGGTGTACAAAAAGAGATTGAGCAGACTGCCCAACGTGATAGATATGCCATACAACGATGTGGTGAGAAAGTACATAGACCAGTACTCCGGCAAACTCAGAAGGACTGTGAGCATAATGTTGGGTGCCTCCAACTTCTACAACCCCATATTCGAAGAAGCTCTTGAAAGCTACCAACTGCCACTTGAACTTAAATACTTGCCCATAATAGAGAGTGCGCTCAATCCCGGTGCCACAAGCCGGATGGGCGCCGCCGGACTTTGGCAGTTCATGATAGGGACAGGCAAACAATACGGCCTTGAGGTGACAAGTCTCATAGACGAGAGGCGTGACCCGGTGAAAGCAAGTTACGCCGCCGTGAGGTACCTCAAAGACTTGTACGATATTTTCGGGGACTGGACGCTTGTGATAGCAAGTTACAACTGCGGCCCCAACAACATCAGCAAAGCCATCAAAAGGGTCGGAGGCGCCAAGGACTACTGGACCATATATCCGTACCTGCCGCTTGAGACAAGAGGGTATGTCCCGGCATTCATTGCGGCTAACTACATCATGAATTACTACTGCGAGCACAACATCTGTCCGGTGAACACGTCCTTGCCACAAGCCACAGACACCATAGTGGTGAACAAAAACGTAAGCATCGACACCATAGTGGCAAGATGCGGCATAAGCCAGGAGGAGTTCAAGGCACTCAATCCACAGTACCGCACCAGTCTGATACCAGGAGATGCGCGTTCCTGTACCGTCAGAATGCCGTCGGACAACATCACGGCTTTCATAGAAGCCGGAGACTCCATGTACATCAAAGAAAAGTCCAAGACACCAACAAAGGAGACAGTCTTGTCCGGCGCAGAGAAAACCGCATCGCGAAAGTATGTGACGGTACGCAACGGAGACAATCTCGGTGCCATTGCCAAACGCAATCACACCACAGTGTCAGCCCTGAGAAGACTCAACGGCATTAAGGGCAACAACATCCGGGCCGGAAAGAAACTGAGAGTAAGGTAAACTTCAAGGTAAAAGGTAAAAGGTAAGACATATAGAAGAGATGGAAGAGATGACACCTAAGGAGCTGGAAGATGAGAAGATGGTGAACGAGGCTTTCCAGCGTCTAATGGAATCGTACCTCAAGTCAAGGCACCGCAAACATGTGGAGATTATCAACAAAGCCTTCAACTTTGCCAAGCAAGCGCACAAAGGGGTGAGGCGTCTCTCGGGCGAGCCTTACATCATGCACCCGATAGCCGTGGCACAGATAGCCTGCGAGGAGATAGGGTTGGGAAGCACAAGCATCTGCTCCGCCTTGCTTCACGACGTGGTGGAAGACACAGACTTCACGGTAGAGGACATCATCAACATTTTCGGTCCGAAGATAGCGCAGATAGTGGACGGGCTTACCAAAATCTCCGGCGGAATATTCGGTGACAAGGCTTCCGTGCAGGCGGAGTCGCTGAAGAAACTGCTGCTCACCATGAGCGACGACATCCGCGTCATACTCATAAAAATATCCGACCGTCTGCACAATATGCGCACACTGGGGAGTCAGCTGCCCAGCAAACAGTACAAGATAGCAGGCGAAACTCTCTATATATACGCCCCCCTCGCCAACAGACTTGGACTCAACAAAATAAAAGAGGAACTGGAAGACTTGAGCTTCAGTTACGAGCATCCCGAAGAATACAAACACATCAAGGATAAACTGGCGGAGATGAACGAAAAGTTGAGTTCTATCTTCACTGAGTTTACCGCCCCCATACGCGAAAAACTGGACGAGACGGGACTGAAGTACGAGATAAAGGCGCGTATAAAGACACCCTACAGCATCTGGTGCAAGATGCAGAACAAGCATGTGAATTTCGATGAGATTTACGATATCCTGGCAGTCCGCATCGTGTTTGACGGGGAACAGGTGGAAGACGAGTTTTCCGAATGTTTCCACATCTACAGTGTGGCAAGCAGTATATACAAGCCTCATCCCGAGAGATTCCGCGACTGGCTGTCCCATCCTAAGGCCAACGGTTATCAGGCTCTGCACACAACCCTTATGAGCAAGACCGGGCAATGGATAGAAGTGCAGATAAGAAGCCGGCGTATGGACGAGTTGGCGGAACAGGGCTTCGCCGCACATTGGAAATACAAGGAGGGTCCCAAGACAAGCGAGGAAAGCGAGAGCGAACTGGACAAATGGCTTCACACCATCAAGGAGATACTCGACGACCCACAACCCAACGCCATCGACTTTCTTGATGCCATAAAGCTCAATCTCTACGCAAGCGAAATATTTGTGGTGACGCCCAAGGGAGATTTCAAGACCATGCCCGCCGGGAGCACCGTGCTCGACTTCGCCTTCAACATACACACCTTTCTCGGCACCCATTGCATAGGCGCCAAGGTGAACCACACCTTAGTGCCCATAAGCCATGTGCTGAAGAGCGGAGACCAAGTGGAGATACTTACCTCCAAAAGCCAAAAGGTGGAGCGGGAATGGCTCAACTTCACCACCACCGCAAAAGCCAAAGGCAAGATACAGGCAATACTTAGGAAGGAGGACAGGGAAAAACAAAAGACGGGCGAAGAAATGCTCATCCAGTTCTTCAATGAAATAGACACAGAGCCCAACAGCGTCAACATCGACAAGCTCTGCCGTCTTCACAACATGGAACGCCGCGAAGACCTGTACATCGCCATTGGGGAAAAGCACATAGTCCTTGGCAGTGCCGATGCCGACTGCATACACGACAAGGAGACCCGAAAGGGGCGGTGGAGCCGTTATATGCACTTCTTCAAGAAACGTCAAGACCGCGAAGAGGAAGAAAACGCCAATTCTCCGCTGAGGATAGAGATGATAGACAAGAGGAAACCTCTTATCCTCAACGAAGAGAACATAAGCCACTACATAATCTGCGACTGTTGCCATCCCATACCCGGCGACGATGTCCTCGGGTATTTCGACAACACCGCACACATCACCATCCACAAAAGGCAATGCCCATTGGCGGCCAAACTGAAGGCAAGCAACGGCAACCACATCCTGGCAGCCACGTGGGACACCCACAAGCAACTGTCGTTCCCGGCCACCATACACCTCAAAGGCATAGACCGTGTGGGTGTGCTGCACCAGATAACAGGAGTGCTGTCGGGACAGCTGAACGTTAACATAAGCCGTCTGAACGTGGAGACACACGACGGCATATTCAACGCCGAAATCCAACTTGGCGTACACGACATAGAGGACGTGCAGGCAATCTGCAAGGATTTGAAGAAGATAAAGGAAATAGAGGAGGTGAACAGATACTGAAAGCCGCTAAGGCATACGAGACATTGACCTCACTCGCGTAGACCCACTCTGCAATATTCCCGGCGGCGGTGTGCGTAAGTCATTGGAGGGACTTCAACTCCTCGCTGATGCTCACCAACTCGTTGCGTACCGACTGCAAGTGCCGCAGCATCTCCGAGGCGTTGGTGGCAGCCTTGCGGTTGTTGGACAATATGGCGCGTGCGGCCGCTATCTTCATGCCGCGCACTTTCAAAAGATTATACACCAACTGCACTTCCACAATATCTTCCACAGTATATTGGCGTATGTTCCTGCCTGACTTCCGTGGGCGTATGTTGGGAAACTCTTTTTCCCAATACCTCAGCAAAGACTCAGCCACGCCGAACTTTTTTGCGACTTCTCCTATGGAGTAATATTTCTTCAGTTCTTTGTTTGCCTTGTATGCCATATTATTTTCCCCGTCCCCCTTTTGTTGGCTAATTCTTTGCAAAAGTACGCAAAACAAATTACCTTTGCAACAAATTTCAAAGCATATTATCAAAAACAACGTAACGCAATAGACATTATGACAGCAAATGAGATACGCGATTCGTTTAAGGAATACTTCAAGTCAAAGGGGCATCAGATAGTCCCGTCGGCACCGATGGTAATTAAGGATGACCCGACTTTGATGTTCACC
The DNA here is from genome assembly GCA_963634425.1 of Bacteroidaceae bacterium. Taxonomy (GTDB): domain Bacteria; phylum Bacteroidota; class Bacteroidia; order Bacteroidales; family Bacteroidaceae; genus Physcousia. The sequence goes on from CAVHCL010000124.1 coordinate 13,157, forward strand.
AACGCCGGCATGAACCAATGGAAAGACATCATCCTTGGCACGCGCGACCCGGAGCCAAGGCGAAGGGCAGACAGCCAGAAATGTCTGCGTGTGAGCGGAAAACACAACGACTTGGAAGAGGTGGGGCACGACACCTACCACCACACCATGTTCGAGATGCTTGGCAACTGGTCGTTCGGCGACTACTTCAAGGAAGGCGCCATAGACATGGCATGGGAGTATCTGGTAAGCGTGCTCAAGCTCAACCCCGACGACCTCTACGTCACCGTATTTGAAGGCTCAAAGGAGGAAAACCTTGAGAGAGACGACGAAGCCGCCGCATATTGGCGGAAGCATGTGCCGGCAGACCATATCATAAACGGCAACAAGCACGACAACTTTTGGGAAATGGGCGACACGGGACCTTGCGGCCCATGCTCCGAAATACACCTCGACAGCCGTACCGCTGAGGAGAAAGCCAAGACTCCCGGACGCGAATTGGTCAACAAGGACGACCCGCAGGTGATAGAAATCTGGAACATAGTGTTCATGCAGTACGAAAGGAAAGCCGACGGGCATCTCGAGCCGCTCGGCATGAACGTCATAGACACCGGCATGGGCTTCGAACGTCTCGTCAGGGCTATACAGGGCAAGCACTCCAACTACGACACCGATGTCTTCCAACCCATAATAAAAGTCATAGGCGACCTCAGCGGCCACAGATACGGAGAGAGCGAGGCTACCGACGTGGCCATGCGCGTGGTGGCAGACCACCTGCGCACCATAGCGTTCTCCATAGCCGACGGTCAATTGCCGGGCAACGCCAAGGCCGGGTACGTGATACGACGGATTCTGCGCCGCGCCGTACGTTACGCATACACCTTCCTCGGACAAAAGGACGCCTTCATGTACAAGCTGCTTCCTGTGCTCATCCGCGAGATGGGGGGCACATACCCCGAACTGGAAGCACAAAGGACACTCATCGAGAAAGTGATGAAGGAGGAGGAGGAAAGTTTCCTGCGTACATTGGAGACAGGAATACGCCTGCTCGACGGAGTGATGTCGGAGGCAAAAGCCGCAGGCAACACGGAGATAGCAGGAGAGAAAGCCTTCACCCTTTTCGACACTTACGGCTTCCCCCTCGACCTCACGCAACTCATTTGCAAGGAGAACGGACTGACCGTAGACGAGAATGGCTTCAATGTGGAGATGGAAAAGCAGAAGACACGTGCCCGCAACGCGGCACAGACGGAGAACGGCGACTGGGTGGACGTGGCAGACTCCGGCGCTGCGGCACACACCGAATTCGTCGGGTGGGACTACACGGAAAGTGAATGCCATATACTGAAGTACAGACAGGTGACGCAGAAGAAGCAGACCTATTACCAACTCGTCCTGGACACCACTCCTTTCTATGCTGAAAAGGGAGGACAGACGGGAGACAAGGGAGTGCTCCTCAGCGAGAACGAGACCGTGGAAATCATAGACACCAAGAACGAGAACGGTCTTCCCGTACACATCACCAAGTCTCTTCCGAAAAATCCCGCGGCATCGTTCATGGCCTGTGTGAACACAGAACTGCGCCATGCCAGCGAGGCAAACCATTCGTGCACACACCTTCTTGACAAGGCTCTCAAAGAAGTCCTGGGCGACCACGTGGAACAGAAAGGCTCTCTGGTGACACCCGAGTATCTGCGTTTCGACTTCTCCCACTTCCAGAAAGTCACAGACGAACAACTGCGTGAGGTGGAACGCATTGTCAATGCGAAAATCAGGGAAGACATCCCCCTGCAAGACCACAGGGACGTGCCCATCGAGGAGGCGAGGGCACTGGGAGCCATTGCCCTCTTCGGCGAAAAGTACGGCGACAGAGTACGTGTTGTACAGTTCGGCGACAGCGTGGAGTTCTGCGGAGGATGCCACGCCAAGAGCACAGGCAGGATAGGAATGATGAAGATAATGGCAGAGAGCAGCGTGGCAGCCGGAGTGCGCCGCATCGAAGCCATCACCGGTGAGAAAGTGGAGGAACTTCTCTACAAGCTCGTCGACATCAACAGAGAGGCAAGAAACCTCTTCAACAACGCACCCGACCTCAAGGCCGCCATCAACAAGACCCTCGCCGAGAACGCTTCGCTCAGGGAACAGATAGAGAAGTCGCTGCGCGACAAAGCCGCCGAGCTGAAACAAAAGATGATACAGGAGAAGAAGGAAAAGAACGGCATACAGGTGCTCACAGCCGTAGTGCCGCTGCCCGCCGACATCGTAAAGGACATCGCCTTCCAGCTCCGTGCGGAAGTGGACGACAGCCTTGTGGTCATAGGTTCCGTGTTCGAAGGCAAGCCCATGCTCACAGCCGCCGCCGCAGACAGCGTGGTGGCACACGGCGTGAACATAGGCAAGAACATACGCGAAGCGGCCAAGGCTATACAAGGCGGCGGAGGTGGACAACCGCACTTCGCCACCGCCGGAGGCAAAAACCCGGAGGGCATCATCTCCGCAGTGGAAAAACTGGTGGAGATACTCACAGCATAAACAGGGAAGGCTTCTTACATACAGCTTAAAACGCCCAACGTCATTAAGAACGTTGGGCGTTTTAAGTAGTCTCGTTGGGAATCGAACCCAAATCTACGCTTTAGGAGAGCATTGTTCTATCCATTG
>CAVHCL010000125.1:0-2286 GCA_963634425.1 Bacteroidaceae bacterium
TGGCTGGACGATTCCCACTACTAGGGCTCGTTAGGGACTTGCACCCATTAGACAACACACATGCTAGTCAAACAAAAACAACCGCCGCTTCCGGGGCGGCTGTATTGTCGGCGCCAACGCCGTTGTCGTGAAGTCAGCCCCGCCATATTCAGTGATAGCGGGAAATCCGGCCAGGATAATTAAGGAAATACCAGAAGTGTGATTTTTCAATCATTACCAAATCATTACTAAAATATCAAACACAATGGAAGACTATCGTTTTGTGTATGTGGATGAGACAGACTTGTCCAGGGAGTTGTCGGACTTCTTTCATATTCAAGGCAAAACAACAAAGGAGGCCTTTGAACGGAGACACGTGACAACTTCTCTTTTAGAATCAAAGGAGGATGTTTATTCGTATTTGAACCAGTTCGTCGCTGGCAGGCCCTACATCAACACAGTGGCGTTCAGCGATGGAGTGACACTGTATCAGCTGGATTTATTCAGTTGGGCAAGACAGAACGCAGACAGATTGGGGGGGGGTAGAAATTAATCAGCCGCTTCAAAGAAGCAGAACCGGCCACTACATGATTTTTGGAGAACAGCCGCAGGGACCGACTCGTTTCCCGGAAGAGGAATACAAGAAGAAGGTCGAGACCATCGAAGCGAATGCCAGAAGGGCATTGACAAGCGACCTCATGATAATCAGCGCAAACGCTGTGACAATGAACGGAGAGATAATCTCGATTGACGGTATGGGAAACAGGGTTTCCGGAATGGTGTTTGGACCAAAACATGTTATCTGCATAGTAGGCCGAAATAAGATTTATCCTAATGAGGAGATTGCCATGGCAATGGTGAGAAACCGAACCGCACCGCTTACCTACATACGGCACATGAACAAGCACTATAACAGGCTGCAGGACTTGCCATGCGTAAAGAAAGGCAAGTGCTTTAACTGCAATCACGACTACAGCGCCTGCCGCGATTTCGTTGTCGTCAGAGGCCAGACCAGAGGTCACAGCGACAGGATTCACCTTGTGCTGGTAAACCAGGATTTGGGCATTTAGCCCGGGAAAAAAAGACAATTCATGTATAAACAGATTTTCAAACCATTCGTTGATTTTGTCGGCGCATCATGCATGCTGCCATTCGTACTAATTGTAATAATCATCTTCGCGCCTCTGATCTGGCTGACGGACAGAGGCCCCGTGTTCTACAACGCCGCCCGCGTGGGCAAGGGCTACAAACCGTTCAGGATGTTCAAGCTGAGGTCCATGTATGCCAACTCGCCCGACATGCGGAACGCTGACGGCTCAACCTACAATTCAGCGAACGACCCCAGAGTGACACCCGTAGGCCGTTTTCTGAGAAAGACGAGCCTTGACGAGTTCCCGCAGTTCCTGAACGTGCTGCTGGGCGACATGAGCTTGATAGGGCCAAGGCCTATTTTGCCTAAAAAGGATTATTCGGAAATGGAGCGTTATCTGAAAGACACCATGACGGTGCGCCCTGGCATTACCGGTTATAATCAGGCTTATTTCAGGAACTCTGTTGACAGGGAGCAGAAATATAAGAATGACGCGTACTATGCAAGGAACATTTCCTTTGTTATGGATATGAAGATTGTTTTCCGGACAGTGGTGTCTGTCTTGGGAAGAAAGAACATTAACACAAATTAAGCGAAAATGGAACCATCAAAAATCGGAAGTTATTTTGAGGACTTTGAGGTCGGTGAAACAATCCATCACCAACTGTCAAAGACAATATTCGAGAGTGACAACAATTTCTTCAGCCTGCTGACCATGAACTATCATCCTGTTCATACAAACGCAGACTACGCCGGCAAAAACCAACACGGTCAGATATTGGTGGTGGGGACACTTGTGTTTTCACTGGCTGTGGGCATCACAGTGCCGGACATCAGCGGCAAGGCAATTGCCAACCTTGAATATTCTGAGGTGAAACATCTTGGTCCGGCATTCATAAATGACACTTTGTATGTCAGGTCCAAGATATTGGACAAGCGCGAATCAAAATCAAAAAAAGACCGTGGCATCGTCTTTGTTGAGTCAATAGCCTATAACCAGAGGGGCGAGGATGTGCTGTCTTTTAAAAGAGCTGTATTGATAAAGAAGAGAGACAATGGATAATGTGTATCTGATGCGCAGTTTGATGTTTGTTCCTGCGCACAGCCAAAAGCTGCTTGACAGTTCCCTGCGCAGAGACGCAGATGTTTTGCTGTTAGACATTGAGGACTCTGTCCCTTTGGCTGACAAGCAAAAGGCCCGTGACAATGTCAAAGAG
>CAVHCL010000125.1:2341-3376 GCA_963634425.1 Bacteroidaceae bacterium
TCCCCCGCGTGAATGACCGTGAAAGCGGTGAGCTTCTGAAGGACTTATGCCAATTGACAACAGATGGAGTTGACGGCTTTATGTACCCCAAATCCACAAAGGGCGAAGATGTGTATTTTGTGGGAAAGCTGCTTGAGACTATAGAATACGAAAAGGGATATCCAATAGGGACATTCAAGCTTATTCCGCTCATAGAGACGGCCGGTGCTGTGGTCAATATAAAAGAGATATGTACGGCTTGCAGCCGTGTTGTGGCTGTCGCTTTCGGATGTGAGGACTATGTGACAGACCTTGGCGGAAAGCACGACCTGCAGGGGCAAAGCATCTACTATGCCCGGAATGCGATAGTGAATGCGGCCCGGTGCGCGGGAGTGTTGCCTATCGACACGGTCCATATAAAAGTCCACGATTTGGAAGACCTTGAGCGTAACCTGAAGCTCTCCAAGAATCTTGGGTTTGAGGGTATGCTGGTGTTGAATCCAAAGGAGCTGCCATTGGTGCACCAGTATTATTCGCCTTCTGACGAAGAGATAAAATGGGCAGAGGAAATGGTAAGGCTGACCGAGGAGGCAAGGGCCGAGGGCAAAGGTGTGGCTGTGAAGGACAACAAGTTCATAGGCCCACCCATGCTGAAGATGGCGCAGGGCATTTTAAGGAAAAGAGAACTGATAAACAAATGAAATAAGATGGCACAGAAAGTTATTGTCATTGGCGGCAAGGGAAGTGGAACTGTCATTGCCGAGGCTATTAAGGACGCCAATGCGAGAGGTGTGAATGATTTGGAAGTGGCCGGCTTCCTCCATGACGTTGATGACCCTGGAACAGAGATTGACGGCACTCCAGTCTTAGGCCTGCACACAAAAAAAAATATTGCGGACTATTATTCCAAAGGGTATAAGTTCATTTTCAGTTTGCACCGTATCGGCGGGGAAGAGAAGATAATACAGCTGTTTAATGATTTGGGGCTAAAACAGGAGATGCTTGTCTCATTTGTCCATCCGACAGCTTACGTTGCGGGAAATGTGACAATAGATC
>CAVHCL010000126.1:0-30515 GCA_963634425.1 Bacteroidaceae bacterium
TTGTGCCACTCTCACGGCAGTTTTTATGGGGTCGCATGGCCGTACAGGCAAGGATGCTATGCCTGTACAGCCAGGGAAAACGTGTTTCCCGGCTCACGGTTTTTCTGAACGAAACTGAACGAGACATGAACGAAACTGAACAGGGAATGAATATTTATGAACGCTTGTGAACGGATCAGCAAAACGGTCAAAAAGTTCAACTTATTTTCTAATGCCAACTTAGCAAGGACATCCTTTCAAAGACGCATATCCCTATGCGTCTTTTGTTTTTTATCCCAACTGGCTTATAATTCGGAATTTTTGTCTAAATTTGCGGCACGAATAAAGTTGTTTCAACCAAATTACACAAAACATCAGCAACCATGGTAAAGTATCTGACATTGTTCTTGGCAGCCTGTCTTATGGCAGGTACGCCCTCTTTGGCCAAGGACAGAAAGAAAAAGGACAATTCCGAACAGAAGACTGAGGTGAAAGCCAAGTCTGACAAGGAATCAAAGAAAAAGAGCAGAAAAGGAAAGAAAAGAAAGAAGGGAGATACAGAAGAGAAGAAAGACACCGCGGCTGTGGAAAAGCCTTCCGTCGACAGAGACGGACTTTTCCATGTGATGAAGGAGAAAGACGAGTGGTTCTTCCTCATCTCAGACTCGCTGCTCGGCAAAGAAATACTCACAACCACACGCTACACCAGCACACCAGCCAACTGCGGCCAATTCGGCGGCGAGCAGGTGAACGAGCAGACCGTGTACTTCGAGAAAGCTCCAGACAACCAGCTTCTTCTTCGTTCACACCTGCTTATCAACGCCGCCGACAGTACGGAAAAGATAAACCGCGCCATCACCATCAGCAACTCCAATCCCATCATCGGGGCATTCAAGGTGGAAAGCCATAAAGACGGCATGTACAAGATTAAAGTCACAGGGTTCTTCAACCAGGACAACACAGCCATCGGCCTTCCGCAATATGTGAAGAAACAGTACGAACTGCAGGGCTTGGTGTCCGAGGCTTCATTCATTGAGGACATCAAGTCGTTCCCCATGAACACCGAGGTGAGAACCATAAAGACATACTCCAGCAACGGCACCTCGCTTGTGTCTGCATCCGCCACCGGCAAAGTGACGTTCGGACTCAACGTCAGTTTCGTATTGCTGCCGGAGAAGCAAATGGCCCGACGGCTCTTTGACCCGCGCGTAGGTTTCTTCACGGACAAGTACAACAGTTACACCGACACACAACAGAGGGTGGAGAGCAAGAGATTCGTTACCAGATGGAGACTGGAACCGCGCTCCGAGGATGTGGAGAAGATGCGCCGTGGAGAATTGGTGGAGCCGCAGAAGCCAATAGTGTATTACATAGACCCCGCCACGCCCAAACAATGGCGCAAATATCTGATAATGGGTGTCAACGACTGGCAGAAAGCTTTTGAGAAAGCCGGATTCAAGAATGCCATCAGAGGTGAGGAATGGCCGGAGAACGACACCACCATGAGCATGGAGGATGCACGCTACAGTTGCATACGCTACCTTGCCAGCCCTATACCCAACGCTTACGGACCCAATGTCCACGACCCGCGTACGGGAGAAATCATAGAGAGCCACATCTGTTGGTACCACAACGTGATGTCACTCGTGCACGACTGGTACATGGTACAGGCCAGCAGCATAGATGAAGCAGCACGGAAAATGAACTTCGACGAAGAACTCATGGGACAACTCATACGCTTTGTCAGCAGTCATGAGGTGGGACACACTCTTGGCCTGAGACACAACTTCGGCAGCAGCAGCACAGTACCTGTAGACAGTCTCCGCAGCAAGTCTTGGGTAGAAGAGCACGGACACACGCCCAGCATCATGGACTATGCGCGTTTCAACTATGTGGCGCAGCCCGAGGACGGAATAACACGTGCCGGCATATTCCCGCGCATCAACGACTACGACGAGTGGGCCATCACATGGGGCTACAAACCCATGCTGGACGCCAAGGACGAATACGAAGACCACAGGATGATGGAACCTCTTGTGTTGAAGTCACTTGAAAACAAGCGTCTCTGGTGGGGCGACGGAGAAGGTTCAATCATAGACCCCCGTTGCCAGACGGAAGACCTGGGCGACGACGCTGTGAAAGCAAGCTATTACGGCATACTGAACCTGAAACGCCTTGCCGCCAACCTGCGTCAGTACACGCAGGATGACGAGAAGGACATCTATGACGATGACATCTCCACCATGTACAACCAATTGGCCGGACAGTTGACAAGATACCTGGGACACGTGTCAAGGTATATCGGCGGCTACTACAAGGATGTCAAAACACAGGGCATGGAGGGCGACGTGTACACGCCCAATCCGCTGGAAAAGCAAAAGGCCGCTCTGAAATTCATCAACGAAAACTATTTCCAAGAACCCACGTGGCTCAAAGAGCAGCCTTACGCACGCCGTATTTATGCAAACCCAGACAACATCACATACAGGATAGCCAAAAGCGCGTCTTCGTACGTCACATCGCGTCTCTACAGACTCAATGAGCTGTACAAACCCATGCAGTACCTCACAGACATCTCGGGCATGGTGTTCTCCGAGGCAAACACAGGCAAGAAGGTCACTCCCTACCGCCTGACGTTGCAACATGAAGTACTTGACTTCCTGTGCAGTTCACTCAACGACACGGATGAGGATGTACGTCCGGCTATACTGTACACCCTGCAGCAGCTGCAGAAGAAAGCAAAGGCAGCTTCCTCGTCGGCAGCCGACGCGGAGACGCGCGCTTATTGGGCAAGCATCCACGACGAGATAGGAAAGACTCTCACTTGGAAGTAATCTGACCGGAAGTGTTCCCGGATCAACGCACACGTTAAATAAATTTTAATACGGCAACGACATGAGAATTAAAAACATTTTATTGGCTCTCCTGCTGACAGTCTCCCTGCCTTGTCTGGTAATGGCTGAGAGCAAGGATGAGATACGTATCTCCTACGTGTTGAAGAATGCAGGGCTGGACAAAGAAATGTCCGCCAAGTTAAGGCCGCTTTTGGTGGCTTACTATCAAGACATGGCTCAGGCAAAGGCAAGCCACAAGGCTCTCAAGGACAAGCTGAAAAGCAAGGAAGACGCCGGCAAGCTCACCGCAGCGGAAGCCGACCAGCTGTTCGACAGCAAGCAGAAACAAGAGGCCGCGCAACTGGAAGTGGTGAAGAAGCACTACCCAATCTTCAAGACCATACTGCCGGCTCCTACGGCATACAAGGTCATTAAGCTCTGCGGCGACAAAGTGAAATGACAACAGACTGAATTCCCGGTACATTATAATATATGGCAACTACAGACGACAAGAAAATCATCTTCTCGATGGTCGGCGTAAGCAAAACCATCCAGCAGAACCAGAAACAAGTACTAAAGAACATATACCTCAGCTTCTTCTACGGAGCTAAGATAGGGATAGTGGGACTCAACGGCGCGGGCAAGTCCACACTGATGAAGATTATCGCTGGCATAGACCAGCAATATCAAGGAAATGTGGTATGGAGTCCGGGCTACAGTGTCGGATACCTGGAGCAGGAGCCCCACCTCGACGACAGCAAGACTGTACTGGAAGTGGTGAAGGAAGGTGTGCAGTCTGTGGTGGACACACTCGCCGAGTACGAGGAAATAAACCAGAAATTCGGACTGCCCGAATACTACGAAGACGAGGACAAGATGAACGCCCTGTTCGCAAGACAGGGCGAACTGCAGGACATCATAGACAGCACGGACGCATGGAATTTGGAGAGCCGTCTGGAGCGCGCCATGGACGCGCTCCGGTGCCCTCCTGCCGGACAGCTCGTGGAGAACCTCTCCGGAGGCGAACGCCGCCGTGTGGCTCTCTGCCGGTTGCTGCTGCAAAAGCCTGACGTTCTTCTCCTCGACGAGCCCACCAACCACCTTGACGCCGAGAGTATCGACTGGTTGGAACAGCATCTCACACAGTACGAGGGGACAGTCATCGCGGTCACTCACGACCGTTATTTCCTTGACGATGTGGCAGGATGGATTCTTGAACTTGACCGCGGCGAGGGCATCCCCTGGGAAGGCAACTACTCTTCGTGGCTCGAACAGAAGACAAGGCGCATGGCCCAGGAGGAAAAGGTGGCAAGCAAGCGGCGCAAGGCTCTCGAGCGCGAGCTGGAGTGGGTGCGCATGACTCCCAAAGCCAGACAGGCCAAGGGCAAGGCGCGTCTCAACAGTTACGACAAGATGCTCAACGAAGAGCAGAAAGAACGCGAGGAAAAACTGGAAATCTTCATCCCCAACGGTCCGCGCCTTGGCAACAAGGTGATTGAGGCACACGGCATCAGCAAGGCTTACGGCGACAAGACGCTGGTCAAAGACCTTTCTTTCCGTCTTCCGCCCAACGGCATTGTCGGTGTCATAGGTCCCAATGGAGCGGGCAAGACCACGCTGTTCCGTATGATTATGGGATTGGAGACTCCGGACTCCGGCACATTTGAAGTGGGAGAAACCGTGAAACTCTCGTACGTGGACCAGAACCACAAGGACATAAAGGCCGACGAGTCCGTCTACCAGGTTATCAGCCAGGGCAACGAACTCATACGCATAGGCGGAAGGGACATCAACGTGCGCGCTTATCTCAGCCGCTTCAATTTCAACGGAGCGGACCAGGAGAAAAAGTGCGGAGTGCTCTCGGGAGGAGAACGCAACCGTCTGCATCTGGCTATGGCTCTCAAACAGGAGGGGAACGTGTTGTTGCTCGACGAGCCCACCAACGACATTGATGTCAACACACTGCGCGCCCTGGAGGAAGGTCTTGAAAACTTTGCCGGATGTGCCGTAGTCATCAGTCACGACCGTTGGTTCTTAGACCGTATATGCACCCATATCCTCGCATACGAAGGCGACGGCAACGTGTATTTCTACGAGGGCAGCTACACGGACTATGAGGCGCACAAGCTGAAACGTCTCGGTCTGGAAGAGCCGCGGCGCATACGTTACCGCAAACTCACAGACTAACACGGAAGCAGGCGCACAACCTCAGGAACGTCAAGCCGTCGTGGCAGGAAGAAAGGACTATCTTCTGTCGCTCATCCGTAAGGGCGGACAACTAAGCACAGGACAGCAAATCATGCTTGTCGCTTTGCTTAGCGTCCCGTCCATGATGGCGCAGATGGCCAACATCCTCATGCAGTACATAGATGCCGCCATGGTGGGAAGTCTCGGTGCGCAGGCAACAGCCAGCATAGGTATCGTCAGCACCACCATCTGGCTCTTCGGCAGTCTCAACTCTTGTGCCAATGTGGGGTTCTGCGTACAGGTGGCACACGCCCTGGGGGCCAACAAACCTCGGAAGGCACGTTCGCTGCTGAGGCAGAGCCTGCTTGCATGCATACTGTTCAGCATAGTGCTCTCCGTCATCGGGTGTGCCGTCAGTCCCTACCTGCCATTGTGGCTGCGCGGAGGAGAAGACATACGCCACGACGCTTCCGTCTATTTTTTTGTCTACAGTCTCTGCGTTCCCCTTGCGGCACTCCATTCCCTCTGCTGCGGGATGTTGAGAAGCGCGGGAAACACGCAGACACCGTGTATGCTCAACGTGCTTATCTGCGTGCTTGACATAGTTTTCAACTATTTCCTCATCTTCCCCACCCATACGTCATTCGGCATAAGCATACCGGGTGCTGGACTTGGAGTGACTGGCGCCATACTCGGCACGGCACTTTCCTATCTCATAGTCTCCCTCTACGGTTTCTACCTGTTGTTTTTCCGCAGCCGGGAACTGCGCCTCACACTGGACACGGACAACAGACTCACCCTGTCCTCTTTCTTCCCTTCACGTTCCGTTCTTGCGGAGAGTGTGCGCATATCGTTTCCCATGGCCGTCCAGCACATACTCATGCGCGGCGCACAAATCACCACCACCGTCATTGTGGCGCCCCTCGGCAGTGTGGCATTGGCAGCCAACAGCTTCGGCATCACCATAGAAGCACTGTGTTATATGCCGGGGTTTGGCATTTCCGATGCGGCTACGACACTTGTGGGGCAGAGTTTCGGAGCCAAGCGGCCTGAATTGGCAAAGTCTCTCGGCAGAATTTCCATATTCACAGGAATGGCAGTGATGAGCGTCTTGGCGGTGGTGATGTACGTGTACTCCCCCACTCTACTTGCTGTCATGACTCCATCCGTGGATGTGCAGACACTAAGCACGACGGTTCTCAGGATAGAGGCTCTTGCCGAACCTCTGTTCGCCGCCAGCATTGTCTGCTACGGGGTGTTTGTGGGAGCCAGGGACACGTTTGCACCGTGTGTCATCACCCTTGCATGTATATGGTTCGTACGTATCGGGCTCTCCTTGCTTCTTGTCAAGGACTTGGGACTGCAGGGTGTCTGGATAGCCATGGCCACAGAACTGTCATGTCGCGGCATCCTCTTCCTCTTGCGCTTCCACAGAGGGAAGTGGATGAAAAGGAAATAAATGCCATTCCTGCGGACGACAAGGAAAACAAATATGTCCGGCATATATAAATAATGTATATCGGAAGTGAGGGGTTCCAACTAAAATGCGTACCTTTGTACGATTTTTCGGAAAAAATGTAAACTATACATACAAAACAATATGGAATTAGCATCGAAATACGCGCCTGAAGATGTGGAAGGCAAATGGTACCAGTATTGGCTGGACCACAAGTTGTTCAGCTCCAAGCCGGACGGCAGGGAACCATACACCATAGTGATACCTCCACCCAACGTTACGGGCGTGCTGCATATGGGACATATGCTCAACAACACCATTCAGGACATACTGGTACGCAAAGCGCGTATCGACGGCAAGAACGCCTGCTGGGTTCCGGGCACAGACCATGCCAGCATAGCCACCGAAGCAAAGGTGGTGAACCGCCTTGCGGAACAGGGCATCAAGAAGCGCGACCTCACACGCGAGGAGTTTCTCAAACACGCATGGCAATGGACGGAGGAACACGGAGGCATCATCCTCAAGCAACTGCGCCGGTTGGGCGCGTCGTGCGACTGGGACCGCACGGCATTCACCATGGACGAAAAACGCAGCGAGAGCGTGCTCAAAGTTTTCGTGGATCTCTACAGGAAGGGACTCATCTACCGTGGTCTCCGCATGGTGAACTGGGATCCCAAGGCACAGACCGTACTCTCCGCCGAGGAGGTGATATACCGCGACGAGAAGAGTCACCTGTTCCACCTCAGATACTATGTGGCTGATGCCGACACCAATCCTGTAGTGCCTACGGGCGAGGAAGGCGAGGTGCTGCACCGCGACGAAGACGGACGCTACTATGCTGTGGTGGCCACCACACGTCCGGAGACCATCATGGGCGACACCGCCATGTGCATCAACCCCAAAGACCCCAAGAACCAATGGCTGCGCGGACACAAAGTCATAGTTCCGCTGGTAAACCGTGTCATACCCGTCATAGAAGACCGCTACGTGGACATTGAGTTCGGTACTGGCTGTCTCAAAGTGACACCGGCGCACGACATCAACGACTATGCACTGGGCAAGGCGCACAATCTGGAGACGATAGACATCTTCAACCCCGACGGCACTGTCTCCGAGGCCGCCGGACTGTACGTCGGACAAGACCGTATGGATGTACGCAGACAGATAGCCGAAGACTTGAAGGCTGCCGGACTGATGGAGAAAGTAGAGGACTACGACAACAAAGTAGGTTACTCCGAACGCAACCAGGACACGGCAGTGGAGCCACGGCTGTGCAAACAGTGGTTCCTCTCCATGAAACACTTTGCCGACATAGCACTGCCGCCGGTACTTGACGGCAAAATCAAATTCCACCCTGCCAAATACGTCACCACATACCGCAACTGGCTGGAGAACATACAGGACTGGTGCATCTCGCGGCAATTGTGGTGGGGACACCGCATCCCCGCATACTTCCTTCCCACCGCAGAGGGAGAGGAAGAGAAGTTCGTGGTGGCTCTCACCGTGGAAGAGGCAGTGGAAGAAGCACGCAAGATACCCGGATACGAAAACGTGACTGCCGACCAGCTCACCCGCGACGAGGATGCCTTGGACACATGGTTCTCCTCATGGCTGTGGCCCGTCTCCCTCTTCGACGGCATCAACAACCCGGGCAACGAGGAAATCAATTACTACTACCCCACCTCCGACCTCGTGACAGGTCCGGACATCATCTTCTTCTGGGTGGCGCGTATGATAATGGCTGGCGAGGAGTATCTCCACGACGTTCCGTTCCGCAACGTGTACTTCACCGGCATCGTGCGCGACGAACTGGGACGCAAGATGAGCAAGAGCCTCGGCAACAGTCCCGACCCCATAGGGCTGATAGAGAAATACGGAGCTGACGGAGTGCGTATGGGCATGCTCCTTGCCGCTCCTGCAGGCAACGACATTTTGTTCAAAGAGGACCTCTGCCAACAGGGAGCGGCTTTCTGCAACAAGATATGGAACGCCTTCCGTCTCGTCAAGGGATGGCGGATAGACGAAAACCTTGCACAATCCAAGGCTAACGCCAAGGCTACGGCATGGATGGAGGCCAAGGTGCGCATCGCTGTGGCGGAAATCAACGAACTGTATGCCAAGTACCGTCTCAACGAGGCTCTAATGACAGTCTTCAAATTGTTCACTGACGAGTTCAGCGGTTGGTATCTGGAAATGATAAAGCCTGCATACCAGTCTCCAGCCGATGCCGCCACGCACACAGCAGCCCTCAGCATCTTTGAGCAACTGATGAAAATCATACATCCGTTCATGCCTTTCATCACAGAGGAGATATACCAGCACATAGCGGAACGGAAAGACAGCGACAGCATCATGGTAAGCACCCTCGCATTGGACGCTCCCACCGAAGCGGACATTGCATTGACCGCAGATTTCGAGCACGCCAAACAGATAATAAGCGGCGTGCGTGCCATACGCCAAAGCAAAAACATCTCGCCGCGCGAACCTCTGAAATTGGAGGCTTCTGCAGGGGCGGACGTTGCATCATGGTCAGACACCATAATCAAACTGGCGGGTCTCTCTGAAATAACCAATGTGGAGAAGAAGAGCGAAGGCACGCAATCGTTCCTCGTGGGCACGGAGGAGTATGCCGTGCCGTTGGGAAGCCTCATTGACGCAAAGGCGGAGACGGAGAAGGCGGAAGCCGAGATAAAGCGGTTGCAAGGCTTCATGGCAGGCATCAGGAAGAAACTCTCCAACGAACGGTTTGTACAGAACGCTCCTGCGCATATAGTGGAACTGGAACGCAAAAAGATTGCGGATGCCGAATGTAAGATAGCGGCACTGCAGGAGACCGTGAACGGACTGAAATAACGTGCACGCCACCGCACCTTTGCATAGAACCCAAAACACTCCGGACATGAGATATCCTATCGGCATACAGACTTTCTCAATATCATAGAGGACGGTTTCGTCTACGTGGACAAGACTGACATGGTGTATTCCTTGGCCCAAGAAGGGAAAGTCTACTTTCTGAGTCGTCCGCGCAGGTTCGGCAAGAGCCTTCTCGTCAGAGACTGGTACGATAGAGGACTGGGGCACTCAATATTAAAGGGTGCGCATCTTGGATGCGCACCCTTTTGCCGCTGAGATATCCACGGCATTCCTTTTCTGATGGTGTGGGTCTACTTCACCAACACCTTCCTGCCGTCCTGTATATAGACACCGGGGTGCAGGTCGTTGCCGTCCACACGGCTGCCGTTCAAATCGTAGATGCCGCTGTGCGTGCCGAAGATGTCGGCGGATATGGCGTCTATGCCGTTGGGATTGGCAGGGACTGCCACAGACTCCGACCACGGCGAGTTGCGCATACCGTTGACGGCACGTACCGTTATTGTATAGTCCAAGTCGGACTTGAGGCCATTGAAGACGAAATGAGTGTCCGTGGTAGTGAATGTCTTCACCTCCTTGGCACGGTGCGGAGCCTTGGCCGCTGACGCGAGTCCCAAGTCATCCGCCGTGAAGATGCCGTCGTATATACGGAATCCGTTGATGCTCATGCCGGCATTCGGATTGATGCGCAGCATATATCTGGTGAAGAACTGGACATCGGTATGCAGCACCAATGTGGCTGCATCGGAGAACTTGAACGAGATATCTTGGTCTAAGGATGCACTTTCAGTAATCACCGTCACCACACCGGTCACGTTGTTTCCGCTCTTCAGCGGCTTCACCTGCAGCACTACAGTCATATAGCCCGTCTCCGTGGCGGCGAACACAGGACTGGTGAGAGAGCCTGTCTTTGTGGACGTGCCTATGCGCAGCAAGTCCGGCGACAGGTATACGCCAGAACCGGAGAAACCCCTATTGGTGGTGTACTTGTTGAGTTCCATGCCCACGTCCTTGAAACCTATGGACTTGTTGTAGCATCCGGCGAAATCCTCTGATATCACAAGCGACTCTTCCGGACTTTTCTTCTTGGACACTCCATCAAGAACGAGTTCATACGCCGAAGCTCCGTCCACCGCAGTCCACGAGAAGTCCACCGACGTGGCGTCTTTCCATACCGGAGTCTCCGTTTCTGGAGCTGTGAGCGGCTCGGCGCACAGAAGCATGGATATCTCGCCGTCTTTCTCCTCTATGCACTCTATAGCCTTATGCATAAGATACCCCCGGTCTGTGTTTCTGTTGTGCAACGTTGCGGCAGGAGTGGTGAAATCTGTAAGGGAAATCACATTGCCGCTGCCGGGGAACGGGTCGCCCTCCCCTGTACGGGTGGTCTTGTCGTTGTCTGCCGGGATAATGGACATACGCTCCAAGTCGCCTGCGTTCACCACATTTCCTTTCCATGCGCCCTCTTCGTAGTCGATATGGAACACCATCAAACCGTGTCCTGGCAGACAAGAGTCAAAGCCCTCATTCTGTCTGTTCTCCAAGAGGTAATACTCGTTGCGGTTGCCGTCGTTGTAGAGGATATAGGCTTCGGGGCTTTCCGTCAGGGGCTTCATGCCGGTGACACGTGTCTCCGACGTCACCTCGGTGGGTGTGAGCCATCCCGCCATCCATCTCTCGTATGCCGTGTACCCGGCCGGGCAACGTCCCATATCCAGATAGTTTCCATTGCACATCACGTCCCAGTACAGGGTACCTGTGTTGCCGCCGGAATTCACGTCGTAGGTGTCGGGATAACCGAGACAATGACTGAACTCGTGGCAGGCGACACCTATGCCATCCACCGTCTTTCCGTCGCCGTACAACTCACAGGTGCAGGCGTATGTCCTCAGCAACACTCCGTCTTTTTTTACACCTTCGCTCGACAGTACAGAGGTGTGAGGCCATATATTGGGATAGTCCTCACCCACGTAATTGGCTCCCACACCCACGAAAATCACGAATATCTGGTCCACCTCTCCGTCACCGTCCCAGTCGTAGTCCTTGTAGTCCACATAGTCGTCGGCGGCGTTCACGGCCTCAGTCATCAGTTTTATCGACCTCTCCCTGTTTTTCCAGCTGTAGTACTCCATGTCGTGTTCGGCTGTGAACGGTCCCACCACATCGAAGTCCAGATTGAACTGTCCGTAGCTCTGTTCCCTGAAGTAGTCGGCGGCACTGCCCCTGAAGCCATAGTCGGAGAAGCCTTCCTCGTTGAAGAAGCGTTTGTAGAAAGCCTCCGGGTCGTCCATGGAGAACTTGGCATCCTGATACTGCATCAGTATCACCAGTCCTTTCTTCGTTCCTTTCATGGTGTTGAAACTGCCTACTCGTTTCCTGCGCGCCTTTCTTGCGGTGTTGACCTTTGCCTGCTCTGCCTTTACCTCGGAGAGACGTTCCGTCATTTCTTCCGCCGTATAGTAACGGGACACCTTGTTGCCGTCCAGCATCAGAGCTTTACCGTCGGTGTCCCGCCAAAAATGGAAGAACTCGTCACCGCACAAGGTTACCTCCACTGTGGTGCCGTCGCCCTTCACCGCAGTCTTCTTGGTGGGATAAGCGGGTACCGCCCACGACACGGCGTAAGCATACAGCAAAGCCGCCGAGGAAAGTAAAATTTTCTTCATCCTGTGTCTAATCTTATTTTTGTTGTTTATCAATAGCGTGTCATCTGCCATACACGGAGTGCAAAGTTACGAACTTTCCATGATATGACAATAACTAACCACACCTCGTTTTCTCATACTCTTTAAACATTGCGTACAGACGGCAGAGGCGCGCCGCTTTTCCGCAGCACGCCTCTGCACTTATTGTCACACTCCGCAGGGGGCTTGTTCTTACAGACTGGCCTTCGGAGAGAGAGGCAGCAACCTCTTGCCACTGCCAACCTTTGCCGCGTTGTTCAAGCGGAGCGAACCTGCGAAATTGCGCTTTCCGGCTACACGTGCCTTCATTCCTTTGGGCTCTTCAGCACTGGGAAGGGTTATCTCTATAGCACCGTTTCTGCCGCAATAGTAGGAAATACTTCCACCTTGCGTAATGTACCCCTGGAAATATTTGGTCTGCTCATCATCATAGTAAAAAGCGGGGAAAGTGATGACACCGTCTTTGAGGGTGCCGAACATTCCGTTTTCCTTTACTGTGCCAAACTCGTAGTCTCCGAGCAAAGAAGCGCCGTATGTCACGAAGCCGAGCACACCGTCTCCAAGGTCAATACCGAGAGACTGATGCTCCACATATACCGCATCGGGATCGCTGGCGTTCACTTCAAGGTACATCTCACTTGTGGGCATTGTATAGTCGCTTTGCACCAAATTGTCATAGATTGGATATACGCCGCTTCCATAGGGGTTCATTATACGGTAGACACCCGGGGTTTCCGCATTCTCCCTTATGTCCACTTCATAAACCTGAGGCTCCAAACCGAACATAGGCGCCAGGATGTCGTCGCTGAACGTTCCTTTGCCTATAGACTTCCAAGGATTGGCATCGCCGCCGCCGTAGTAAGAGAAGTTGAATGCTTTCACGCTCTTGGCCTCGTCGTCGGCAATGGTCACAGCCACCACCTTCAGCTCGCCTGTCATGTCGCCCAAAGCCAACTTGTTGTTGCCGAGCACAAGATCCCCACCTTCCAAGTCACCTGCAGCAAGGGCATCGGCTACGGCACTCTCGTCATCGTCCTTATCTACAATGGCAGCCTTGGCGGATGTCACGTCCGGACCCATTTCGGTAACGTTGAGCAATGCAAACACCTCTCCCGAAGAAACGGTGAGAATACCCTCGTAGCCCACAGAGATTGAATAATCGGGAATGTAGAAACCGTCAACCTGTATGTATTCCGGACCAAATCCGAAAGCACCTGCCTCAACGAACCATACGGTATTCAAGGTGAACTTGCCGGCCGCCTTGTCGTAGTAGCAGGGATACTGTTGGTATGTGTATTTGGTACTGTAATTAGGAATGTCGGAGATATAAAGCGGTCCGTATGTGCTGTTATCCATGACATACTGCTCCAGCACCTGGCACATGGAGGTCTCGGGGTTGTATTCTACGATGAAGTCCATATCGGAACCCCAGTGTTCTATCTTGAACTGCGCCTGGGTAGCGTCAATTGTAGACTGACGGTAGTAAATCTTGAGACCTGGGTCGTCGCCGCTCCAGTAGTTGGCGTACGTGTAGGTACACGTCACGCTTGCGTCGTCGCTCAGAGGCCAGTCTTCGGCACTCATGCCTGCCTCCGTCCACTCGTCCTTGCTGTTGCACCACGGAGTCCACGGTGCCGGACATCCCACAACCACAGTATAGTTGGAGCTTCCGTACGGTGTGCTCATATCCTCGGGCAACGAGATGGTGATGGTGTCCATCAAGTCGTACTCAAGACCTGTGTAGCTGACAGAGATGTCCGCAGTCTTCTTGCCGGCCTCGAATGTCACGCTCTCGGGAATTGTGTAGCCGTCGAATGTTGATGCCACTGTCAAGGGCACGGTGATTTCAGACGTGCTGTCGACACGTTCAATGGGCAAAACGAAAGTTCCCTGCTTGCTGTCCAGCTCCACCGCAGAAGGGTTGGTGGTGGCGAAATACACCTGCGGACCGCTTACGGCAGAAGGCTTTGTGTATTCATAGTCGCTCTCGTCGCAAGAAGCAAGACCAGCCATAGCCAACAAAACGGCTAATGCGCATTTGATATTTTTGTTCATAATTTTATGCATTTAAAGATTGGAATTATTCTGTCCAGGGTGTGTAGCAGTCCGTGGGGTTGGGATTGTTCTTACCCACCAATGCAGAATTGTTGTTAGCCTCGCTCTTTACAATCACAAGATTTGTCCATGCCGGACGGCCATCTGTGTTGAAGAGTGCTTGTGTGTCCTGCCAGTTGGTGCCCTCGTATCCGCGGGTTACTGACATGTCAAGACGCTTGATGTCAAAGAAGGTCTGTCCCTCTCCCCAAAGCTCCACACGTTTCTGGAATACAATTTCCTCCACCACATCATCCTTGTCTGTGACTTTGCAGGTGTACGAGGGGTCGCGGTACGTGGTCATGAACGAGGTTATCAGCTGCTTGCCTTTATCAGCATCCTGATGTGCCGCTGCCTCCGCCTCTATAAGGTACATTTCCTCCACACGCATATAAGGTATCGCCGCAACGGCTCCCACCTTGTAGTCGTTTCCGTTGCCTTCTGCCGGGCGGAACTTGACGGATGCGTAGTCCGGAAGGAATTCCCTCATGTCCCCGTCAAGGTCAAGCTGGACTATCTGCTCTTTCCCGTACAACTCTGAACCCTCAGGAGCGAGCCACATCTTCTTGCGCCAGTCGGTGTTGGATATGCGCTCGTACATCTTCCTGTCGATACAGATATAGAGGCTAGTTGAAGGTCCGGCATAGCCGAAGGTGGTCTGGTTGGTTGTCCATGAAGTGAAATTGACGATACCCGAAGTCACACATCTGTTTTCCGCTGTCGGCTGACCGCAGAGCATGAAGTCGCTGGCGGTATTGAAACCGTTGGTAAGGCTGAGCGCGCGTTCTTCCGTATAGGGGCTTACCTTGGCTGCCTCTATGGCCTTGCGTGCGAACTCCTGTGCCTTGGGGTAGTCCTCTATCCACATGTAGAGACGCGCTTTCAGTCCGAGAGCCACCGCCTTGTCGGGCATGGTGTTGCCCATGTTGTCGGTGAGCTTGTCTATGTTCTCCAGAGACTCGTCAAGGTCGGCGAGTATGTGTGCTGCCATCTCTGCACGCGGAAGACGCGGGTTGTTGGAAGCCTCCTCAGGAGTGGTGGCCTCAGAAACCCAAGGCACAGTGAGACCGGTAACGTCAACTCCGTCGGAATTCTTATCAAACTTGTCGTTGGGGAGGAACTCGTACATACGCGCCAGATCCAGATAGACGAGAGCGCGGTACGCCAGTGCCGAGGCACGGTATCCCAACTGCTCGTCTGTGGCTGCTGCCGGGTCAACAGCGGAAATTGCACCGTTGACAGAAAGCAGGAGACCACTGTGGAAGTTCCACATAAACTGAGAGAAAATATAGTCCTCGCCCAAATACTTGTTTCTCGTCCAGTAGTTGAAATGCCAACCGTACTCAAAACCGGCACCGCAGTGGCAGTAGTCTCCGGTCATCATGTCGCGTGTGATCATGACGGCAGGAAGTCCAAAGAATGAGTGATAGTCTTCATCCCAAAGGCTGATAGACTTGGCGGGGATGGCAGACACCATAGCTTCTGTGGCAGAAGCCGATTTCTCCACCTGTTCGGTAGTTGCTGTGCCCGATGAGGGGAAAGTCTCCTCTATACATCCTGTAAGGGAAACTGCACCAAATACGGCGGATGCCAAAAGGAATTTATTATAAGATATTTTCATACTCTTTTCCGTTGTAATATGATTGGTTTATCTTTTTGCTCTCTCTTAGAATGTCACCTGTACGCCACCGCTGATGGTACGTATGGGACTGTAGTGAACTGCGTCGTTGGAACCGGTGACACTCTGACGAGGGTCAAGTCCCTTGCGTGCCGACCACGTGAAGATGTTGTCCGCCACGAGGTAAAGTCTCACCTTGTTGATGTACGCCTTCCTGAGCAAGTCCTTGGGCAAGGTGTAGCCGAATGTCACGTTGGACAAGGTAAGGTAACTTGCGCTGGTGATGGCGCGGTCGCCGTACATGGCATAAGAGTCAAACACGTTCAGACGCGGGATGTCGGTATTGGTGTTTTCCGGAGTCCAGGCATTCAGGAGATCCTTGTGGAAGCTCTGCCCTTTGGTAAGGCTCATGAGACCCGCATAACCTGAGTCGTAGACCTTGCCGCCAAGTTGGTACTGGAAGTCCACACCCAAGTCGAAGCCCTTGTATGTAAAGGTGGTTCCGAAACCTCCGTACACGTCGGGCAACATATCGCCTATGATATAGTCGGTGGCCTCGCTGCCGTCAGTGGTGGTGTATGTGTCTACCACAACGTCCGTTCCGTCGGCATTCTTGGCGCGCTCCGTCACAGCAGTTCCGTTTGCGTCCACCTTAACAGTACCGTCGGGGTTCAGCACATTCTGCTCGGCATACTTGTCCTTGTAGTAGAGTGCCATACCAGCCTTGGAGGGATCGTACGTCATCTCGCTCTCCGGCGTTCCGCTGGGATAGGTGGACTTATAGGTGCTCTCAGAATATATGCCGGCAAACTTCTTGGAGAAGTAGCTGTACCTTGACATGCCCTCGGTGTAGAAAAAACTGCCGCTGGAGTAACCCATGTGTCCGTCCTTGCATTGATTCTTGCGCTGGTCGGCAAGCTTCGTAATCTCATTGGAGTTGGAGGTGATGTTGGCGTAAAGCGTCCACTCGAAGTCCTTCTTCTTTATTGCCACTCCGTGCAGGTCTATCTCCACTCCATGGTTGCGCATGTTGCCCACGTTGTCGTAAAAGCTTGTATAGCCATACGAGGGAGCGTATGGTATGGAACTTATAAGACCGTCGGTGTGGTTGTTGTAGTATTCCACACTACCGTACAGTCTGTTTTTGAACAGCCCGAAATCGAAGCCGATGTTGAACTTGGAATTGGTCTCCCATGTGAAATTCTCATTCTTTCCCAAAGTGGAGGGAACCAAAGAAACGGAACCGTTGGAGTTTTCTATCGAGTACCTGTTGGTGTAGTAATATCCGTCCAGCCCGAAGTCGTTACCGTTCTGTCCGAACGAGGCTTTGAACTTCAACTCGTCCACCCAGTCGGCCTCAAACCACTTCTCCTTGCTTATCATCCATCCTGCGCTGGCACTGTAGAAGTTACCCCATCTGTGATCAGGATGGAATGCGGAAGATGCCTGCCTCATGCCGGACAGGTGCACGTAGTAACGCTCGTCAAAGTTGTACATAGCGCGCGCCAACCATGACTCGGTGTTGTACAGGAGGTCTTCAGAACCTGTGTTGTCTACAATTATCGCACCGTCAAGTTCCACGTTCTCCTGAGAGAACATGTTGTGCGTTTGTCCCCACAGGCCTACTGACTGCTGACGGTAGTACTCGTGTCCTGCCATCACCTCTATGTCGTGCTTGCCGTATGTCTGGTGCCAGTTGACACGCTGCTGGTAGTTTTGGTTGTAGTAGCGGTCGTGCTCCACAGTCACAGAGCCGTTCTGGCTCTTATACGCACCGAACCATGGATTGGTGGCGTTGTTGTAACGCACTTCGTTCAAGTACACGCTGTTGATGCTGGTAACAGTGAAGCCGTAGGGCAGCAACAGAGTGACTGTACCCACACCGTTGAATGTGTTGTTGACGCTCTTGCGCGTATCCACCAGCATATCGCTGAGAGGGTTGCTCTGACCCATGAAAGGACGTGCTATACCGAGTCCGGAAGTGGCGTCTCCATAGTCGTAAGCCTTGATGCCGGAAGCCTCGTGAATGAGTATCCGTCCCGAAGCGTCACGCAGATATACGGGGTAGATGGGCGCCGTATAGCGGAGGGCAAACACGTTTGTTACAGAGTAGGTACCCTCACCGTCGCTGCTGCTGCGGTCTACGTACTTGTTGTCAGCGTGCGTGTAAGATACGTTCGCGCCCAACTTCAGCCACGGCTTCAGCTGGTAGTCGGCCTTCAGACGTGATGCAATACGCTTGTAGTCCGAATTGGTGGTGATACCCTCGTTGCCAAGGTAGTTGAGGCTTGCGTAATAAGTGCCCTTGTCGGAAGCTCCAGAAGCGCTGACGCTGTAGTCCTGACGGAGTCCGTTAGAGTAAATCTCGTCTTCCCAACTGTCGGTAGTAAGCAGATACTGGTTTCCGTCGCGTCCTGTTACCACATTGCCGAGAGTGGCGTTGGGGTTCAGTTTGCCGTTGGTGCCTATCATAGCCTGTCCTGCGGGTACATTATACACATTGTAGCCCAAACCGTAAGAGGTGCCGCTTATGAGGTTTTTGTTGGCCCACTGCCAAGCGGCTGTAGGGCTCATCTTCTGCTGCGTGGTGGCGTAGTTGTAAAGACCCTGATAGTATGTCTCGTAGTAACCTGCGGGGCAGTCTATCACATCGTAACGGCGCGAAGCCTTGGAGTTGGCACCCCACTTCACGTCCACGTTGATTTCGGCGTCCTTGTGCGTCTTACCCGACTTGGTGGTGATAAGTATGACACCGTTTCCTCCACGCGCACCGTACAACGCTGTGGAACCCGCATCCTTGAGCACGGTCAAAGTCTCTATGTCAGACGGAGATATGCTGTTAAGACTTCCGTCGTAGGGAGAACCGTCGAGCACTATCAGAGGGTTCTGCCCTGCAATCATGGAGTTGAAACCGCGGACACGGATGGAGGATACAGCGTCGGGCTGACCGGAAGAATTGTAAATCTGGACACCGGCGGCCTTACCTTTGAGAGCGTCGGCGGCATTGGTAACCTGCACCTTGCCTATCTCCTCCGATCCCACCACTGCAGCGGAACCTGTGAAAGAAGACTTCTTCTGAGTACCGTAGGCTACAACCATCACCTCGTCGAGATTCTTTATGTTGGAGGTAAGGAATATGGACATCTTAGGCTTTATGTTGGCCTTCACGTTGTCCATACCCATATAACTGACCTCCACCGTCTTCGCAGACTTGGGAAGGTTCTTGAGTGTAAACTTGCCGTCTACGTCTGTCAACGCACCAAACGAGGTACCAAGCACCTTGACGGAAGCACCTACCAGAGGTTCGCCCGTATCGCTGTCAATGACAGTACCGGTGACTGTCTGTTGGGCGAATGTCATGCCTGTGCTCATCAAGACACAAGCAAGGAACAATAAAACTTTTTTACCCATGTTGTGATTGTTAATGTTGAATAATTTTGTGTCTGTTTTTCTTCGCTGTCTTTAACATTTGCCGTTTGTAATGATACAATATATACGGTTTCGGGCGCAAAGTTAATTAAAATTATTTAACAAACGTAAAAACTGAACAGAAAAATTCACTTTTTCTTTCAGTTTATCACTTTTTATGGGCGCTTAATCTACAAAAAGAAACCAAACAGAACAAAACTATGCGCAAAGCAAACACTTTGCCACCTGAGTTATTTCCAACCAACCTGGAGGGCTTGTGTCATGCGACGGCGACACAAAAACAGTGCGGAAGCATGGAGGTCCACTTGCCTGCCACGCTTCCGCACTGCCAAGAACGGAAGAAAGCCCGTCAGTCGGAAAGGAGATGCTGCAGGAAATCGTCGAGGTCGTCCTCAAACCCCTCAAGCAGGTTGCCGTCGAGAGTCACGGTCTCCTCAGCGTCTATCATCTCCAAGTCCTGTATGGTCTCGTGTCTGTCGTCCACAAGTATGAACGAGAAAGGCTGCAATATGCATGTCCTGCCTATGTCGTCCCTGAGACGGCGTATGCATGAGCGCACCACAGCCGAGACGTTCTCGTAGAACCCGTCTGCGGGAGAACCTTTCCATTCCTCCACCACCCTGCTGTCTATGGTATTCTCGTCGTCGTTGAAGACACTGAGGACACCCGACACGGGGCTGGCCATGATGCTGATGTCCGTCATGACGGGGTCTTTGTCCGCCGGATAACAGGCGACAACGGCACCAAGTGCCTTTTCCACCTCTTTGATTGTTTGTTGACTGGCTTTCATCTGTCCGTTGTTAAATGTTACGCCCGTGGCAGTTCTTGAACTTCAGGCCGGAACCGCAAGGACACGGGTCGTTGCGTCCGGGCAGCTTGTCGGCCCGTACGGGCTGGGTAGGCTGACGGTCGCGTGTGTCGCGCGAAGCCGCCTGACGCTGTCCGTCGTCTGTGAGTTCGCCTCTCGACTCCTGAAGCCTCTGCTGCTGACGCTGCTCCGGCATCTGCTGCTGAGGAGCATCCTCCACATGAAGCTCCGGAACCATGGCGCGCATGATGACGCTTACCACACGGTCGTTTATGTTGTTTATCATCTGGTCGAAGATTTTCACGCTCTCCAACTTGAAGATAAGCAGTGGGTCTTTCTGTTCGTAGCTTGCGTTCTGCACGCTGTGCTTCAACTCGTCGAGAAGACGGAGGTTTTCTTTCCACGCGTCGTCGATGGTGTGGAGTATGAGAGCCTTGTGGAAAGACGTGACCACGTTGTGCGAGTCCGACTCGTACGCCTCCTTGAGGTTGGCTGGGATGTTGTACTGCCTGTTTCCCGCTATAACGGGCACCATGATGTTTTCGAACATCTTTCCCTGCGGACCTTCGTATATCACCTTCACCACCTTGTTGGCGTTGGCGGCCATGATGTCCGTCTTCTGGCTGAAACGTTCAAGCACTTTCTGGTATGCGTTCTCGGCAAGGTCGTCGAGCGTGGTGTTCTCCATGTCGGCGGCGGTGAAGGGAACTTCCATGGCAAACACTTCCAGAAAACGCATACGGCAGTCGTCCCACTTCCTGTTGTTCTCTATGACATTGCACACACGATCCCATATCATGTCCGAGATGTCCATGCCGAGACGCTCTCCCATAAGGGCATGGCGGCGTTTCTCGTAGATGACGGTACGCTGCTTGTTCATAACGTCGTCGAACTCCAGCAGACGCTTGCGCACTCCAAAGTGGTTTTCCTCCACTTTCTTCTGCGCGTTCTCTATGCTGTGCGTTATCATGCTGTGCTCTATCATCTCACCGTCCTTGAAGCCCAGACGATCCATCACCTTGGCAATGCGTTCGCTGGCGAAGAGCCTCATCAGCTTGTCCTCTATGGAAACGAAGAAGACGCTGCTTCCCGGGTCGCCCTGTCGTCCGCTTCTGCCTCGCAACTGTCTGTCCACACGACGGCTCTCGTGACGTTCCGTACCCACTATGGCAAGTCCGCCCGCCTCTTTCACCTCGGGGGACAACTTGATGTCAGTACCGCGTCCTGCCATGTTGGTGGCTATGGTTACGGTGCCGAGCATACGTTCTTCCTGCTTGCCGTCCACCGTCACTGTGCCGGGACTGCTCTGTCCTGCCAACGCCACGATGTCGGCTTCTTTCTGGTGCAGCTTGGCGTTCAGCACCTGGTGCGGTATCTTGCGCAGCTGCAGCATCTTGGAAAGCATCTCCGATATCTCCACGCTGGTGGTGCCCACCAAGACGGGACGGCCGGAGTTGCGCATCTTCTCCACCTCCTCTATCACAGCCTTGTACTTCTCGCGCTGTGTACGGTAGACACGGTCGTTCATGTCGTTGCGTATGACAGGGCGGTTGGTGGGGACTTCCACCACATCGAGCTTGTAGATGTCCCAGAACTCGCCTGCCTCTGTGACAGCCGTACCCGTCATACCTGCCAGTTTGTGGTACATACGGAAATAGTTCTGCAACGTGATGGTGGCGTATGTCTGTGTGGCAGCCTGAACCTTAACATGCTCCTTGGCCTCCACAGCCTGGTGCAGTCCGTCGCTCCATCGTCTGCCCTCCATGATACGTCCGGTCTGTTCGTCCACTATTTTTATTTCGCCGTCCTGTATCACGTACTCGTCGTTGAGGTTGAACATGGTGTAAGCCTTGAGCAACTGTTGTATGGTGTGCACACGTTCGCTCTTGACGGCATAATCGTTGAAAGCCTTGTCCTTCTCCTCTATTTGCTCTTCGGGAGTCTTGGACGAAGACTCTATCTGCGACAAGATGGAGGCTATGTCAGGAAGCACGAAGAGGGAGGGGTCGTTGACCTGCGCGGCAAGCCACTCGTTTCCCTTGTCCGTGAGGTCTACGCTGTTGAGCTTCTCGTCCACCACAAAGTAAAGCGGATTTGTGGCCTCAGGCATACGGCGGTTGTTGTTCTCCATGTATGTCTCCTCCGTGCTGAGCATGCCTGCCTTGATGCCCGGCTCGGAAAGGAACTTGATGAGCGGCTTGTTCTTAGGCAGAGCCTTGTGGCTGCGGAAGAGTGAGAGGAAGCCTTCCTCTGTCTTTTGTTTGTCGCCGCTCTCCTGCCCTTCGGCTATGAGGCGTTTGGCGTCTGCAAGGTACTGTGTGGCAAGTTGTCTCTGCACTCCCACCAGTTTCTCCACAAGAGGCTGGTACTGTTCAAACTGCTGGTCGTCTCCCTTTGGCACCGGACCAGATATGATGAGAGGCGTGCGGGCGTCGTCGATAAGCACTGAGTCCACCTCGTCCACAATGGCGTAGTTGTGCATACGCTGTACAAGGTCCTTGGGATCCTGCGCCATGTTGTCGCGCAGATAGTCGAAGCCGAACTCGTTGTTGGTACCGAACGTGATGTCCGCCTGGTAAGCCTTGCGGCGGGCTTCGCTGTTGGGCTGATGCTTGTCGATGCAGTCTACGCTGAGTCCGTGGAACATATAGATGGGTCCCATCCACTCAGAGTCTCGCTTGGCGAGGTAGTCGTTGACAGTCACCACATGCACTCCGTTTCCGGTAAGGGCATTGAGGAAGACGGGCAAAGTGGCGGTGAGGGTCTTTCCCTCTCCCGTGAACATCTCGGCTATCTTGCCTTGGTGCAGCACGGTACCTCCGAAGAGCTGTACATCGAAATGCACCATCGCCCATTTGGTGTCGTTGCCTCCAGCCACCCAATGGTTGTGGTATATAGCCTTGTCGCCGTCTATCTCCACGAAGTCGTGCCGTGCGGCAAGCGCACGGTCGAAATCGTTGGCGGTAACCTCCACCGTCTCGTTGTTGGTGAAACGTTCCGCGGTACTCTTCACTATGGCGAACACCTCCGGACGTGCCGCGTCTAGAGCCTTCTCCATACGTTCGAGCACCTCCTTCTCCAGTTTGTCAATTTCGGCGAAGATGGGGGCACGATCCTGTATGTCAGTCTGCGGCACACTGTCCTTTAGAGTCTGTATCCGTTGTCTGAGGTCTGCTGCCGACTCCTGTATCTCTTTCTTTATCTCCTGCGTCCTTGCCCGCAGCTCGTCGTTGCCGAGAGCCTGTATCTTGGGGTACACCTCCAGCACTTCCGCCACTAAAGGACGGTAAACCTTGAGGTCGCGGGACTTCTTGTCTCCAAACAGTTTTACTAAGAATTTGGATATATCCATTTTTGTCTGATGTTGTTTTGTCTATGATAATTAATCCTCCGCATACACCACGGCTGTAAGGTCTTCAGAGTGACCTGAAGACTGTCCGCCTTTTGGCCATGGCTTGCGAAACTTGTTTCAATAATTCAGCGGCGCACATGAGCACGCGTTGGGAGCCCTGATGCGCATGGCCTTTGCCAGCGTGGGAGCCACCCTGTCCACCGTCACAGGCTCGTACACCTTCTCCGGTCTCACTCCGCACCCCATCATAAAGAGGGGGAAGCCAAGATAAGACTCCCTGCTGAGCGACTGCTCGTGTGTGTTCTCGTTGGAAAGCACCCATCCCGGCGACACCTGTATGAGTATGTCCCCCGAGCATTTGGGGTTGTATGCGTTGCGCAGTTTGCTGATGCCGGGAGTCCAAGCGCCGAGGGCAAGCCTCTGGCTGGTGTACACATCCCTTACTCCGCTGAGCTGTATGAGAAAGTCGCTGCAGCGCACAAGCATCTCGGCGAGGTTGATGCTGCGGCTCTCTATAAGTTTGAGGTTGAGATACAATTCGTTGTCGAGCGCAGTGTCCACATATTGCCCCGGACCGTACACAGCTATAAGGTACATATTGAGCAGGAGCTGCGCCTTGGTGATGGAGAAAGTGCCCGTGGGAACACGGTACTTGCTGAGGTCTTTGACATCCTCCGGGTCGGTGTGTCCGGTGCTGGTGACCACAAATAGAGCCTTCCCAGCCCCCACGCGGTGTTCCACCATGTCGAAGAGTTCCTCAAGTTGTCTGTCAAGACGGGCGTACGTATCCTGCAACTCCATGCCATACTGCGAGGATGACTTGTGGTCGTACGCACCGGCATAATAGGTAATGTGCAGCATGTCTGTGACACCGTCCACTCCCATGGGGTTGTTTTGGAACATATACTGCACAAAACGGTTCACCTCGTCATTGACACACGCACTCGCCTTAAACTCGCGGTACTTGCGTTCCCCGGAGAACTTATGGCTGAACGACTTGTGCGAACTGCCGGTGACAAAATAGCTGAAGTTGCTTACAAGCTCGTTGAGAGGCTTCCACGACACGGAGCCTATGCGCGACGACAGTGGTTGGGACGTGTCAAACTTGCCTGCCCACTCCGGCAACGCTCCATAATAGTTGGAGCCTGCCCATTTGCCTGTGGTGTCGTCTATCCAATACGCGCCGTCCGCAGCATGACCGGCAGAGAGGACGGCTGCGTCACGGTTGGGGGCAACGGAAATCACCATGCTTTTTCCCTCTGTGGTGATTTTCAGTTCGTCGCCTATGGTGGACACCCCAAGGTGCTTGGCTGAGGACTTGTCCGAGGTGAGATGCCCCTGGTACTCGTCGTCATCCACACAATGCACAGGCACAAGCGACTGCCTGTCGAGCCATCTCTCCCCTACAATGCCGTTTTCATAGGGACTTGCCCCTGTCACGAGACAGGCCACGGAAGAAGCCCGGTCTGGGTCTTCAAAAGGATATTCCGCCTGAACGTACACCCTGCCTTCATTCATCAGGCGCACGAAGCCGCGTTCGCCGTAGAGCGGGGCAAATGCCTCAAGGTAGTCGGTACGCAACTGGTCTATGATGACGTTCACCACAAGACGCGGAACGTCGGAAGCGTTCTGAGCCTTCGTGCCTGCAACGGTCACCAGAGCCACCAGCGAAATGAGTATTCTGTTTCTGTTCGTCGTTGTCATCTACAATTTGTTCCTGCTATAATAGGCGCAGTAACTTACAGGACGTGTAAGCAAAGCCACCGCCAAAGGTACGACTATATTTCCGAAATCTTGGGGTATCCAAGGGGAAAATACCACAAATAATGTTAAATACACAAAATACAACGTGTGCCAACACGTCTTTCTTCTCCCCACCGCCGCTTTCACCACAGGGCAGAGTCCAAGGAACGCCAACGGCGTGAAAGGCCATACCAGCCAGTTGCTCCCCACCGCCGGATGCTCAGAGAACAGGAACATGAAGAGCAAGAGCGCGCCGACGCACCCCTGCGCCGTAAGCAGCAGGATGTCCCACAGCCAAAACATACGGTTGAAAAGCCTCTCAAGGAGGCACACCGACACGCAAAACGCCAGAAAACACAACGCCGCAGTCAAGGGAGCGACAGGCGGAAAGTCTTCCTCAGGCACGTCGCGCTTCTCCAGTATGTTCTCCGTCTCCAACACCAAAGGGCGCGAGTCGTTGCTCTCCTGTATTATCACGGCATCCGCCGCATACCTCATCAGATATTCCGGCGCGAACATGGCTGCCCTTGCCGACAGTACGGTGTCAACAGCGGCACCCAAAAGCATGTCGTTACCCTCCTGCGCCCAAGGATGACCGTCGGTGTACTGATGCAGTATCTGTCTGTAGGTAAGATGCGGAAGGGTATCTGGATACACCACCTTGCCATCCACACACCCCTCTATCATGTCGCGCACCTTGGTGGTGCAGTTGTTGTAAAGGAAATTGTACCTGTAGCAACGTCTTTCCTTGCTGCAGTTGTCCACGAGCGAGAAGAAAACGGCGTTGCTTTCGCGCGGCGTGAGATTGAGCACCTGCGCCGTCACCGAAGAGCCACGCTCCCTGTAGTCCACAAGAAAATCGTCCCAGGGTATAGGCATCACCATATAGTCGCACTTGCCGAGCACAAAGTGCCACACGAAATGCGGCTGGGCGAACGAGAACACGCCGTAGTTGAACGCCACGTCAACACCTCTTGTAAAATTCTGGCAACGGATGGCGGTATGCCCGTACAGGGAATACACCTTATTGCCTGGAGAACAGGTGACAAGGCTCACCCTTACGCTGTCGCCCTCCTGTGCCCCGCATACGGCAATAGAGAGAAAGAGGAGCACCACAAAGAGCGATTTTCTCAATTTCATAACGCAAAGTTACTGCTTTCCGCCGAAAGAGGGAAGTGTTTGCCGACATTTTTGCGACGGAGCGGAAATCTTTTACAGCCAACGCTTCATCATATCAATGAAATATCGTACCTTTGCCGCCGTGAAATTGGTGATAGACATAGGCAATTCCGTAGCCAAGTTGGTGGCGTTTAGCGGTGACGAACCTCTGGAGGAGACGCGTACTTCCAACGAGACATTGTCCGCTTTGCCAGCCTTTGCTGCGAAGTACCACTTTGAGTGCGGCATATTGGGAACAGTGAGAGACATCACGGAAGAGGCAGACAAGGTGTTGGGGAAAATGCAGTTCCCCATACTGAGGTTTACCCCCGACACTCCGGTGCCTATATCCAACAGATACCGTACGCCACGCACTTTGGGAGCGGACAGGATAGCCGCCGCCGTGGGAGCCAGTTCGCTTAAGCCCAAGAAAGACTTGTTGGTGATAGATGCCGGCACTTGCATCACGTACGAGGTGATAGATGCCAAGGGCAATTATTGGGGAGGCAACATAGCTCCTGGAATGCAGATGAGACTGCACGCCCTGCACGAGTACACCGCCAGACTGCCTTTGGTGTCGGCAGAGGGGAACGTGCCTGGCATGGGATACGACACGGAGACGGCCATACGCTCGGGAGTGCTGAGAGGCATGAAGTACGAGATAGAGGGCTACATCAAATCCATGAGGACGAAGTACCCTCACCTGCTGGTGTTCCTGACTGGAGGAGACAAGATAAACTTCGACAGCAACATAAAGAACATCATCTACACGGACAAACTGATAGTCCCGCGCGGACTGAACAAGATATTGGACTACAACTATGACAAGATGCTATAGCTATAGGACGTTGGCAACGCTCTTTGCCGCCGCGGCGTGCGCAGCAGCATTCGCACAAGCCAACGGAAGCAACTCCTCATATTCAAGATTCGGGCTTGGCACACTGAACGACCAGTCGCAGGGCTTCAACAAAAGCATGGCCGGAGTGGGCATAGGACTGAGGTCGGGCAACCGCGTGAACATGGCAAACCCCGCCTCGTACGCCTCCATAGACTCCCTCACTTTCATCTTCGACGCGGGCATGAACGCCAGTTTCGGCAGTCTGCACAGCCAGGGGACGAGAGTGAACGTGAACAACTGCAACATAGACTACGTAAATGCCGGACTGAGACTGCGCAAGGGAGTGGGGCTCTCGTTCGGTTTCGTTCCGTACACCTCCATAGGATATTCTTTCTCCACCTCATCCATTGTGGGCAAGGAGTCGGTGTCAACACAACTCATCTCCAAGACGGACACGTACAGCGGCAGCGGAGGTCTGCACCAAGCGTATATGGGATTGGGAGCCAATGTGCTGAAAGGCCTGTCTGTGGGCTTCAACGCCGGACTGATATGGGGCAGCTACAACCATACGGTGGCTGAGACATTCTCGGAAGGCAGCACCCAAAGCAGCAGCTACAGCGGACTGACATCCACACACGAGGCGGACATCAGGACTTACAAGATAGACTTGGGCGCACAATACACTGTGAGACTGACAAATGTAGACCACCTGACCATAGGCGCAACAGCAAGCATAGGACATAAGATAAAGGGCGAAGCGTCCATGGAAAGGTACACGACAGCGGACTCTGACCCGACACCCATTACGGCAAAGAACGCTTTTGACCTTCCCTACTGCTACGGCGTGGGACTTGGATGGCAACACAAGAATACCCTGCAAGCCGGAGTGGACTTCAAGCACGAACTGTGGGGAGATTGCCATGTACCAGAATACAACAAGAACACAGGGGAATACATACCCACAAAAGGCAGCTATAAGGACAGGATGAAAGTGGCTGCCGGAGCGCAGTATACCATAGACCCGCTCAACAAACGGTACGCAAAGCGCATACAGTACCGCATGGGCGCACACTACTCCACCCCATACCTCAAGGTAAACGGAGCGGACGGCCCAAGGGAATACGGTATCACAGCGGGCGTGGGACTTCCCATCACCAACAGCTACACCAACCGCTCTATGGCTAACGTCGGGGTGCAGTGGCTGAGGCGCGCTCCAAGCGCCGCAACCATGATAACGGAGAACTACCTGATGCTGAACATCGGTTTCACGTACAACGACGCATGGTTTCAGAAATTCAAGATTAAATAGCTGTGCCTCACCCCCGTCGGACCATCAGACTACATAGCCGCATAGCGGCAACTCTGGCTTTTGCCGTGGCAGTGAACGTGGCGGTGTCGTCGTGCGGCGGCGATACAGGACACACAGCCGCTGCCATCAGTGATGCGGACTCGCTGCCTTTCATGCACGCCAGGGGCATAAGCACTTTTATCTCCGACTCCGGCTTGATAAGATATCACCTTGTGGCGGAGGAATGGGACATATACAACAAGGAAGGCGAACTGTCATCGTGGAAATTCATGAAAGGCATGCTGATGCAGAGGTTCGACAAGGACTTCCACGTAGACCTCTACGTACAGTCGGACACCGCCTACCTGCACCGCCAACAGATATGGGAACTCCGAGGCAGAGTGGTGATACGCAACCTCAACAACGAGGTGTTCCGAACCGAGGAACTGTATTGGGACATGGCACGGCACGAGATGTGGAACCACACCCATATGCATATCACCACTCCAGAAAGGGAACTGCAAGGCACCGAGTTCAGAAGCAACGAACAGATGACACGCTACTCCGTGACCAACTCCGTAGGCGCATTCCCCGTCTCCGACACTACGTCTCCGACAGAAGACTATATGGCTGAAGACAGCACTGTGGCCACTGCCGCCGATACCGCCAACGCCGCACAACCCACGCCCCCTGCCATGACAAAAAGAAACAAGACAACCAAATTTGAACCCGCACCGGAAAAAAGAAACAAATACTGATGGAAATAAACTATTCGATATTCATAGAGACAGCCGTAGTGCTGCTTTTCTCCGCTTTCTTCTCGGGCATGGAAATAGCTTTCGTGTCGAGCAACAAGATGAGATTCGAAATGGAAAGGGAGGGCATGTCGTTCTCGGCAAGAATCATAGACACTTTCTACAAGCACAGCAGCGACTTCATATCCACACTTTTGGTGGGCAACAACATCGCACTGGTGGTCTACGGCATTCTCATGGCAAGGCTTATCAACGGACTGATACTGACACCTTTGGGCATCCATCATGCGACGGGCGACTGTCCCAACGAAATTGTCTGCCTACTCATACAGTCCATACTCAGCACCATGATAGTGCTGGTGACAGGCGAGTTCCTGCCCAAGACACTTTTCCGGCTCAACCCCAACAAGGCTCTCAGCATCTTCGCACTTCCGGCATACATCATCTACATAGTGCTGTGGCCCGTGAGCAAGTTCACCAGCCTGCTGAGCAAGACATTGCTGAAGATGGCGGGGACGAAGACTGCCAAGGACGCAGACTCCAAGACATTCTCCAAAGTAGACTTGGATTATCTGATACAGAGCAACATAGACAACGTAAAGAACGAAGGGGAGATAGAGGATGAAGTGAAGATCTTCCAGAATGCGTTGGACTTCAGTTCTGTGAAGGTGAGGGACTGCATAGTGCCGCGTACGGAAATCACAGCTGTGGACGAGAGTACTCCGCTCAGCGTGCTGAAATCCCTGTTCGTGGAAAGCGGATACTCCAAAATAATCGTCTACAGGGGTGACATAGACCACATCACCGGCTTCATACACAGTTCGGAGATGTTCAGGATAACCGAAGAGGACGACTGGACAAAACACGTCAAGGAGATGCCCATAGTACCGGAAACCATGAACGCACAGAAGCTGCTCGGCACTCTCATCAGCCAAAAACGTTCGTTGGCAGTGGTAGTGGACGAGTTCGGCGGCACCGGGGGCATAGTCTCCCTGGAAGACCTGGTGGAAGAAATATTCGGAGAGATAGAGGATGAACACGACAATAACAACTACATCGCCAAGGACCTCGGCAACGGAGAATACATCCTGTCCGCCAGGCTGGAGATAGAAAAGGCCAATGAGACCCTCGGACTCGACTTCCCCGAAAGCGACGAATATCTGACGGTGGGCGGACTTATACTGCATGAATACCAGAGTTTCCCCAAACTCAACGAAGTAGTGAAGTTCGGCCATTGGGAGTTTAAGATTTTACAGAACACCACCACCAAGATAGGGCTCGTGAAACTGAAAGTGCTGGATTAGCCGCACATTTTCCGCATACAGAGTGTGCGTTTTACACATTTTTTATTATCTTTGTACGCTAAATGTAGAATATGCGAAAAAAAGAACGTTTTCGTTAAGTCAGATGAGCAATGACAG